>NZ_JAURUY010000029.1:0-1429 GCF_030803485.1 Curtobacterium sp. 260 | reverse complement strand
TAATTGGCATTGACAATGTGCACGCTGTTGAGTTCTCAAGGACCAGACGCACCCCCCACTCAGCACCACCACAGTGGTACCTCATCAGAGGGGCTTGGATTCTCGACACCATCCCCCGAACCTTGCAGCTCGTCAGGATGGTGGTTGGTTGCCGAGCGGGACCCCGTCCGGACTGCATCTCCAGGTACTCGCCCTGGTGACCGTCTCGGCCGTTCCGTTCTCCGCCTCAGCGGCAACGAGGTACAACCTTACGCGGAGGTGAACGCGCTGCCAAGTGGGGCCACATCCCGGGCGTGTCGGGCGATGAGCGGACGGGTTGCAGCGTTGCGACCGACTCACTCCTCGCCCGGTTCTCCGCTGCTTCCGTGGACGGTCGGGAGCTCGAGTGCAGTCGCCATCTCTTCGATGACGGCGTTCGGCAACCCGTCGGCCGCGCGCCGGCGTCCCGTCCTGCGGAAGCCGTGGCGAGCGTAGAGGTCCCGCGCCGGCGCACCGTCCGGAGCGCAGTCCACCCAGAGTCGGATCGACGGGGCACGGAGGGCGGCCCAGCTGAGGACCTCCGCGAGGAGCGCGTCCGCCACGCCGTTCGCCCGGCCGCGCGCTCGAGGACGGACGAACACCCCCGTGAGCAGCGCGGCAGGCTCATCGTCAGCCGGCAGCTGAGCGGCCATGATCCCCAGCCACGCCCCGTCCTCCGCAACTGCCACGACAGCAGTGGTGTCCCGCCCGGTACCGCGCCGCGCCCGCAGCCGCCAGTCGTCCTCGGTCATCGCGAGGGTGGTCCGGAGGTCCGCGCCGTACGACACCGGGTTCTCCGCCGCGTTCTCGAGCCGGAGCGCTCGCACCGACCGCCAGTCCTGCTCGACCGTGCTCCGCACGACGTACCGGAGACCCGGGAGGCCGGCCCGCCCCAGGAGGAGGGGCACGCCGGTCGCCGACCACCACGAGGGCGACACGTGCCCGGAGGACATCCCTCCGTTTTCGAAGCGCTCGACGAACACCCCGGCGCCGGCGTCTCCTGACATCGCACGACCGACCTCCGCCGCAAAGCCCCGCCGCAGCATGCCGTCGAGCTCACCTCGCGTGCTCGGGAGCGTGACGTGCACGAACCGCTCACCGAGAGCTCGCCAGAGCCACGGGTCGCCGCGCAAGCCCCACTGGTCAGGCTCGTCCCGGAACAGATCACCGACGTGTCGTGCCACGTTCTGATGGTGACCGATCGTGCGGGATCGCGCCACGGCGCGATCGCCGCTGCGCTCGACAGCATGGCCCGAGCAGTCGAGGGCAGTGTCGGCGTGCGGGTCGGCCCGTTAACGCAGGAAACCCCTGACCGGTCACGGTCAGGGGTTTCCTGGTGTTGCTGAAGTTGAGTCCGGCGGCGTCCTACTCTCCCACAAGGTCCCCCTTGCAGTACCATCGGCGCTGAGAG
>NZ_JAURUY010000028.1:0-1562 GCF_030803485.1 Curtobacterium sp. 260 | reverse complement strand
TTTTTTACGGAGAGTTTGATCCTGGCTCAGGACGAACGCTGGCGGCGTGCTTAACACATGCAAGTCGAACGATGATCAGGAGCTTGCTCCTGTGATTAGTGGCGAACGGGTGAGTAACACGTGAGTAACCTGCCCCTGACTCTGGGATAAGCGTTGGAAACGACGTCTAATACTGGATATGATCACTGGCCGCATGGTCTGGTGGTGGAAAGATTTTTTGGTTGGGGATGGACTCGCGGCCTATCAGCTTGTTGGTGAGGTAATGGCTCACCAAGGCGACGACGGGTAGCCGGCCTGAGAGGGTGACCGGCCACACTGGGACTGAGACACGGCCCAGACTCCTACGGGAGGCAGCAGTGGGGAATATTGCACAATGGGCGAAAGCCTGATGCAGCAACGCCGCGTGAGGGATGACGGCCTTCGGGTTGTAAACCTCTTTTAGTAGGGAAGAAGCGAAAGTGACGGTACCTGCAGAAAAAGCACCGGCTAACTACGTGCCAGCAGCCGCGGTAATACGTAGGGTGCAAGCGTTGTCCGGAATTATTGGGCGTAAAGAGCTCGTAGGCGGTTTGTCGCGTCTGCTGTGAAATCCCGAGGCTCAACCTCGGGCTTGCAGTGGGTACGGGCAGACTAGAGTGCGGTAGGGGAGATTGGAATTCCTGGTGTAGCGGTGGAATGCGCAGATATCAGGAGGAACACCGATGGCGAAGGCAGATCTCTGGGCCGTAACTGACGCTGAGGAGCGAAAGCGTGGGGAGCGAACAGGATTAGATACCCTGGTAGTCCACGCCGTAAACGTTGGGCGCTAGATGTAGGGACCTTTCCACGGTTTCTGTGTCGTAGCTAACGCATTAAGCGCCCCGCCTGGGGAGTACGGCCGCAAGGCTAAAACTCAAAGGAATTGACGGGGGCCCGCACAAGCGGCGGAGCATGCGGATTAATTCGATGCAACGCGAAGAACCTTACCAAGGCTTGACATACACCGGAAACGGCCAGAGATGGTCGCCCCCTTGTGGTCGGTGTACAGGTGGTGCATGGTTGTCGTCAGCTCGTGTCGTGAGATGTTGGGTTAAGTCCCGCAACGAGCGCAACCCTCGTTCTATGTTGCCAGCGCGTTATGGCGGGGACTCATAGGAGACTGCCGGGGTCAACTCGGAGGAAGGTGGGGATGACGTCAAATCATCATGCCCCTTATGTCTTGGGCTTCACGCATGCTACAATGGCCGGTACAAAGGGCTGCGATACCGTAAGGTGGAGCGAATCCCAAAAAGCCGGTCTCAGTTCGGATTGAGGTCTGCAACTCGACCTCATGAAGTCGGAGTCGCTAGTAATCGCAGATCAGCAACGCTGCGGTGAATACGTTCCCGGGCCTTGTACACACCGCCCGTCAAGTCATGAAAGTCGGTAACACCCGAAGCCGGTGGCCTAACCCTTGTGGAAGGAGCCGTCGAAGGTGGGATCGGTGATTAGGACTAAGTCGTAACAAGGTAGCCGTACCGGAAGGTGCGGCTGGATCACCTCCTTTCTAAGGAGCATCTGACCGGCCCTGCTCTGCAGGTGTC
>NZ_JAURUY010000027.1:0-1940 GCF_030803485.1 Curtobacterium sp. 260 | reverse complement strand
CTGGTTCAGGCGCCGAGTAACCCGAACGTGGTTGCCGGTAGCTCATGGGTGGAACATTGACAGTGCAGTCGGGAGCGTAGCTTCCGGCCCTAGTACGCCAGCTTGCTGGTTGGGACGGGTCGGGGTGAGCGGGTCGGCTGGTGCACGTTGTTGGGTCCTGAGGGACCAGGCTTCCTGTTGACACGTGAGTGTTGGCGGGGGTTGGGCCTACGGGTCCTTCGTTGGGCCAGGGTGAACCTACCGGTTGGTGGGGGAGTGCTGGTGCCGATCGTATGTTGAGAACTACACAGTGGACGCGAGCATCTTAGATCGCTCGTGATGATGACCGGCTTTCGGGTTGGTTGTTGTTCGAGTCGATCGCAATTTTAATCTTTGTGGTCAAGTTTCTAAGAGCAAACGGTGGATGCCTTGGCATCTGGAGCCGAAGAAGGACGTAGAAATCTGCGATAAGCCTCGGGGAGCTGATAATCGAGCTGTGAGCCGAGGATTTCCGAATGGGGAAACCCCGCCAGGCGACTTGTCGACCTGGTGACTCCCGCCTGAATATATAGGGCGGGTAGAGGGAACGTGGGGAAGTGAAACATCTCAGTACCCACAGGAAGAGAAAACAACATGTGATTCCGTGAGTAGTGGCGAGCGAAAGCGGATGAGGCTAAACCGATCATGTGTGATAGCCGGCGGGCGTTGCATGGTCGGGGTTGTGGGACACGTCGCTCAGTTCTGCCGGACTGGGACGGTTACAGCGCATCATAGTCGAACCGGTTTGAAAGCCGGGCCGTAGTGGGTGCCAGCCCCGTAGACGAAATGGTGTTATGGCCGGATGTGTATCCCAAGTAGCACGGGGCCCGAGAAATCCCGTGTGAATCTGTCAGGACCACCTGATAAGCCTAAATACTCCCAGATGACCGATAGCGGACAAGTACCGTGAGGGAAAGGTGAAAAGTACCCCGGGAGGGGAGTGAAATAGTACCTGAAACCGTTTGCTTACAAACCGTCGGAGCCTCCTTGTAGGGGTGACGGCGTGCCTTTTGAAGAATGAGCCTGCGAGTTAGTGATATGTGGCGAGGTTAACCCGTGTGGGGCAGCCGTAGCGAAAGCGAGTCTGAATAGGGCGATTCAGTCGCATGTCCTAGACCCGAAGCGAAGTGATCTATCCATGGCCAGGTTGAAGCGACGGTAAGACGTCGTGGAGGACCGAACCCACTTCAGTTGAAAATGGAGGGGATGAGCTGTGGATAGGGGTGAAAGGCCAATCAAACTTCGTGATAGCTGGTTCTCTCCGAAATGCATTTAGGTGCAGCGTTGCGTGTTTCTCGCCGGAGGTAGAGCTACTGGATGGCCGATGGGCCTCAACAGGTTACTGACGTCAGCCAAACTCCGAATGCCGGTGAGTGAGAGCGCAGCAGTGAGACGGTGGGGGATAAGCTTCATCGTCGAGAGGGAAACAACCCAGACTACCAACTAAGGCCCCTAAGCGTGTGCTAAGTGGGAAAGGATGTGGAGTTGCACAGACAACCAGGAGGTTGGCTTAGAAGCAGCCACCCTTGAAAGAGTGCGTAATAGCTCACTGGTCAAGTGATTCCGCGCCGACAATGTAACGGGGCTCAAGCACACCGCCGAAGTTGTAGATTTCGCACACAGACAAGCCTTCGTGGTTCAGTCGTGCGGAGTGGTAGGAGAGCGTCGTGTGGCGAGTGAAGCGGCGGAGTAATCCAGCCGTGGACGCCACACGAGTGAGAATGCAGGCATGAGTAGCGAAAGACGGGTGAGAAACCCGTCCTCCGAAAGACCAAGGGTTCCAGGGCCAGGTTAATCCGCCCTGGGTAAGTCGGGACCTAAGGCGAGGCCGACAGGCGTAGTCGATGGACAACGGGTTGATATTCCCGTACCGGCGAACAACCGCCCAAGCTAATCCAGTGGTGCTAAGAGTCCTAACCCGG
>NZ_JAURUY010000026.1:0-3338 GCF_030803485.1 Curtobacterium sp. 260 | reverse complement strand
ACGACGCTGCTGCGGTCGTACGGCATCGTCGTCCGCTACCTGAACCGGGTCGGTCTCGCCGCACGCGACCCCTTCGCCTGCCCGATGGTCGCCGAACTCCGCATCCACTGACGCGGTCCTCCGCGCTGGCGGGCTGCGGGACCTCGCAGGTCTGCGCGGGTTGCCGCACGGCCCCCACTGCGGAGCGCACCCCCGGGGTACCGTCGGGCGACCACAGTCCGCGCGCACGGTGAAGGGGGCCTCGTGACCACGGCGACCGACACGACGGCGACGACCGACAGGACGACGACGACACGGCAGCCGACGGCGGACCCCGGAGCGGCGGCGCCGCCGCACGCGGGGACGGAGTCGTCCGTCCTCGACGGTCTGGTCCTCGTCGCCGACCGCGACCCGCACGCCCTCGCCCTGGTCGACGAGCACGGCGAGACCACCCACGGTGCCCTCGACCGCACCGCCCGCGCCCTCGGCCTGCTCCTGGACGCACAGCTCACCCCCGACGACCACACCGGCCGCGGGGTCGACGTCGAGCAGGGTCGTGCACCCGTCCCCGTCGGCGCGATGGTCGCGCACGGCGCCGGGTCGGTCGTCGCCCTCCTCGGGCTCCTGCACGCGGGCCGTGTCGTCGTCGCGCTCGACCCGTCCCTTCCCGGGCCCCGGCTGCAGCACGTGGTGGCGCTCGCCGGCATCGTCGACGTCCTCGCGGACGCGGAGCACGCCGACCGCGCCGTGGCCCTCGTCCCCGAGCACGGCCGGGTGCTGTCCCTCGACGACCTGCTCGGAGACGCCCGGACCGCCGCCGCGACCGAGGGCGACCTCGCCGTCGTCCCGGGAGCCCGGGAACGCGGTGGTCGCGACCCGGCGGTCGTCGTCTTCACGTCGGGGTCGACCGGGGTGCCGAAGGGCGTCACGATGACCCACCGGCAGCTCGTCGTCGACAGCGTCGCCCAACGGGAGGCCTTCCGGCTCGTCCCGACGGACCGCGTGGCCTCGGTGCTCCCGCACGGGTTCGCCGCCGGGCTGACGCTCGTGCTGTCGGCCCTGCACGCCGGTGCCTCCGTGCACGTCGCCGATCCGCGTCGCACCGGCGTCGACCGCCTCGTCACCTGGGTCCGCGACGCACGCCTGACGACGCTGCACACCACCCCGCACCTGCTGCGGTCGATCACCGGCGCCCTCGACCCCTCCGACGACCGGTTGCGTGCGCTCCGCGTCGTCGCCACCCTCGGTGAGGCGGTGACGGGCACGGACGTCGCGGCGCTGCGGCCACTGCTCGGCCCCGCCGCGTCGTTCTGCAACCAGACCGGGTCGAGCGAGACCGCCGTGTACGCCGTGCACGAGATCCGCGCGGGGGACCCGGTGCCCGAGCGGAGCGTGCCCGCCGGCAGGATCGTCACGGGCAAGCGCATCGAGGTCCGCCGACCCGACGGCTCCGTCGCCGACGTCGGCGAGAGCGGTGCGGTCGTCTGCGTCTCCGACGCCATGACGAGCGGGTACTGGGGCGCGCCCGACGCGACCGCCACCCGGGCGGGCACCGCCGCGGACGGCACGCCGACGTGGACGGTCGGTGACCTCGGACGCTTCGACGAGCAGGGCCGGCTCACGCTGCTCGGCCGCGCCGACGACGCGGTGAAGGTTCGCGGGCACCTGGTCGAGCCGAGCGAGGTCGAGGCGGCGCTCCGCACCGTCGACGCGGTGCAGGAGGCGGCGGTCGTCGCGGTGCAGGCCCCACCCGCGCCGACCCGGCTCGTCGCCTACGTCGTGAGCCGCCCGGGTCGCCGCTCGCCGTCACCGGCCGCGATCCGCAGGGCCCTCCGCGACCTGCTGCCCGACCACATGGTGCCGACCACGATCGTCCCGGTGACGACGCTGCCCCGGAACGAGCGCGGCAAGGTCGACCGGACCCGCCTGCCCGAGGCACCCGCGCTCAGCACCACGGTGGGCGGAGACGGCGCGGCGTTCGGCGAGGACACCTACGACCAGTGGCAGCTCGCGGTCGGGCATATCTGGGCCGAGGTGCTCGGGCTGCCCGCCGTCGGGCCGCTCGAGCTGCCGGCGGTCGGGCTCGACAACGACTTCTCCGCACTCGGTGGCGACTCGCTCTCGGCGGAGGAGATGCTCGCCGCCGTCTCCGACCGGCTCGGCGTGGACGTCCCCTCGTCGGAACTCCTCCGGTACCCGACGCTGCGCAGCTTCACCGCGCGGATCCGTCTCGGCGCCGCCGCGGTCCCCGGTCACCCGGACGTCGTGACGCTGACGGCGCGTGCACCGGGCGGCGCCGACCCCCTGTTCTGCGTCGCGGGTGCCGGAGCCCTGGCACTGACGTTCGTCCCGCTCGCCCGTCACCTGGGTGACCGTCCGGTGTTCGCCTTCCAGCAGCACGGTCTGGAGCGGCGCTCGGTGCCGGACTGGAGCATCCCGGCCATGGCCCGCCGCTACATCGAGCTCCTGCGGGTCGTGCAGCCCTCCGGCCCGTACACCCTCGTCGGGCACTCGTTCGGTGGTCTCGTCGCCCTGGAGATGGCCTCGGTGCTCGCCGGTGCCGGTCACGAGGTCGCCCGGGTCGTCCTGCTCGACACCCACCTGCCCGAGCAGGCCTCCGAGCGGGCCGACACCGTCGAGTTCGGGCAGCTCGACCTCGGCCGGCCGGCAGCGCGTCCGGTGCCCGGCGTGCTCCGGCGGCTCGCCGTGCGCACCAGTGCGCTCCGCAGTCGCTCCGCCACCCCGTTCGCGCGCATCGGCCGCCGGGCCCGGGGCGTCGGCGCCGGGGTGGTCCGCTGGCAGGGCCAGCGCCACTTCCGGGCCTTCTTCGACCAGGCGCTCCTCGTGTCCCGCCGGTGGGAGCCGCGCCCGTACGCGGGCCCCGTCACGCTCGTCGTCGCCGACGGCAACGACTCGGGTCCGGCCCGGTGGGCGCGGTACCTCCGGGGACCGGTGGAGGCGGTGCGCGTGCACGCCGAGCACAGCTCGGTGCTGCGGGAACCACACGTCGCCGAGGTGGCGGCGCTCGTCGCCCGGCACAGCGGGACGCCCTGAGCGAGCTCGGACGGACGGACGGACGGACGGGAGGCGCGGCACCGGACCGGTGTCGCGCCTCCCGTCCGTCGTCGACGTGCGTCTTCCGACCGGAGCGCACCGCCACTGTCCGGTTGCGCACCACAACGCCCGCTCCGGTGGCAGATCGGGGTACAGGAACCGCCCTCGAAGTCCGTTTCCTGGGGAAATGCCCGACACGGAACGGGGGACGTGACGAATCTCGGTGTCAGCCCGTCTCATCCGTGAACAGCAACCGCTGGGAACGTGTCCCGGCGGGTTCTCGAAGGGAGACACCAATGGCTGAC
>NZ_JAURUY010000025.1:0-5747 GCF_030803485.1 Curtobacterium sp. 260 | reverse complement strand
TCGCCGAAGCGCCGGAGCAGGTACCGCCACGCGCGCCAGGCCTGTCGCGAGGTCACCTTCTGCTCCATGATCGCCGGCACGAGCATCGCCACGACCGTGTTCGTCCGGAGCAGCCGTTCCTACGGGCGTGGGTCCCCGAGGGGCGCGCTCATCTGCACCCGCCGCCCGTACCGATCGAGACCGTGCTGCGCCTCGACCTCGAGCAGCGACCGGTGGAAGGACGTGGCCGGCTCCTCCTCGAGGAAGCCGACCGTCGCGTAGAAGGGAGCGTTCCACGGCACGTCCGCGTAGGTGCGGAGGGAGATGCGTGCGTACCCACGCTCGCGGGCTCCGTCCTTCGCGGACTCCACGAGCGCTCGGCCGAGGCCCCGCCGCGACAGCAGCGGGTGGACCGACAGCTGTTCGAGATGGCAGACACCGTCCACCTCCAGGACGTGCGCGAACCCCGCGACCTCGCCGTCGGCCTCGGCGACGAGCAGGAAGCCGGGTTCTGCGAGCCGCGCACCGCCGTGTGGAGCCGGAGCCCAGACGTCGGCGCGGAGGCGGTCGACCAACAGCAGGTCGGCATCGTTCTCGATCCGCTCGACGGCCTCCGCGTCACTCGACCGAGCGGAGCGGATGAAGGTCGTCATGCGGCCAGCGTAGGAGGCCCGAGGCCGCACGGACGGCGGCGGGGAGGCACGTGGCGGCTCCGCCACCCCCCTCCCAGCCGCCGCCGGTGACGCCAGTGCCGCCCGGTGCTCGTCGTGGTGGTCCTCGTGGCCGGCGTGCCGGTGGCCGTCGTGCACGAAGCCTCCTTCGAGGACCAATGATGCACAGGACGAGATCGATGTGCCAGCCGGAGATCGAATCCACAAAGTGGGCGGAAGTGCGGACTTGACGCCTTCCATCAGGACCTATAAAGGCCAGATTTCATGTGATTGTCATCCTTGACAGGCATCGATTCCGCTCCTACGTTTTCTCCAACGAAGCCGAAAGGGGGGAACCATGAACATCGAGACCATCGTCCGCGAACTCCAGGACACCGCGGCAGTATTCAGCACCAGCCAGGTCGTCTGGCGCCACTGAAATCCAAAGCGGGTGCGGCGTGAGCCGCACCCGCTTCTCTTTCCCTGGAATAGTGATGATCCTCGAAACACCACTGACAGAACTGGCCGATGAACTCGCCTCTGCACCTGCGCATCTTGCCTTGCGAGAGCGTGCGACGATTGCCCGGTTGGCAAGAGTGCCGTTGACGCGGTCACACCGCGCGCCCAACCACGCAAGTGATCTCGGTCTACGGCGCAACGACGACCCCGCAGAATTCCTGCGAGATGCCGCCGCTGCTGTGGGTATCGACTCATCGCGTGCTTGTGCGTCGTACGATCCAAGCGCAGTCGCTGACGCGTGGATCGGAGACCAGATATCTGAAGCCGAGCTTGCGGGCCACATCGACGTGACCATCAACCTGGCTGGACTCTGGGACGCAGCCGGGCACATCGCCCGTGTACTCGTCGATGCGTCGAGGCTTCCGTCGCAGCCTCGGGCGCTCACCTACGTTGCAACCGCTCTCGCGGCCACTGGTGATGATCGAGCCGAAGTGATCTTCAAGACCTTGGCAGAGGGAACCACCGCCAGTGAAGCAGAATCAGCCATGGCAAGCGTGCGTCGCGCGGCATGGCTCACCAAACGCAGGGGGCAACACGAACGTGCCGCAGCTCTTCTGGTTGGACTTCGCGGAGACCTCGACAGGTACGCCGCTCAGCGTCGCATCGCGCCTGGTGATCGAGATGCACTCGCTGGAGTGACCTTCAACCTGGAAGCGTTGACCGCTGTGCGACGAGGACAGCATTCGCTCGCCGCGGAACTCCTGGACCAGGCGGTGCGGCTGTTGTCTGCGGGAGCCGTCGCCATGGTTGACGAGGATCAACGTCGACGGTACCTCGCGCAGGTACGCGTGAACGACGCGCAACTCACCGCGCAGGACCCCCACCGCTTGGAGGAAGCAAGCTCGAAGCTTGACGAGCACCTCGAATGGACTCGGGCACACCATCGGGAGTCCCTGTCAGAAGCTGTGGCCCTGTCCGGTTACCTCCACTACCGATGCGAACGCTGGAACAGCGCTGCGGAGCTGCTTCACGAAGCCGAGGGCTTGATCGCGGATGAGGGTGCGCCCAGTCGCCTCCTGAGTGTGCGGAAGAACCTCGTGGCGACCTTCGCCGGTGCTGGCAGTACGGCCGCTGCGGAAGACGTGATGGCGCGGATCTCCAAGGACCCGTCCGGCATGGACCCGCGGACCTCGTGACTCCAGCAACACTCGAGATGCGGGGCGTCCGGCGCGCCTTCCGAGCATCGGGCAAGGTTGTCGAGGCAGTCCGAGGGATTGATCTCACGATCAGTCGCGGCGAGGTCGTGGCCGTCCTCGGACCGAACGGAGCTGGAAAGACGACGACCGTGAAGATGGCGGCGACTCTGCTCGAACCCACAAGCGGAAGCGTCCGTGTTGCGGGCGTCGATGCCGTCCGACAACCGAGAGCGGCGCGACGACACCTGGGCCTCGTCCTCGGTGGCGACCGAGGGTTCTACATGCGGGCGACCGCCCTGCAGAACCTGCGTTTCTTCGGAGGACTCCAGGGCGTCAGCGGACCCAGAGCCCGTGCACGAACCGTTGCAGTCCTCGAGACAGTAGGTCTCTCCGGACGAGGAGACGATCGCGTCGAAACGTACTCGAGAGGCATGCGCCAGCGTCTGCACATCGCCCGCGCCCTCATGTCCGATCCCGAACTCCTGCTGCTCGACGAACCGTCGATCGGCCTCGACCCCGAGGGCGCGGAAGATCTTCGCAACATCATCCGCCGCCTAAGGACGAATGGTCATGCCGTCCTTCTGACTACTCATCACCTGCGGGACGCGGACGATCTTGCCGACCGGATCGACATAGTTGCGGGGGGTCAGATCGTCGCACGTGGAACTTCGGCTGACATAGCCGCGGCAGCAGGGATAGGCACCGTGACGTCGCTCACGGTGCAGTCAAGGACAGACCCGTCGCCGCTCTTCCGATCACTTGCCGGTGTCGCGCATGTGCACAGCGAAGATCGCCGAGGGCTGTGGTGGGTGGACATTCTCTGGGCACATCGAGCTCCGCTCGTCGATCAGACCGACCTCGATGCCCTTGCGGACATTCGATCGGTCATTTCCCGGCCCACGACCCTGGAAGAGTCCTACCTCGCCTTCCTCCGCAACAACGACGGTATCGCGAGTGACCGATGACCGCGGTCCTGCGGATCACACTCTTCCATTGCTTCGCGCTACTTCGGACCCCATTCTTCGTGCAGCAGGCGATTGCCGCCCCTGTCGTATTCGTCCTGTTCCGACTCATCGGGGCGCTCGGTGCTGGGGCACACGTGCCAGAGGACCTCTGGCTCCACGGCTCGGTTGCGGGACTCTGGGCGTCGACGACGACCGCGGTGGGGATCATCGGCTACCAACGCTTTCAAGGAACCCTCGAGCACATGGCGATGAGTGTGCTCCGACCCGGTGTCGTCTTCGGCGGCCTCTGCGCTTCGGCCGCCATGATCGGACTGATCGGCGTGCCGGTTGCGCTGGTGCTGCAACTCATACTGACGGGCGGCTTGAGAACAGAACCAGCTGCTGCTCTGACACTCCTGGGTGCCCTGCTCGCGTGCGTGAGCTCTGGGTGCGTACTTGCCGCGGTCTTCGTCGTGAGCCGAGCAGCCACCGTCTTCGAACCACTTCTGCTCACCCCCATCTGGCTACTGAGTGGCATCGTCATCCCGTTCTCGTCACTGCCAGGTTGGGTTCTCCCAGTCGCATCCATCCATCCGCTCCTCGGCGCGGTTGCCTCGTACCGGACAGACGGCACCACCGACTGGTTCTGGTTGGGTCAGTCGGCCGTCATGTCGCTCCTCTGGACAGGCGGCGCTGCAGCCCTGCTGGGTGCTGCCCTACGGAAAGCTCGTCGCGATGGTTCGTTGGCGCTCGCATGAGTAGCTTGCTTCCCGCTTTCAGGTCCGGCGCCGCCGTTGCCTGGGCGACATTGCCGGAGTCGACCAGTACTGCGGTGCGTCTGGTGCGCCTGGGCCTGATCCCGCTGTTGACTTCCCTCTTCTACCTTGCAATCGCCTCCGGCGCCGGGCTGCGGGCGCCGACGACCGGCGATGCCGTAGCAGCCGCTCTGGCAGTTGGATCAGTGACAGCCAGCGTCGCAGTCGCAACGCTGATGGCTGAAGATCGATTCGAAGGTACGACGGCATTCCTGTTCATTGCGCACACGAACAGGATCGCCTCTTGGGTCGGGCGGTTCGTCGTCGTGTCCGGCCTCGGAGTCTTCGTCGCCTGCATCGGGCTCGTGCCCAGCCTCCTCGTGGTCGGTGTACCGCAAACCGGTTCGACGTGGATCGCGATCCTCCTCACGGTCAGCGCAGTCGCTCCGACTGCCGTCGGCATCGGATTCCTGCTCGGGGCAGTCAGCCTGTTCCTTCGGGACAGCCTCGTGCTCGCGAACCTGTCCGAGTACCTGATTCCACTCCTTGCCGGAGTGGTGGCACCGATCGAGATCCTCTGGGACCCCGTCGCCGCCGTGGCAAGAGCGATCCCGCTCACAAGTCTCATCGCATCTGCGCGGATCGGGGTCACCGCAGAGGGCCTCGCGGGAGGCTTCTGGCTGAACTACTCCGGTGCACTCCTCATGGGACTGCTCTGGGCCGGTGCCGCAGCCGTCACTTGGCACGCATCCGAGAAGAGCGCCAGGAGAGGCGGGACAGTCGACACGCTTCTCTTCTGACCGTCCCGCGACGACCGGAACGAGTCATCGGCTCGCGCGCTCAAGCGGCGGGGTGATCGGGTTCGGCGAGTGTCACCCATTCCTCATCCCGCACGTACCCGAGGCGGGCGTTCGCACCGATGATCGCGGCATTGTCCGCAGACCCTCCGGTGCGGAACAGCAACGCACCTTCCCCGAGCAGCGCCAGGATCGAGTACGCCTTCACTGCTGCTCCGAGACCGGTACGGCGGAAGCCCGCCCGCACCACAGTGAAGTCGGTGTCGACCACACCGCCCTCGACCTCGACCTCGACGAACGTCATGGCAAGGAGGACCCCTTCCTTGTCCACAGCTCCGAATGCGCGTCGGCGATCCGTCGGCCGGGCTTCGTCAGCGGTCATCTGCTCGTGCTGCGTGGCGACGCTGCCCGGGTAGTCGTCAGCAGTGGCCTGATCGAGCTCGAGAATCATGTTCGCATCACCGGCATCGAGTTCCGTGAGCTGTACGGGGTCGCTGATCTTGCCGATCTGCTCCTGCAGGACAGTCTGATCCACGTCGGCAGCTTCGAGTCGCGCCCCGAAGGATCGCGCGATGACCACCCATCCCTCGCTCTCAAGCTCTCGGCGACGTGCATCTTCGGCTCGCATGACGACAACGTTCCCCATGCGGTCGATCCTGACACAGCAGAAGCAGGTGCATGAACAAGTGCCACTCATGGTCGAAACGGGCTCAGTGCCAGCGGTGGTCCTGGATCGTCATCCGCGGGCCGAACGTCGGCTTCCGGAAGCCCGAGCCCCCGATCAGTCGGACGATGCGCTCGCGGTGCCCGCGCCAGGGCTCGAGGAGCTCGAGCATCCCGTCGTCGTCGACGGGGCCGCCCGTCAGCGCCCACCCGACGAGGGCCGGCACGTGGTAGTCGCCCACGCTCGGTGAGTCCGGGTCCCCGTGCGCCCGCTGCGCCGTCTCGGCAGCGGTCCACTGTCCGA
>NZ_JAURUY010000024.1:0-10347 GCF_030803485.1 Curtobacterium sp. 260 | reverse complement strand
GCCGGGGAAGAACCGTGGCGGACAAGATCCCCAGGTGAACCCGGTGACCGTCTCGGCCGTTCCGTTCTCCGCCTCAGCGGCAACGAGTGATTACTTTACGCACGGCCCGACCACACCACCAACACCACCCACATCCCGGGCGTGTCGTCCCCCGACTTCCCCGAGGACTCGCGGGAGGAGGGGTACCGAGCCGCGGTCGGACGGGTGCCGGTCGGCGGTCGCACGCGTGCCGACGCGACCCGGGAACGACGGGAGGCACGGTGCGTACCCGCACCGTGACTCCCGTCCGACCGATCGTCGACTCAGACGTCCGTCTCGTCCGCCGCGGCCAACTGGCCGCACGCGCCGTCGATCTCCTTGCCGCGGGTGTCGCGCAGGGTCGTCGGGACGCCCGCAGCGTTCAGCCGGCGGACGAACTCGTCCTGCACGTGGGGCTCCGACGAGGTCCAGACCGAACCGGGCGTCGGGTTGAGCGGGATCGGGTTGACGTGCACCCAGCCCTTGCCACGCGCGTTGAGCTTCTCGGCGAGCAGGTCGGCGCGCCAGGCGTGGTCGTTCATGTCCTTGATGAGGGCGTACTCGATCGAGACCCGTCGACCGGTCTTCGCGTAGTACTCGTACGCGGCGTCGATCGCCTCGTCGGCCTTCCACCGCGAGTTCACCGGGATGAGCTCGTCGCGGAGCTCGTCGTCCGGCGCGTGCAGCGACAGGGCGAAGGTGAGCGGGATGTCCTCGTCCGCCAGCTTCTTGATCGCCGGCACCAGGCCGACGGTGGAGACGGTGATGCCACGCGCGCTCATCCCGAGACCGTGCGGCTGCGGAGCGATCATCGTGCGCACCGCCTCGATGACCCGCTTGTAGTTGGCGAGCGGCTCGCCCATCCCCATGAAGACGATGTTCGTGACGCGTTCGGCATCGACGCGGTCCTGCCCGCCCTTCCGCGGGTCGCCCCCGAGTTCACCGGCGGCGATCGCGGCGTTCGCCCGGACGATCTGCTCGATGATCTCGGCGGTCGACATGTTGCGCGTCAGCCCTGCCTGGCCGGTCGCGCAGAACGGGCAGTTCATGCCGCAACCCGCCTGCGACGAGACGCAGAGCGTGATGCGACCGGGGTAGCGCATCAGCACCGACTCGACCAGGGCGCCGTCGTGCAGCTTCCAGAGGAACTTGATCGTGTCGCCCTTGTCCGTCGCCAGACGCCGGGTCTCCGTGAGGAGCGGCGGCAGCATCCCGGCCACGAGTTCCTCGCGCTGGGCAGCCGGCAGGTCGGTCATCGTCGCCGGGTCGGACGACCAGTGCGTGAAGTAGTGCGTCGACAGCTGCTTGGCGCGGAAGCCGGGCAGGCCGAGCTCCTTGACCTTCGCGACGCGCTCCTCGACGGTCATGTCGGCGAGGTGCACCGGCGGCTTGCCGCGCTTCGGCGACGCGAACTGCAGGAGGGGTCGCCCCTCGGAGTCCTGCGCCTGGGTCCACCCCTCGGTGCGCGGGCGCACCTGCGGACGCGTGGAGCGCTGCTCCTCGAACGGGGTGCGGGTCTCGGTGGCCATCACTCCAGTTTACGGGAGGTGCGCAACTCCCCGTCGACGCGTCACTCCCCCGCGGGCAGCAGACGCGCGAAGTGGTGGGCGTTCGGGTACAGCGGCACGATGTCGACCGGGTCGCCGGGGTGCGGCGCCTGCAGCACGATGCCGTCGCCGAGGTAGATGCCGACGTGGTCCTCGTTGTCGAACACCACGAGGTCGCCCGGCAGGGCCTCGGACTGCGGGATCGTCGTGGCGACCGCGTCCTGCGACGGCACGTAGTGGACGAGCGGGATGCCGACGGCCGCGTACGCCACCATCGTCAGTCCCGAGCAGTCGATGCCGGAGTGGCTCGCGCCGCCCTCGACGTACGGGTCCCCCATGTACTGCAGCGCCGTCGAGACGATCGTGGCGCGCTTGCCGCCCGCCGACAGCACCTTCGAGATGGCCGCCTCGGCCTGCTGCGTGGTGACGCCGTACTTCGTGACGATCGTCGGGTAGGACACGATCGTCGTGGTGGTCGTCATGCCGTCCGTCTGCACGACGGGGACCTCGACGTCGCGGGCGACGGTGAAGGACTGCGCGTCGTCCGCAGCCGTGACGGCGGACGCCGAGCTGCTCGTCGTGGTCGCCGGGGCCGCGTCCGCAGGGACCGCGAGCGTCAGCGTCGACGTCACGGCGAGCGCCGGTGCGAGCAGGATCGCCGCGCGCTTGGCGTTCGCGGCGCGGCGGACGTGCCGCGGGTCCGCGGCACGCTCGGCGCGGAGTGCTGCGGAGCGTGAGAGCACCGCGGCGCCGGCGACGGCGGTCGACGCGACCGGGCGCGGTGCGGCGAGCGCGACCGTGCGCGCGGGCTTCGCGGGCTGCACGAAGGAGGAACGGGCGACCGCGGGGCCGAGGGCCGCGCGACGGCCGCGGGGACGCCGCAGCTCCGCGGGTTCCCACGACCGGGGTGCGGTCGGCTCGGGTGCTGTCGACCGTGCGCCGTCGTGGGCTGCGGGCAGTGCGTGTCGTCCCATGGTTCCTTCCGCGATCGGGCGACGGGTGGTCGACCGGCTCAGGGAGATAACGTATTGGTCACGAAGCTGTGACCGCCAGGGCTGGAGCGTCCGGTTCCTGCGGTTCGTCTCAGCCTGCCGGGTCGAGCGCAGCCCTCCCCGAGCGAGCGGAGCCGGCACGCAGTGGTCAGGCGCGGCAGCGGTCAGGCGGCAGCGGTCCGGCGCGGCAGCGGTCAGGCGCGCTCGAGGTGGCTCCGGACGCGCTCCTGCACGCGGGCCGCGTCGTGGTGGTCCCAGAGCCCGAAGTGGGTGCCGCCGGGAAGCGTGAGGAGCTCGGCCCTGGGCACGGTCGCAGCGGCCCGGGCACTGTGCTCCATCGGGACCTCGGTGTCCGCGTCGCCGTGCACCAGCAGTGTCGGTGCCCGGACGGCCCCGAGCTCGAGGTCGTCCACCGCTCCGAGCACCCGCACGTCGTTGTCCCACCCCGGACGGTTGCGCCCGCCCGCGTTGCCGCTCGACGACAGGTCGAGCAGGACCCGGCGGCGGGGCCGATCGTGCAGGACGTCCGCGACGTGTGCGGTGAGCGCCCGCCCGCGCAGGGAGCTGACGCCGGCCTCGGCGGTGCGGACGACGACGGACGGCACCAGTCGGGCGGCGGACGCGGCGAGCGCCGCACCGACCCGGGTGTACGCGACGACCCACTCGGCGAAGGACGGCTTCGGCGGGACCCACCGCGCGGACAGCCCGGCGACGACGACGAGCGTCCGGATCCGGTCCGGGTGGCGGACCGCGAACCGGTAGGCAGCCGGGCCGCCGCCGGACCACGCCAGCACGGCGACACGGTCGATGCCGAGCTCGTCGAGGAGCACCGCGTACCGGTCGGCCTCGTCGTCGAGCGAGGGGTGGTCCGGCTCGAGGGTCGTCCCCTCGTAGCCCGGTCGTGCGAGGGTCACGACGCGGAAGCGGTCGGAGGGCAGGAAGCGGGCCATCGCCTCGGCGGAGGAGATCCCGCCGGGGGTGCCGTGCAGGACGAGGACCGGGGCGCCGGTGCCGCGCACGGCGACCGCGATCCCGCCGGTCCCGGTGCTCGGTGACGTCCGCTGCATCCCTGCACGCTACCCAGCGCAGCATGGGGCGGACCGGGGCTGCGCGGTGGACGCGCCGGGTGCCTCCCGACCGACCTGCGGATCCGGACAGGCGAGGGAGACGGGCGGGCTCAGCCCGGCTGGGACCCCCGCGTGCGACCGGGGGTCCCGGCGACCGCGATCATCCGTCGCTGCCCTCGCAGCGTCTCCCCCGGGTGCTCCCCGTAGCGCGTGGAGTACGCGCCGGAGAAACGCCCCATGTGCCGGAAGCCGCAGGAGGACGCCACGGCTCCCACCGAGGTCTCCCGTGCGTCGGCGAGCTGCAGCGCGATCCGGGCCTTGTCGAGCCGGAGGTCCCGGAGGAACGCGGTCGGCGTCGATGCCTCGTGCCGTTGGAAGGTCTCCTGCAGCGTCCGGACGCTGGACTCGGCACCGGCGGCGATCTCCGCGGTGCTGAGCGGGCGGGCGAAGTGCGCGTACATGTACGCCTTCGCCCGCTCGAGCGTGGCGACGGAGCCGTCGGGGACGCCGCCGTCGGGGTCGGGGCGGAACGCCTCGAGGACGGCTTCGGCGAGGCGCAGGTCCAGCACCGCCCGCTCTCCGTCGACCACGTCGACGTCGAGCATCGCACCGGCGAGCTCGCGGAGCGTGCGCTGCAACGGCGCGAGGCGGGCGGACGGCACGGCGGCCGGGAACGCCAGCGGCACGGGGACGGCCGCACCGCCGACGACCGCGACGGCCTCGAGGAAGTCCGCGTCGAAGTGCACCAGGTGCACGGTGCCGGGCGGCGCCGCCACCGAGAAGGGACGACCCGCCGGGCACATCACCGGGACGCCCGGGCGGAGCGTGACGCCGTCCTCGCGGTCCGGGTCGAGCACGACACCGCCCTCGACGGACCACGCGAGCAGGTACTGCCGGCCGGGGGCGAGCACACCGCCGTGGTGCGCCGAGACCGACGAGGTCCGCAGGCTCACCCGCCCGTCCCCGGTGGCGCGGTACCGGTAGCTGAAGGGGGCGTCCCCGTCGGGACGGCACCACAGGTCGTGGCCGTCGTACACGTCCTCGTGGAGGGTGCGGGCCCCGCCGGGTTCCGTGCCGCTGTGCACGACCTGTCGGACCGAGGTCCGGCGCTGCTCGGTCGACCGGTCCTCCGCGGGCGGGTCGACGGTCGCGGTGATCACGTGCGGTCGCCGCGGCTGGGTCCGCGGACCCGCCCCAGGTCCGCGAGCGACGGCGCCGGGGCGCCCTCGGGCACCGCCCAGCCCCGTCGCGCGGCGCGGCGGAGGTGCCGGTAGGTGATGACGCGGACCGGTTCGACCCGCTCGTCCGTCTGGTACGTCGACATGTCGTGCTCCCTGCATCACGACCGCCTGGCGTCCTGCGTCGTCCGGAGCGTCCGGTCGGCAGGGTCGCGGGGTGGCGTGGCACCCACCCTGGCGGCCCCCGCGTGGCGTGGCCGCCGGACGATCTCGTCGTGTCGGCGACGGTACGCGCCGCCGGACGGCACCGCGGACACCGGACACCCAGTCCGCGCACTCCGGACGGAACGTCGTCGTCCGTCCGTCCGGTGTGCGACGGACGGGAGGCGCGTGGCGGGCGGCCGTGCGCCTCCCGTCCGGCGGCCACTCGCGGCAGGCTGCCGTCGCCGGTCCGGGCCTGCCCGCGGCGGGCCGCCGTTGCCGGTCCGGCAAGGATCCTTGCGGTGCGCTCCGGTGCGCGGTCGACTGGGCGGATGCACGCGCACGACGACCCCTCCGCCCCCGCCGACGCACACACCCCGGCCCGCCCCGACGGCACTCCCGCGGGTGGGGGCGGCACGGCGCGCGACTGGTGGGAGGCCCGGTACGCCGAACGGGACGGGATCTGGTCGGGCCGGGTGAACGCGGTGCTCGCCGACGTGGTCGCCGGACTGCCGTCGGGTGGCGGCCGGGCACTCGACCTCGGGTGCGGTGAGGGCGGCGACGTCGTCTGGCTCGCGGAGCAGGGCTGGACGGTGACCGGCGTCGACCTGTCGCAGACCGCCGTCGACCGCGCCGACCGCGCGGCGCGGTCGGCCGGGGTGGCCGGACGGACCCGGTTCGTCGCCGCCGACCTGGCGACCTGGAGCCCGGCTCCCGACGAGCGGTTCGACCTGGTCACGGCGTCCTTCCTGCAGTCGTGGCCGGTCGGCATCCCCCGCGACGCGATCCTGCGCCGGGCGACCACGGCGGTCGCTCCCGGCGGGCACCTGCTCGTCACCGCCCACGCCGCTCCGCCGCACCGCGACGTGCCCGAAGAGATGCGGTCACACCGCTTCCCGACGCCCGAGCAGGACCTGGCGGCGCTGCGGCTCGACGACGGGTGGGACGTCATGGTCGCCGAGGGCCGACCGCGATCGGCGACCGGACCGGACGGCGAGCGACACGAGACGGTGGACAGCGTCGTGCTCGTGCGGCGACGGTCAACGGAGGTCGACGCGTAGCGTCGGCGAGGTGGGGACGAACGACACGGAGGGCACGGGCACGGCGCACGGCGTCGTCGTGCCGCTCGACGTCGCCGGGGTCAGGGTGGGCGAGCTGCACGACGGCGCGGACGTCCCGCCGGCCTGGGTGCCGCGGCCCTTCCTCCACCCGGTGCGGACGCTCGGCGGCGTGGTGCTCACCGACCGCCACCCCGAGGACCACCCCTGGCACTGCGGCCTCGGCGTCGCGTTCCCCGACCTCGACGGCGTCAACTGCTGGGGCGGACCGACGTACGTGGACGGTCCCGGCTACCGGTGGCAGGACGACCACGGCACCGCGACCGTCGGCCCCTCCGAGACGGACGGCGCTGGGCTGCGGCTCGGCACCTCCTGGCGCGACCCGGCCGGCGCGCTGCTGCTCCACGAGGACCGCACGCTCGGCTGGCGTGCGACGCCGGACGGCTGGCAGCTCGAGTGGACGTCCACGCTCCGCGCGCCCGGTGCCCGACCGGTCGCGCTCGGCAGTCCGGCCAGCCACGGTCGCGCCGGTGCCGGCTACGGCGGCTGGTTCCTGCGGTTCGCCCCCTGCACGGACGTCGTGGTCCGCACCCCCGACGGCGCGGGCGAGGACCGCGTGCACGGTTCCGTCGCACCGTGGGTGGCGTGGACCGGGTCCTTCGACGGCGGACGAGCGCACGTGCTCGTCGAGGCGCTGGACCACCGCGATCCGTGGTTCGTCCGGGTCGCGGAGTACCCCGCGGTCGGCTCGGCGCTCGCCTGGCGTTCCCCCGTCGTCGTCCGGCCGGACGAGCCGCTCGTGCGGTCGTTCCGCGTGACGGTCTCCGACGGCTGACGGTCCGTCTGCGTCGTCCGCGTAGCCTCGCGGTGTGTTCCTGATCTTCGGCACCCGCGGCTCCGACACCCTGCTCACCGTGGTCCGCTTCGTCTGCGGGGTGTGCGGCGTCCTGGCGGCGCAGCGGGTGGTGCGCCGCACGACGAAGCTCAGCCTGTTCTTCGTCCCGCTCGTCCCGCTGTCGCGCTCACACCGCAACGAGTGCACCAACTGCGGTGCGGTGACCCGGATCACGGCCGAGCAGGCGGACCGGGCGATGACGTGGTCGGACGGTCGACCCGGCGCCTGACGCGGGTCAGCGCGCGCCGTCGAGCGGCAGTGCGTCGCTCGTCGTGCGCAGGGACTCCTGGCGGAGCTCCAGCTGCGTGGTGGCCAGCGCAGCGAGGTCGCGCAGGTTCGCCAGGTCGCCCTCGGACGCCTCGCGCGGACGGACGTCCAGCACGGCGAGGGTCCCCACCGCGGTGCCGTCGTGCCGCAGCAGGGGCACGCTCACGTAGAACCGGATGCCGAGCGGCCCGGTGACGAGCGGACTCTGCCGCATCTCCGGGTGCACGGACCCGTCCGGGATCACCACGGGGACGGGTACCGGCGCGAAGCCGCTGCGGAAGCTGATGCTGCGCGCTGCCTCGTCGACCCCCTCGGCGATCCACGACTGCGACCACTCACGGTCCTCGTCGAGCACGTCGACCAGGGCGATCGGAGCGTCGAAGAGCCGTGCGGCCATCGCCACGGTGCGTTGCAGCGATTCCTCGGGCAGCGAGTCGAGCGTGGCAGGGCGGGGGTCCGCCGGGGCGGCTGGGGTCGGCTCGGCGGGGCCCGCGTCGGCGGTCGCGGTCGCAGCGGGGGCGGCATCGGACCGGGCACCGGTGGCCGCGATGTCGGCTGCAGCGCTCTCGGTGATGACGACGTCGCGCAGCATCGTGACGAGCTGCGCACCGAGGGGCCGTGCCGTCGGGTCCTGCGCCGTCATCGCGCGGAGCAGGTGCTTCCAGTGCTCCGGCAGCGGCTCCGGCACGACCGGGTCGCGCGACAGCCGGGCGATGGCGGACTCGACGAGCGACCCCGGGAACTCGCGGCGTCGCGTGAAGCACTGGAGCAGCACGAGACCGAGCGAGTACACGTCGCTCGCGGGACCGACGTCCGCACCCCGGGCCTGCTCCGGGCTGAGGTAGGCAGCCGTGCCCGTCGTGACACCGTCAGCGGTGAGCCGTTCGACCCCCGCGGCCAGGGCGATCCCGAAGTCGGTCAGCCGTGCGCGGGCCCGGTCGGAGCCGGTGCCGTAGTCCACGAGCAGGATGTTGGACGGCTTGATGTCGCGGTGCACGACGCCGTGCGGGTGGATGTACTCGAGCGCCTCGGCCATGTCGTAGCCGATCTCGGCGATGTGCTTCGCGGAGAGCGGTCCGACCTCGAGCCGCGCCTCCAGGTCCTGTCCGACGACGAGCGACATGACGAGGAAGCGTCGCGGACCACTGCCGACGACGTCGACCACACCCGCGTCGAGCAACCCGACCAGCCCGTGGTGCTCGAGCGCAGCGAGGACGCCGAGCTCCGCCTCCTGCCGTGCCAGGTCGACGGAGCCCGGGTGGAAGAGCTTCACGGCGACGGGACGGTGCAGCACCTCGTCGGTGGCGCGGTACACGACGGACATGCCGCCCCGCCCGATCTCCTGCTCGAGTCGGTAGCGCCCGTCGAGGAGCGGCGCGGCGTCGTCGTGTCCCATGGGTTCCTCGTCGTCCTGTCGGTGGGCAACGATGCATCTTCGCATCCCGGTGCCCCGGATGCGCGCAGGGGCACGTCCACCGGATGGTCGCGCGTCGCAGCGGTGCCGCTAGCGTGACCGTGTGAGCGACACCACGACCCCACAGCCACGACCCTCCGACCCCGACTGGGAAGCACGCGTCGCGGCGCTGTGGGCGGACGACACCGTGGACGACGCTGCCCGGATCGACCGGATGCGCGAGCTCGCGGCGGTCGCACCCAACCCCGCGCTCGGCTCGTTCGAGCTCGGTGGCGCACACGACTCCGGCGGGCAGGAGGCCGCCGCGCACGAGCAGTACGCCGCGGCGAACGAGGCGGGGCTCGGCACCGTCGACCCCGACCGTGCCGCACGGCTGGTCGTGCAGCACGCGTCGACCCTCCGGAACCTCGGCCGGGTCGACGATGCGATCGCGATGCTCCGCGATGCCCCACCGCACCCTGCGACCGGAGCGGCCCCTCGCGTCTTCCTCGCGCTCGCGCTGCACAGCGCGGGCCGTGTCGACGAGGCACTGCGGGTGGCGATCGAGGCCGTCGAGCCGACGCTTCCCCGCTACAACCGATCGGTACGGGCCTACGCGGCCGCGCTCACGGACCCGGGAACTCCCGGCGACGGCGACGGCGACCAGCAGCGCTAGCCGCGACGGGAGGCGCGGTGCCAGCTGGCACCGCGCCTCCCGTCCGTGGTCACCCCGTCAGTGCGAGGCGGCCTTCTCGATCTTCTTGCGGAGCTTCGCGCGCTGCTTCCGCGCGTGCGGGTCGTTCCAGGCCTTGCGGATGGTCTCGGCCGTGCTCGTCTTCTTCACGACGGGCCGGTTCGACCGGGACCCGATCCAGATGCCGACCAGGGCGATGAGCCCGATGACGATGATGCGGTTGCGCATGCTGTTCTCCTTCTCTCGGTGGGTGACCTCGTGAGGTCAGCCGGTGATGCGGCGGCGACCGCCGACGCGGACGATCAGGCCGGCGACGACCGCACCGAGGACCGGTGCGACGATGAAGACCCAGAGCTGGGCGAGCGGCGTGGCCCCACCGTAGACCGCGGCAGCGACGGAGCGTGCGGGGTTCACGGAGGTGTTGCTCACCGGGATGCTCACCAGGTGGATGAGGGTCAGGGTGAGGCCGATGCCGATCGGGGCGAGGGCCTGGTACTCCTGCTTGGCGGTGATCGAGAGGATCACCGCGAGGAAGACCCCGGTGAGGACCGCCTCGGTCAGGAAGACGGCGCCGAGGCCGTACCCGCCCGGGCTGGCGCTGCCGAAGCCGTTCGAGGCGAAGCCGGCGTCGTGCGCGGCCCGGAAGGCGCCGGCCTAGCCCCGACGCCGCCGAGCACGAGCAGGAAGGTGCCGAAGAACTCGGACAGGTAGCGGGCCAGCGGGCTCCACTCGGCAGCGTCCTCGCGACGCTGCTCCGAGGTCGATGCGCTGACGGCTCCGTGGTTGCGTGCCACGTGGGGTCTCCTCCTGGGTCTGCGGACGGGAGGCTCGGGTCGCCTCCCGGGTTCGGCTGCGGCTGTGTGGACGGCCGGTTCCGGGCACGGAACGGCCGGGGGACGTCGGGCGTCCCCCGGCCGGTGGGTGGTGCTGCGTGGTGCTGGTGGTGCTGTCACTGGACGCGGGTGGTGCGTGCCAGTGCGGTGCGGGTGCCGCCGGTGAGGTGGACCAGGACCGGGATCTGTCGGCCGAGGGTGTGG
>NZ_JAURUY010000023.1:0-10724 GCF_030803485.1 Curtobacterium sp. 260 | reverse complement strand
GGGGGGGGGGTACCCCCCCCCCCCGACCCACCCGCCCCCCACCCCCCCCCGGCCCTCCCCCCCCCCGGGCGGGGGGGGGGGGGGGGGCCCCGGGGCCCCCGCGCCTCCCGTCCGTCCGTGCTGGCGCCTCAGCCGCGCAGCTCGCCGATGACGAAGTCGATCGCCCGCACGAGCTTCGCCACGTCGTCCGGGTCGATCGCGGTGAACGTGGCGACACGGAGCTGGTTGCGGCCGAGCTTCCGGTACGGCTCGGTGTCGACGATGCCGTTCGCGCGGAGCGTCGCGGCGACGGCCTTCGCGTCGATCGACTCGTCGAGGTCGATCGTCGCCACGACCTGCGACCGGTGGGCGGGGTCGGTGACGAACGGGGTGGCGTGGTCGGAGGCCTCGGCCCAGTCGTAGATCGTCGACGACGACGTCTTCGTGCGGGTGTCGGCCCACGCCAGACCACCGGACTGGTTGATCCAGTCGACCTGGTCGTCGAGCAGCAGCAGGGTCGCGAGCGCCGGGGTGTTCAGCGTCTGGTCGAGCCGCGAGTTGTCGACGGCGTTCTGCAGGGAGAGGAACTCCGGGATGTAGCGGTCCGAGGCGGCGATGCGCTCGACGCGCTCGATCGCGGCGGGGGAGAACAGGGCGAGCCACAGCCCTCCGTCCGAGGCGAAGTTCTTCTGGGGCGCGAAGTAGTAGACGTCGGTCGCGGCGACGTCGAACGCGGCACCACCGGCGGCGCTCGTGGCGTCGACGACGGTCAGCGCGCCGTCGTCACCCGCAGCGCGGACGACCGGCGCCATGACGCCGGTCGAGGTCTCGTTGTGCGGGTAGGCGTAGACGTCGACGCCCTCGACGGGCTCGAGCGCGGCGAGCGAGCCGCCGGGTGCCTCGACGACGTGCGGGGCCTCGAGCCACGGGGTGTCCGTGGCCTTGGCGAACTTCGAGCCGAACTCGCCGAAGGACAGGTTCTCGGCACGACGTTCGACGAGCCCGAAGGCGGCGGCGTCCCAGAACGCGGTCGAGCCGCCGTTGCCGAGGACGACCTCGTAGCCGTCCGGGAGCTGGAAGAGGTCGGCGAGGCCGCGGCGGACGCTGCCGACGAGGTCCTTCACGGGCTTCTGGCGGTGGGACGTCCCGAGGATCGTCGCCCCGCGGGTCACGAGTGACTCGAGCTGCGCGCCGCGGATCTTGGACGGGCCGCAGCCGAAGCGTCCGTCGGTCGGGAGGAGTTCGGCGGGGATGACGATGTCTGCCATGCGCCGATCCTAGCGAGCGGTATCCCACCGTCACCGACCCTGGACCGGCCGGACGGGGCGGACCCGACCCGCGCCTCCAGGCCGTGGAGCGCGCCCGTCGGTGCGGTCTTGTCGCACTGCTCAAGTAGGGTGGATCGGGCTGGGCCCAGACATGAGAGGCGGACCGTGACCGATCTCGTCGACACCACGGAGATGTACCTGCGGACGATCCTCGACCTCGAGGAAGAGGGGATCGTGCCGCTGCGCGCGCGCATCTCCGAGCGTCTCGGACACTCCGGTCCCACCGTCTCGCAGACGATCGCGCGGATGGAGCGCGACGGTCTGGTCGTCGTCTCCGGTGACCGCCACCTCGAGCTCACGGGCGAGGGTCGCTCGCGGGCGACGCACGTGATGCGCAAGCACCGGCTGGCCGAACGGCTCCTCGCCGACGTGATCGGACTCGACTGGGCCTTCGTGCACGACGAGGCCTGCCGCTGGGAGCACGTGATGAGCGAGCAGGTCGAGGTCCGACTGCTCGAGATGCTCGGCAACCCCACGGAGTCGCCCTACGGCAACCCGATCCCCGGGCTCGCCGAGATCGGTGGACCGACGGCGGGACAGTTCCTCGACGGTGTGCAGAACATCGTCGCGGCGACCGACGGCACGGACGCCGTCGCGGTCGGCGTCGTGCGTCGCCTGGGCGAACCGGTGCAGTTCGAGCCCGAGCTGCTGCACCAGCTGCGCACCGCCGGCGTCATGCCCGGCCGTGTCGCCCGGGTGCAGCGCGCCGGTGCGTACGTCGCGGTCCGGGTGGACGGCGAGGACGCCGGCATCGAGCTGCCGACCGAGGTCGCGCAGCACGTCTACATCGAGCGGGACTGACCGTCGGGGCGCCGTCCGAGCCTGAGAATCGGCACAAGGTCACGAGGGTCGATCGCCGCTGATCAGGGGTTCGTGATCGTTCCGTTACCGAACCGTCGTTTCATCTCGACAAGGTAACGGCCCCCACGTACACTCGTCGAGTCCCCGGGCCGCCCACGAGGCCCAGGACCCGTGGCAGGACGTCTCGAACCCGTCTCCTGCCTCGATCGGAAACGATGACGAACGGATGGGGTCCGCCCCTCCGCCCTGACCCAGGCGGAGACGGTGACGAGACGCCGGAGACACCACCCTTGACGCAGACCGGTTCCGCCGCGGACGACCAGACGCCCGCCAACCCGACGAACACCGCGAACGACGCCCCGCTCACCCGGCGGGCCGCGCGCCAGACCGAAGCCCCCGCCCGTCGCATCACCCCCGTCCGCGACGCACCGCTCCCCGGCGGCCGTCGCGCTGCGCAGGCCGCCCGCGCCGCCGAGACCGCCAAGGCGAGCAGCTCGGCCCGCAAGCGCCGGTTCCTCGCCCCCATCGTGCTGACGGTCGCCGCCGGCATGTTCGGCACCGTGGCCGTCGCCCCGGCCTTCGCCGCGACGCAGCAGACCGGTTCGACCGCCGCCGACGCGCAGCGCCAGGTCCGCACGACCCAGGCACAGCAGTTCTCGGTGTCCGACGCCGTGGCCCTCGCCGGGACGTCGCGTGACGGGTACGGCGCGACCGCGCAGTCCACCCTCGACGCCGAGGCCGCGCAGAAGGCCGCCGCCGAGCAGGCCGCGGCTGCGCAGGCCGACGCCGCGAAGGCCGCAGCGACCCAGGCGGCGCGCGCGCAGACCGCGAAGCAGTACTCGTCGTACAGCGGCCCCTCCGCGAACGAGATCGCCACCACGGCGGCCGCCGCGAACACCCCGTTCTCGCTGCCGGCCGTCGTCGCCACCGCGAAGCAGTACATCGGTACCCCGTACGTCTTCGGTGGCGCGGACCCGTCCGGCTTCGACTGCTCGGGCTACATCATGTACGTCTACGCGCAGTACGGCATCAGCCTGCCGCACTCGGTCCCGCTGCAGGACGCCGCGGGCACCACGATCCCCGAGTCCCAGGCGCAGCCGGGCGACGTCGTCGTCTTCAACGACGGTTCGCACGACGGCTTCTACATGGGCAACGGCATGATCATGGACGCTCCGAAGCCCGGTGGCTCCGTCTCGATCCGCCCGATCTGGACGAGCAGCTACCACATCGTGCGCTTCGGCATCTGACCCGAGCACCCGCACGACGGTGACGACCCTGGTGTCGTTCCCGTGAACACTCCCGGAAACCGGTCCGCACACCCTCGTGTCGGGCCGGTTTCCGACGTACCCTGGTGCTGCACCGGTCCGATCCGGCCCGAACACGGGAGACCTCATGTCAGCGTTCCGCACGACCCGCACCACGGGTCGGCGCGCGCTCGTGGACATACGGTCGACCGCCCCCTGCGTGCACCATCACGCACCTGTCTGACGAGAGCACTGCCCATCCGGGTGGTGCTCTTCGTGGTTCAGGGCGTGGTCACAGGTCGCGGTCCCCTGTCGACGTCGATCGACCCGACGCACCCGCAGCGCCTGGAAGCCGTCCAGGCACCGTCGGAAGGGAACCCATGCGCACTCTCGTCCTCAACGCCGGTTACGAGCCCCTCGCGGTGATCTCGGACCGACGGGCCCTCGTGCTGGTCATGAACCAGAAGGCCGCCGTCATCGCCGCCGACCTCGACCACCCGGTCTCGGGGTCCTCCGCGAGCTTCGATCGTCCGTCCGTCATCATCCTGACCCGCTACGTGCGGATCCCGCACGCGAGACTCGTGCCGGTCTCGCGACGCGGGGTCCTGCGGCGTGACGCCAACCGCTGCGCGTACTGCGACCGGCACGCCACCACGATCGACCACGTGCAGCCCCGGTCGCGCGGCGGCCAGGACTCGTGGGAGAACCTCGTCGCCTGCTGCCTGGCGTGCAACAACACGAAGGGCGACCGGACCCCGCAGGAGATGGGGTGGCGGCTGCGCTTCCGGCCGAAGGCGCCGCACGGTGCGTCCTGGGTGGTGCGGGGGATCGAGCGCCCGCAGTCGGAGTGGGACGAGTACCTGGTGGCCGCGTAGCGCCGGCCCGGCGTCGCGACGGACGGGAGGCGCGTGGCGGGGCCGCCCCGTGCCTCCCGACCGTCGCGTGGTCGCGCTGGCGTGCGCACGGTTGCTTGCGTGGACCATCCCACGCGTGGGAGACCGATCCGCTCGTAGGGTGACGTTCCTCCGGGCCTCCGATGCGCGGAACGTCCTCCCATCGCGCGCGTGATGGGAAGGAACGGGCAGGCGTAGCGTGCGAGCCATGAGCGAGACGCCCGTGATCGACGACGCCACGATCGAGGACCTCCGCGCCCGACTCCGCGCGACCCGCTGGCCGGACGCACCCGCCGGCACCGGGTGGTCGCTCGGCGTCGACGTGGACGAGCTCCCGCCGCTGGTCGAGTACTGGGCCGACGGGTTCGACTTCGACGGGCACCGGGAGCAGCTCGCCGCGCTGCCGTCCGAGTGGCACGTCGTCGACGGCGTCCGGGTGCACGTGCTCCACGCGCGATCCGGCCGTCCCGACGCCCTCCCGCTGCTGCTCGCCCACGGGTGGCCGGACTCCGGGTGGCGGTTCCGCAAGGTCCTGCCGATGCTCGTCGAGGCCGGGTTCGACGTCGTCGTGCCGGACATGCCCGGGTACGGGTTCTCGGACGCACCACCGCGCGTGCTCGACGCCCGCGAGGTGGCCGGCATGTGGGCGACGTTGATGACGGAGCTCGGGTACGACCGGTTCGCGGCGTCCGGCGGGGACATCGGGACGCACGTCGTCCGGTACCTCGCACTCGACCACCCCGACCGTGTTGTCGCCGTGCACCGGATCGACGGCGGGCTGGCGTGGCCCGGGATCGACACCACGGAGCTGTCCCCGGCGGAGCGGGCCTTCGTGCAGGAGACCGAGCGGTGGCGGACCGCCGAGGGCGCCTACGCGATGATGCACCGCACGAAGCCGCAGACCGCCGCCGTCGGGCTGACCGACTCACCCGCGGGTCTCGCTGCGTGGATCGTCGAGAAGCTCCGGTCGTGGAGTGACTGCGGCGGCGACCTGTGGTCGGTGTACACGCAGGACGAGGTCCTGGCGCTGCTGACCGAGTACTGGGCGACGGCGACGATCGGGTCCTCCATGCGGATGTACCACGCGAACGCGGCGATCCCCGCTGCGCAACTGCGCCGACGGGTGGAGGTGCCGTCGGGGTTCTCGGTGTTCCCGGGCGACATCGTGCGGGCTCCGCGGGAGTGGCTCGAGCGCACGACGAACCTCGTGCACCACCACGAACTCGACCGGGGCGGGCACTTCGCGCCGTTCGAGCAGCCGGAGCTGTTCGTGGACGAGGTCTGCGTGTTCCTGGAGCCGTACCGCCGCTAGAGTGGACGGGCCAGCCTCTGTAGCTCAATGGAAGAGCAGTTCCGTCCTAAGGAAACGGTTGGGGGTTCGAGTCCCTCCAGGGGCACCACGTCGTCCGGGGGCACCGCGTCGAGCGCGGGTTCGCGTCCCTGCGGTGCTCGTCCAGGGGCACCGATCGTTGCACCAGCCGTCGTCTGGGCCGGAACGGGTTCTCCACAACCGTCGCCCTGGACGGTAGCCCGGGCCCAGCGCCCCGTACGATTGACCCGTGTCCAAGGTCCTGAGCAGTCTCCCCGTCGGCGAACGAGTCGGCATCGCGTTCTCCGGAGGTCTCGACACCTCCTGCGCGGTCGCCTGGATGCGCGAGAAGGGAGCGGTGCCCTGCACGTACACGGCCGACATCGGCCAGTACGACGAGCCGGACATCGACGCCGTCCCGGGTCGCGCGAAGGAGTACGGCGCCGAGATCGCCCGCATAGTCGACGCGAAGAGCGCCCTGGTCGAAGAAGGCCTCGTCGCCCTGCAGACCGGTGCCTTCCACATCCGCTCCGGCGGCAAGACCTACTTCAACACGACGCCGCTCGGCCGCGCGGTGACGGGCACGATGCTCGTCCGCGCCATGAAGGAGGACGGCGTCGACATCTGGGGCGACGGCTCCACCTACAAGGGCAACGACATCGAGCGGTTCTACCGCTACGGCCTGATGGCCAACCCGCGGCTGCGCGTCTACAAGCCGTGGCTCGACACCGAGTTCGTCGAGGAGCTCGGCGGTCGCAAGGAGATGAGCGAGTGGCTCGTCGCCCGTGGCTTCCCGTACCGCGACTCCACCGAGAAGGCCTACTCGACCGACGCGAACATCTGGGGAGCGACGCACGAGGCGAAGAGCCTCGAGGAGCTCTCGAGCGGTCTGGACATCGTCGAGCCGATCATGGGCGTCGCCGCCTGGCGTGACGACGTCGAGGTCGCCACCGAAGAGGTCTCGGTCCGCTTCGAGGCCGGCCGCCCGGTCGCCATCAACGGCGTCGAGTACGCCGACGCCGTCGCACTCGTGTACGAGGCGAACGCCATCGGTGGTCGCCACGGCCTCGGCGCGAGCGACCAGATCGAGAACCGCATCATCGAGGCCAAGAGTCGCGGTATCTATGAGGCGCCGGGCATGGCCCTGCTGCACATCGCCTACGAGCGTCTGCTCAACGCGATCCACAACGAGGACACCGTCGCGGCGTACCACAACGAGGGTCGTCGTCTCGGACGTCTGATGTACGAGGGCCGGTGGCTCGACCCGCAGTCCCTCATGCTGCGCGAGTCGCTGCAGCGCTGGGTCGCCTCCGCCGTCACCGGTGAGGTCACGCTGCGCCTGCGGCGCGGTGACGACTACACGATCCTGGACACCACGGGTCCGGCGCTGTCGTACCACCCGGACAAGCTCTCGATGGAGCGTGTCGGCGACGCAGCGTTCGGTCCGGACGACCGCATCGGGCAGCTCACGATGCGCAACCTCGACATCGCGGACTCGCGCTCGCGCCTCGAGCAGTACGCAGCGGCCGGGCTGATCGGCGGCGCGACGGGCGAACTCGTCGGCGAGCTGCAGTCGGGCGAGGCCGAGGAGATCCTCGGCGGAGCCGTCGTGTCCAGCGAGGACGAGGCACTCGGCCGCGCGACGGACGCCGCGTCCGAGGGCGCCGCCTTCGACTCCGGTACCGACTGACACGCACCGCACCGACACGAACGGGAGCCCCTGCCACGCGCGGGGGCTCCCGTTCGTCGTCCGTGGCGTGCGTCGGGAGAGGGCGTGTGGCTCTTCCGAGCCGCGTGCACACGCGTGCTTCGACGTTGCGCGCGTCGAACGACGTGCGCGGTGTCGTCCTGTGCGCCTGCATCGGTCGCGGGTGCATCGGCCGACATCGCGCGGGTCGATCGACGGGTGCTTCGGCGCGGGACGTCCCGTGCATCGGGAGTAGGGGTGGGGTCATGCGACATCACCGTCGTCGTGCGACAGCGGCGGTGTCGTTTCGGCCGATCCGGCACGAGCGAAGTCGGTTCGTGCGACTTGTCCGTCGTCGTGCGACAGCGGCGGTGTCGTACGACAGCGCCACGCTGCCGCGACCAGCCGCGGTCGCACCCACACGACGGACGGGAGGCGCGGTACCGACCGGCACCGCGCCTCCCGTCCGTCCCGTGGGAGCCGCTACCGCCGCTCGGCGGTCTCCGGCCGCTTCTGGCGCCACGGCTCCGCCGGCCGGTCCGGACCGCCCCACACCTGCACGGCGCCCCAGGCCGCTGCGAGGAGCGGCACCGAGATGATCGCGCCGGTGATGCCCGCGAGCACGGTGCCCGCGGTCAGGCCGATCAGGATCACCAGGCCGTGCAGCTTGAGCGTCTTGCCCATCAGCACCGGCTGCAGCAGGTTGCCCTCGAGCTGGTTGACGAGCACCACGATGCCCACGACGATCAGCGCGGCCACGGGGCCGTTCGCCACGAGGGCGACGAGCGCGGCGAGGATGCCCGCGGCGGTGGCGCCGACGATCGGGATGAACGCGGTGATGAACACGACGACGGCGAGGGGGAGCGCGAGCGGCACCCCGACGATCGCCAGCCCGACGCCGATGCCGATCGCGTCGACCGCCGCGACGCTCGCCGTGCCGCGGACGTAGCCGCCGAGGGTCTGCACGACGCGGTCACCGACGCGGCGTGCACGCGCGTACCGGGCGCCGGTGAACGGACGGAGCAGGAACTCCCAGATCGCCGGCCCGTCCTTGAGGAAGAAGAACAGCACGACGATCATCAGCACCAGGCCGGTCAGGAAGTTCGCGGTGGCCGACGCCCCGGCCAGGGCGCCCGACCCGAACTGCGAGCTGGTCAGGAAGTCCTGGACGCCGTTCACCACCTGGTCGACCTGCTGGTCGGAGATCGAGAACGGCAGGTGTGCGACGGTGTCCTGCAGCTGCTGGAAACCGCTGATCGCCGACTTCTGCAGGTCGGGCCACTGCGAGATGACCGCGACGACGATCAGCCAACCGACGAGGCCGAGCACGACGAGGACGCCGAGCAGGACCGCGAGGGTCGCGAGCACCGAGGGCACCTTGTGCCGTCGGAGCCAGGACACGACCGGGTGCATGGCGGACGCGATGATCAGGGCGAGGAGCACCGGGATCGTCACGACGCTCAGGGTCGCGGCGGCGTACACGATGCCGATCGCGATCACGAGCACGACGATCACCTGCAGGCATCGGGTCGCGAGACTGCCGAACCCGTCGGTCCACTTGCGGGCGAGTGGACCCGGTGTCGCGTCGGACGTGGTGGGGTGGTTGCCGAACAGGGGCATGAGGCTCCTCGGTGGTGGTGCGGAGCCTCCACGGTACCGACGCAGCCGACCCGCGGTCCCGACGCAGCCGACCCGCGGCCGCGGACGTCCGGGGACGCCGCTAAGCGCATCGACCTGGACGCGCTCCTGTCCCGCTTCTACGCTGGGGCCACCGGGTTCACTCACAGGGTCCCGTCGTCACGATGCCCTCGCGGTCCGCGGGGTCTGGCACAGCGGGACGGCCCGGTCGGACCCGAGGTGAGCAACACCTCGATGAAGGGCTGGTCCTCATGACCGCCACGTACTCGTGCTCCACGCACCTCGACTTCCCGGCGGGGCACACCCGCACCCCCGTCTCCACCTTCGCTGCCACGACCCTGCAGGTGCTCTCGTGACGCCCCGTCCCGTCGAGGACTGGCACCGTCACGGCATGCGCTCACCCGAGGAGGTCGCCGAGCTGATCGCCGACCGCGTCGGCGGCACCTCGGACGCCTCCGTGCCCGCCGGTCCCGAGCACGACGAACCCTCGTACGCGGACTTCCTCGGCGAGCAGGTCTGACGCGGCCCCCGGACGGGGGCTCGCGCCGTCCTGCCTGCGCGCGGAAGATCCTCGGCAGGGGCCGTGTGGCCCGTCCCGTCTCACCAACGGGACCCGGATCAGGGAGGACCCGACGTGCACGACCACGACACCCATCCGTTCGACCGTCACGTCGGTCCGCCGCACGTCGAACGCTTCCGGCTCACCCGGACCGACGAGATGCTCCGCGTGGTCTGCACGTGCGCGATCGGTGCCGACCACGACAACACCATCCGGCACCCCGCCGCCCCGACGGTCGCCTGAGTCGAACGGGTGAACACCAGCCGCGTGCCTCCGGTGAATCCGGTCGTGCGCGACGGTGCGGCGGGATACTGGTGGGGTGCGTGAACTCCAAGCCACCATCGCTGCGGACCTCGACGTCCAGCCGACCATCGACCCCGAGCAGGAGGTCGCCCGCCGTGTCGCGTTCCTGCGTGACTACCTGACAACGACCGGCGCGAAGGGGTTCGTCCTCGCCGTCAGCGGCGGTCAGGACTCCACGCTCGCGGGACGGCTCACCCAGCTGGCCGTCGAGTCCCTCCGCGCCGAGGGACGTGAGGCCGAGTTCGTCACCGTCCGTATGCCGTACCGGGTGCAGGCCGACGAGGACGACGCGCAGCTCGCGCTGCAGTTCATCGGCGCCGACCCCGGCATCGTGGTGAACATCGAGCACGGCGTCGACGGCGTGGTGCAGGACACCGCGGCGTCCGGCGTCGCGCTCAGCGACTTCGTGAAGGGCAACGTCAAGGCGCGCATGCGCATGGTCGCCCAGTACGCCGTGGCCGGGCAGCGCGGACTGCTGGTCGTCGGCACGGACCACGCGGCCGAGGCCGTGACGGGCTTCTTCACGAAGTACGGCGACGGCGGCGTCGACCTCACCCCGCTGACCGGGCTGACGAAGAGCCAGGGGCGGCAGCTCCTCGAGCACCTGGGGGCGCCGGCTCGCCTGTACGAGAAGGCGCCGACAGCGGACCTGCTCGACGACCTGCCCGGGCAGACCGACGAGGCCAACCTCGGCCTGACCTACGTCGAGATCGACGCGTACCTGCAGGGGCACGACGTCCCCGACGAGGTCGCCGAGGCGATCGAGTCGCGCTACCGAGCGACAGAGCACAAGCGTCGCGTGCCCGCGACGCCCTTCGACAGCTGGTGGCAGCAGGGCGCGTAGCGCCACAGCGCTGGGCCGGACGGGAGGCGGGGGGGGGGGGCCCCCCCCCCCCCCCCCCCCCCCGGGGGGGGGGGCCCGGGGGGGGGGGCCGGGGGGGCCGGGGGGCGGGCCGTCCAACACACCACCCGGGGGCGTGCAG
>NZ_JAURUY010000022.1:0-32521 GCF_030803485.1 Curtobacterium sp. 260 | reverse complement strand
CGCGCCCGGCCGGGCGGGCGTGCCCCCCCGCCCCTACACGGGCCCCCCCCCCTCGGCCCCTGGGGGGGCCCCCGCGGGCCCCCCCCCCGCGGGGGGGGGGGGGGGGCCCCGGGGCCCCCGCGCCTCCCGTTCGGCCGTCTGGTGACGACTACTTCGACTCGTGGAGTCGGCTGCTCTCGTCGTGCCACTCGAGCGCGGTGGCTGCGAGCTTCTCCTTGAACTCGGCGCCGTGGTGGGCGCAGAAGTAGAGCTCGCCGCTGGCCATGGTGGCGCGGATGTACGCCTGCGCTCCGCAGCTGTCGCAGCGGTCAGCGGCGGTGAGCTGGTGGCTGCTGGCTTCGTCGATGGAGAGGTCCTGCACGGTCTGGGTCATTGCTGTGCTCCTCACGGATCGCAGGTGGTGCGGGTGGACCACCATTTGAACACGTGGTGGCTGGGAGCCGTGCATCCCGGACCGCCTGTTTCGCTGAGCGCGGAGCGGTTGTCCCCAGTCCGAGCCGCGCCGCTGTCCGGCGGCCTGGCTGTCGGTGCCCCTCGGTACCATCGGGAGGTGAGCTCCGACTACTCTGCACGACACCTCTCCGTCCTCGAAGGGCTCGAGGCGGTTCGGAAGCGTCCGGGCATGTACATCGGCTCGACGGACTCGCGCGGGCTCATGCACTGCCTGTGGGAGATCATCGACAACTCCGTCGACGAAGCACTCGCGGGTCACGGCGACGAGATCGGGGTCGTGCTGCACGCCGACGGCTCCGTCGAGGTCCGCGACACCGCCCGCGGCATTCCCGTCGACGTGGAACCGAAGACCGGCCTGACCGGGGTCGAGGTCGTGTTCACGAAGCTGCACGCCGGCGGCAAGTTCGGGTCCGGGTCGTACGCGGCGTCCGGTGGCCTGCACGGCGTGGGTGCCTCGGTCGTGAACGCGCTGTCGGAGCGCCTCGACGTCGAGGTCGACCGCGGCGGCAAGACCTACGCGATGTCCTTCCACCGGGGCGAGCCCGGCACCTTCGCCGGTGACGGGCCGGATGCGTCCTTCACCCCGTTCACCTCGGGCAGTGAGCTCCGTGTCGTCGGCAAGGTGAAGAAGGGGGTCACCGGGTCCCGCATCCGGTACTGGGCGGACCGACAGATCTTCACCACGGACGCCCGTTTCAGCACGGGCGACCTGGTCAACCGCGCCCGCCAGACCGCCTTCCTGGTGCCCGGGCTCGGCATCACGATCACCGACGAACGGGCCGCGTCGATCGAGGCTGCCGCCCAGCGTGCCGAGGCGACCGGGACGACGGTCGCGCCCGGTCCGGTCATCGAGCGCTTCCGGTACGAGGGCGGCATCAGCGAGTTCGTCGAGCACCTGGCGGTCGACTCCGCGGTCACCGACGTCTGGCGCATCCAGGGCACCGGGACCTTCACGGAGACCGTGCCGATGCTCGACGACAAGGGGCACATGGTGTCCACCTCGGTCGAGCGGACCTGCGAGGTCGACATCGCGATGCGGTGGGGCAGCGGGTACGAGACCGTCGAGCGGAGCTTCGTCAACATCATCGCGACGCCGAAGGGCGGTACGCACCTGACCGGCTTCGAGTCGGGCGTCGTCAAGGCCGTGCGCACGCAGGTCGAGGCGAACGCCCGCAAGCTCAAGGTCGGGCAGGACAAGCTCGAGAAGGACGACGTGCTCGCAGGCCTCACCGCCGTGCTGACCGTCCGCCTGCCCGAGCCGCAGTTCGAGGGGCAGACGAAGGAGGTCCTCGGCACCCCCGCGGTCCGGAAGATCGTCGACCAGGTCGTGGCGAAGCAGCTCACCGACGTCCTCACCTCGACACAGCGCACCGAGAAGGCGCAGGCCGCGACCCTGCTCGAGAAGGTCGTCGCCGAGATGAAGACCCGCATCTCGGCGCGGGCGCACAAGGAGACGCAGCGGCGCAAGAACGCGCTGGAGAACTCCTCGTTGCCGACCAAGCTCGCCGACTGCCGCAAGCAGGACGCCGAGGGTACGGAGCTCTTCATCGTCGAGGGCGACTCCGCGCTCGGCACCGCCAAGCTCGCCCGCAACAGCGAGTACCAGGCGCTGCTGCCCATCCGCGGCAAGATCCTCAACGTGCAGAAGGCCTCGGTGTCGGACATGCTGTCCAACACCGAGTGCGCCTCGATCATCCAGGTCATCGGCGCCGGCTCCGGCCGCTCGTTCGAGATCGACCAGGCCCGCTACGGCAAGATCATCATCATGTCGGACGCCGACGTCGACGGTGCCCACATCCGCACGCTCCTGCTGACGCTGTTCTTCCGGTACATGCGGCCGATGATCGAGCAGGGCCGGGTGTTCGCCGCCGTCCCGCCGCTGCACCGGGTCGTCGTGGTGAACCGCGGCAAGCCGAACGACACGCTCTACACCTACTCCGAGGCCGAGCTGCAGGCGGTGCTGAAGAAGCTCGCGAAGCAGGGCAAGAAGTACCAGGAGCCGATCCAGCGGTACAAGGGTCTGGGGGAGATGGACGCCGACCAGCTCGCCGAGACCACGATGGACCGGGCGCACCGCACCCTCCGTCGGGTGAACGTGACCGATGCCGAGAGCGCCGCGAAGGTGTTCGAGCTGCTGATGGGCAACGACGTCGCGCCGCGCAAGGAGTTCATCCTGGCCGGCGAGGGCCTCGACCGCGACCGCATCGACGCGTAGCGGCGGCGCGGCGCCCGGCGGCGGCGACGCGGAGCGGCGCCCGGCAGCGGCCTGGAGCGGCGCCCCGCCACGGCGCACGGCCCGAGACTCGCGCTGGCCGACGGTCCTCGCGCTCTGCTGTCTGGCCGAGACACCGCCGGCCGGGCGAGACGCCGTCGTCGTGCCGAGACGCCGCCGGATCCGGCGGCGTCTCGCGAACTCGGCCCCGTCTCGTGGATCCCACGGCGTCTCGCGGCATCCCGGACGTCTCGAGGGGCCAGCTGGCGGACGGGAGGTGACGCGCTGACTGCCACCGCGCCTCCCGGCCGTCGGGTCGACCCTCCCTGCGCGTGACACGCCGCGTGCCGACGTTCCGGTCGCACGACACGTCGTCGCCAGCGGCGTGGGACGGCAAGTCGTGCGACCAGGACGGGGACACGGCGGCCGAGGGGCCGGCCCGGCCTCGCTCTGTCCCGTGGGAGCGACCGGCGACCGGCGACCGGCGACCGGCCACCGGCGCACCGGCGGGCGGCCGCTGCGCGGCGGCCGCGCACCCGCCCGCAGCGGCGGGCGGGACCGCCTACGCCTCGCCCGCGGTACCGTCCAGGGCTGCTGCGCTGCCGCCGATCGAGCCGATCACGGCCTCGAGCGGCGCTCCCGACCCGTCGCGCTTCGACAGCCAGTCGGGCAGGGTCCGCGCGGCTCCGTCCGACCCGACGGCGTGCGGCGGCGCGATGCCGGCCCACGCCACGGTCAGCCCGTCCTCGCCCTTGAGGAACGCGTGCGCCCGCACTCCCTGCGTCGCACGGCCCTTCGCGGGGAACTCCGAGAACGCCGAGACCTTCGCCCGTCCGGGGTCCGTGCCGGGCAGTGCCCCCGACGCCGTCGACACGGTGGCGACCACTGCGTCCTCGGACAGCGCCACGGACCCGAACCAGATCACCGATGCGCCGGAAGCCAGGGAGACCCCGGCGACGCCGCCCGCGGGCAGGCCCTGTGGCCGGACGCCCGAGGCCGGGAACCGCAGCAGCTGCGCGTTCGACGTGATGAACACGAGGTCGTCCGACTCCGGCGCCTGCGCGGCCCCGACGACGGTGTCCTTCGGCTTCAGCCCGATGGCGAGGAACTCGTCCTTGTCCGGCCAGGCGCCGGTCGCGACGCGTTTCACGACGCCCTGCGCGGTACCGATGGCGAGCGAGTCGCCCGCCCCTGCGGACAGGTCGACGAGTGCGACGACGGACTCGGTGCGAGCGATCCCGAGGTAGTCGGACACCCGCACGCCGGCGTCGAGCCGGACGGACGCCGGCGGTACCGCGGGGACGTCGACGGGGGAGAACCGCAGCACGCGGCCGGTCGAGGTCAGCGCTCCGACCTGCCCGCGGACGGTGGACACGACGGTCGAGCGGACCGCGTCGTGCTTCGACCGCTTCGGCACCCGCACGATCCCGAGGTCCGAGGAGGGGATGTCCACCCGCACGAGTCGACCGGTCGTGGAGAGCAGCACACGGCACGGAGCGTCGGCGATCTGCAGCGACTCGGGGTCGACCGCGGCCTTGCGGCCACCGCGCACCGGGGCATCGGCCTCGGTGAGCAGGGTGCGGCGCGGCGTGGCGAACCGGTCGGAGACCTCGGTCAGCTCGACCGCGACCTGGGCACGAAGACGGGCGTCGGACGCCAGCAGTTCCTCGAGCGCGGCGATGTCGGCGAGGAGCTGGTCGCGCTCGCCCTCGAGCTCGAGGCGCGAGAACTTCGTCAGGCGCCGCAGACGCAGCTCGAGGATGTACTCGGCCTGCACCTCGGACAGGTCGAAGACGTCCTGCAGCTTCGTCCGCGCGGCCTCGGAGTCGTCGGACGAGCGGATGACCTCGATGACCTCGTCGATGTCGAGGATCGCGATGAGCAGACCCTCGACGAGGTGCAGCCGTTCCTTCCGACGGGCGAGCCGGTACCGGGAGCGCCGGGTGACCACGTCGAGCCGGTGCTGCACGTAGACGTCGAGCAGTTCGCGCAGGCCGAGCGTGCGCGGTGACCCCTGCACGAGCGCGACGTTGTTGATGCCGAAGCCGTCCTCGAGCGGGGTGTGCTTGTAGAGCTGCTCGAGCACGGCCGTCGGGTTGAAGCCGGACTTGATGCCGATGACCAGCCGCAGCCCGTGGTTCCGGTCCGTCAGGTCGTTGACGTCGGAGATACCGACGAGCTTCTTGGCCTGGACACCGTCCTTGATCTTCTCGATCACGCGCTCGGGGCCGACCAGGTACGGCAGCTCGGTGACGACGAGGCCGACCTTGCGCGGCGTGAGGTTCTCGACGGACACCTTCGCCCGGGTGCGGAACGAGCCACGGCCCGTCGCGTAGGCGTCGCGGACCCCGGAGAGCCCGACGATCGTGCCACCGGACGGCAGGTCCGGGCCCGGCACGAACTCCATCAGCTCCTCGAGGGTCGCCGTCGGGTTCAGGAGCAGGTGCTTCGCGGCCTCGACGACCTCGCCCAGGTTGTGCGGCGCCATGTTCGTCGCCATGCCGACCGCGATGCCCGAGGCGCCGTTGACGAGCAGGTTCGGGAACGCCGCCGGCAGCACGCCCGGCTGCATGATCTGGTTGTCGTAGTTCGGGACGAAGTCGACGACGTCCTCGCCCAGGCCCTCCGTCATTGCCATCGACGGCTCGGCCAGACGGGCCTCGGTGTACCGGGCGGCCGCGGGGCCGTCGTCGAGCGACCCGAAGTTGCCGTGCCCGTCGACCAGCGGCACACGCATCGTGAAGGGCTGCGCCAGGCGCACGAGGGCGTCGTAGATCGCGCCGTCGCCGTGCGGGTGCAGCTTGCCCATCACCTCGCCGGTGACGCGGGCGCTCTTCACGTGCCCACGGTCCGGTCGGAGCCCCATCTCGGCCATCTGGTAGAGGATGCGTCGCTGCACCGGCTTGAGGCCGTCGCGCGCGTCCGGCAGGGCCCGCGAGTAGATGACGGAGTACGCGTACTCGAGGAACGAACCCTGCATCTCCTCGGAGACGTCGACGTCCTCGATGCGCTCACCGTCGGGCAGGCCGACTGCTTCCGTGCGTGCCATGGGACCTTTCTGGGAGGATCGTGGGGTGCCCCCCAGCGTACCGAGCGCCCCAGACACCACCGCGAACCTCGCCGACGTGCTGCCGAGTTGCCTCGTCGCGCTCGGCGCCGCCGACGACACGTGGTTGCGCACCACCGGCCGGGAGGCACGGATCACCCTCCGTCCCGCCCGCTCGGTCGTCGTCGTGCTGGTCGACGGCCTCGGGTCGTCCGCCCTGTCGGCCCGCGCCGGGCACGCCCGCTGGCTCACCGCCGCGACCGGCGGCGGCACCCTCAAGCGCCTGCGCAGCGGGTTCCCGACGACGACCGCCGCGGCGCTCAGTACCCTGACGACCGGCCGCTCGCCCGGCACGCACGGCGTGGTCGGCTACAGCGGGTGGGAGCCCGAGGGTGAGCGGGTGGTCAACCTGCTGTCCGGCTGGGACTCCGAGGTGCCGACGGGCTGGCTGCTCGCCGACACCGTCTTCACCGAGGCCAGCGCGCTCGGCATCGAGCCCGTGGTGGTCGGTCCGGCCCGCTACGAGTCCTCGGGGATGACCGCGAACGTGCTCGGCGGTGCCCGGTACACCGCAGCCGACACCATCGCGCAGCGGGTCGACGCCGCACTGGCGGCGACGGCGTCCGGCCGATCGCTCGTCTACCTCTACGTGCCGGAGCTCGACTCGATCGGGCACAAGCACGGGTGGGAGTCCGACCGCTGGACCGCGGCGCTCGAGTCACTCGACGGCGAGCTCGCCCGGCTCGCGACCCGCGGCGCTGCCGACGTGGGCATCCTCGTGACGGCCGACCACGGCGTGCTCGACGTGCCGGCCGAGGCGAACATCGCGATGGACCCCGCGCTCCTCGTGGACGTCGTGGGGATCGCCGGGGACCCCCGCTGCCGACAGCTGGCCGTGCGCCCCGGCACCGACGTCCCGGCGCTGGTCGAGGCCTGGCGCACCCGCTACGGCAAGAAGGCGTACGTCGCCAGCCGCGACGAGGCCGTGGCCGCCGGGTGGTTCGGTGCCGTGGACGACCGCGTGCTCCCGCGCATCGGGGACGTCGTCGTGGTCGCGAGGGGGTCGTGGGCCTTCAACGACGACCGCGACCTCGACCCGCGCAAGGAGCCGAAGCGGATGATCGGGCAGCACGGTGCCATGACGGACGACGAGGTCTTCGTGCCCCTGCGGCTGGCGGGCGCCTTCGCGGGCTGACCCGGGCGGGAACGCGAGCAGCCCCGCGACGCGACGAGCGTGGCGGGGCTGCACCGGGCCTCCAGGCCGGACGGACCGGACCGAGGATGCTGGATCAGGCGGGGTCCTCCGGGCGAGTGCCGAAGACGATCTCGTCCCAGCTCGGCATCGACCGGCGGTTGCGCTTCTTGCGCTCGGAGCGGCCGTCGGTCTCGGGAGCCGATGCCGGACGGTCGTCGCGCTCGGGGGCGGAGGCCGGCGAGTCCCAGCCCTGGAGGGGGACGTCCACGACGCTGATGGAGGTCCCGCGGGGCTCGTCCTGTTGTTCGGTGAAGGATGCCGCCTCGCGCTCACCGCGCCGACGGCGGAGTGCCTCGAGCAGGTCGGCGGTCTCGTTGCCGGGCGAGCGTTCCTCGACGGGCGCGGCACCGATGCGGGGGAGCGGCGCACGGAGCGGACGCTCCTGGGCCTCGGGGGTCGCCGCGTCCTCGGTCTGCTCGACGCGGAAGGCACCGGAGTCGAAGCGCGTGCCGTCGGCGTCGTGGTGGTCGTTCTCCACCGCACGCAGGCGCGGAGCGATGCCCTCGTCGTCGGTGTCGGAGAGGCGGTGCGCGTCGCCGTTGTCGGGCGTGAGCGTCGACGTCTTGGGGTCGAAGGACCACTGCGCGTCGTGCTCGACCTCGGACGCGGTGTAGCGGACCCTGACCTGCCACCCCTGCTCGGCGTTCTTCCACGACGCCCACGCGACGCCGGTCGCGTCGCCGGCCTCGAGCTTGGCCTCGATGGCCTCGCCGAAGGTGTCGGGCGCCTCGGCGTCGGTCGGGGTGACCGGGACACGTCGTGCGGCGTCGAGGATGAAGGAACGCTCGGCGAGCACCGGACCCTCGAACCGCCGGACGTACTCGACGTCGACGTCGAGCGCCGCTGCGACGTCGGCCGCGTCGGCGCCACCGCGGATGCGGGCCTGCACGTCCTTCGGCGACACGCGCTTCTGGGGGCCGGCGTCGGGGTTGGCCTGGCGGACCTGGCTCGTCAGTGACGCGGTGACCGGCAACCGGTACTCGGTGCCGCCGTCGGTCGCGAGCAGGAGTGCCCCGGACTCGACTCCGATGACTCTCACGTCTTGCATGGTTGCGCCTCCCGAGCGTTGCGTACGGTCGTGCTCGTACCCCAGGAGTATGCAGCGGTGCACACCCGTTGCCGCGGAGGCGCACGGGCGTGCCGCGGACTCCCGCATGCCCGGGGACGGTCCTCGTCCGCTGCCGGCCCCGCGCACCGTCCTCGTCCGCTCCCGGCCGCCGGGAATGTCCGACCACCACGGTGGGTTGCACGGCCTGACGATCCCGCACGGCGTTCGGTTTGCGCTCTCGCGGGTCGTGGTGCAAACTGTCGCCGCCGATCACCGGCGACGACCTCTCGACACGAGAAACGGATGGGCATGGCCACCGATTACGACGCCCCCAGGAAGACCGACGAATCCTCTGACTCGGAGTCGATCGAGGCCCTCAAGGAGCGCGTTCCCGACAAGATGTCGGGGGTCGTCGACGACGACTCGGACAACCCCGGCAGCTTCGAGCTCGCTGGACAGGACCTCAGTGACGTCGACCTCGACGTCGTCGTGCTGCCGCCGCAGGTGGACGAGTTCACCTGCGTCGAGTGCTTCCTCGTGAAGCACCGTTCGCAGCTCGACCACGAGTCGAAGCTCGGCCCCGTGTGCGCGGAGTGCGCGGCGCTCTGAGTCGCAGCTCCACCGGGACGGCCCGTCACCCTCCGTGGGTGGCGGGCCGTTCCGCGTTGCGGCGCGGGGCGGGAGCGCCGTTCCGCGCGTGGGAGACCGTTCCGCGCGTAGGAGATCGGAAGTTCCTGCTTCGTACGCGCAGATCGTCATCCCATTGCGGGCGTGAGGGGCTCGAACGCTCGCGACTGGCGGACTGGAACCGGTGGGACGGGGGAGGGCGCGCCTCCCGACCGGACCGCCGCGACCGCTATGCGAGCCCGAGCTCGCGCCGGCGGCACGCCGCGTCAGGAACGCAGGGCGTCCACCACGGCCTGTGGGTTGCGTGCGCTGACCAGCCAGTAGGGCGTCGGGTCCGCCGGATCCGTCACCTCGACGCGCACGACCCCGCGCACGTACCCGCGGAAGAGCGTCCACGCGCGGGCGTCGAGCGCCGGACCGCGCTGGGTCGTGGCCTCGGCGCCGGTGTGTGCGGTGACCTCGCCGACGAGCGTCCGCGGCAGGTGTGCACGGCCGGCGCGGAACTCGGTGTCGGTGACCTCGATCGTCGGGGCGAGCGCCCAGAGCAGCACGACCACGCCGAGGTACATGCCGATCGCCACGAGGACGCCGGCCAGGACGCTGATCGGCAGGAACACGAGCAGGCTCGCGGGGATGACGAGCGCCGTCGCCAGGTAGAGGGCGGGCGGGGCCCAGAGTCGTTCGCGGTACACGGTCACCCCTCCATCCCACCACGAGTCGGGGCAGGTCACGGAACGGTCACGGAACGACCACGCTCGTGCACTACCCTCGTCTCGTGACCGAACCAGTCGACGTGCTCTGGACCGGGGAGAACGCCCCCGTCCACGCCCACCCCGGTGATGCCGGAGCCGACCTCGTCTCGACCGAGGCCTTCGTGCTGCAGCCGGGGGAGCGCCGTCTCGTCGGCACCGGGCTCCGGATCGCAGTGCCGGACGGCCACGTCGCCTTCGTGGTGCCCCGGAGCGGCCTCGCGGCGAAGCACGGCATCACGATCGTGAACGCCCCCGGCACGGTCGACTCCGGCTACCGGGGCGAGGTCAAGGTCGCCCTGCTCAACACCGATGCGTCCGAGCCGTACGAGGTGCACGTGGGGGACCGCATCGCGCAGGTGATCGTCATGCCGGTGCCGCGGGTCACCTACACCCGCGTCGAGGAGCTGCCGGACAGTGTCCGCGGCGAGGGCGGCTTCGGCTCCTCGGGCTACGGTGACCACCGCAGCGGCGCACTGTACGGTGCCGCCGACGACTTCCAGGAAGGAACGGGCGCATGAAGTTCGGTCGACGCAAGCGTGACGAGGTCGAGGTGGCGGACGCCGTCGCCGACGACGCCGTGATCGCAGGGACGACGCCGGAGGTCGACATCGCGACCGATGCCGACGCCGACCTCGACGAGGTGGACGCGGTCGCACCGACCGACAAGTCGGCTCCGGCCGACCGTGCCGACAACGGCCCGCACGACGAGACCGAGGCGAACCTGGTCCGCCCGTACGTCGACCTGGGCGGCGTGAAGGTCCTCCCGCGTGAGGGCCTGCACCTGCGCCTCGAGGTCGAGGAGGGTTCGCAGCGCGTCGTCGCGGTCGGGCTCGACTACGACGAGTCCACGCTCCAGGTCCAGCCCTTCGCCGCGCCCCGGTCCACCGGACTGTGGCACGAGATCCGCGCGCAGATCGCCGACCAGATCGAGCGGCAGGGCGGCCGCGTGGACGAGGTCGACGGCCCCTTCGGTCCCGAGCTCCGCGCCCTCGTGCCGGTCGTCGTCGACGGCTCCGGCGCGACCGACGGTGCACGCGCCGCACGCTTCATCGGTGTCGACGGCCCCCGCTGGTTCCTGCGCGGCGTGATCGCCGGCAAGGCCGCGGAGCAGCCGGACGACGCCGCAGAGATCGAGGAGCTCTTCCGCAGCGTGGTCGTCGTGCGTGGCACGACGCCGATGCCGCCGCGCGACCTCATCCCGCTGCACATGCCCAAGTCGACGCAGACCGCCGTCTGACGACCGTCCGCGACGAACGACCCACGACACGGCCTGGAGGCACGGTGCCGGACCACGACGAGACCCCCCGTCCCGCGGACGCGAGCGACCAGGGCGCGGCTCCGGTCGACGGGACGGCCGCGGGTGCGGTGCCGGCCGGCCCGGTCGCGGGCCCGCCGACGCCCGGTGCGGGCGCGGGTCCGACCGCGTCCGGACCGGCCGTCCCGGCTGGACCGACGGTCCCGGCTGGACCGGCGGCTCCGGCCCGGACGGCTGCTGACGATTCCGTGGACGAGGACGCCGTGCCGTCGTTCTCGGTGCAGTTCCGCGCGGCCGTGCAGAACGCGGGCATCGCCCGGGTCGCGCCGGGCGAGGCGCCCTCCGGCCGTGCGCTGCTCGGTGCGGTCGGCGGCGTGCGCGGGCTCGCCGAGTCGGTGCTGCCCGGCTTCGCGTTCCTCGTCGTCTACGCGATCACGAAGGAGCTCGTGCCGAGCGTCGTGATCCCGGTGCTCGTCGGGCTCGTGTTCGTGGTGGTCCGTCTGGCGCAGCGGCAGTCGCTCGTGATGTCCTTCGCGGGCATCGCCGGCGTGGTCGTCTCGGCGGTCCTGGCGCTGGTCACCGGCCGGGCCGAGACGAACTTCATCCCCGGCATCGTCATCAACTCGGTGTGGCTCGTCGGGCTGCTCGTCACCCTGGCGATCCGGTGGCCGCTGATCGGCGTCGTGGTCGGTTTCCTGCTCCCGCCGGACGAGGACGGCTCCCACGTCGACTGGCGTGCCGACCCCACCAAGCGCCGGGTGCTAACGGTGGCGACGTGGATCTGGGTCGGGCTCTTCGCGCTCCGGCTGGCCGTCGAGGTACCGCTGTACCTGACCGCGCAGGTCGAGCTCCTCGCCGCGGTGAAGCTGGTGCTCGGCGTCCCGCTCTACGCGGCCGTGCTGTGGGTCACGTGGTTGCTCGTCCGCACGGTGTTCGTGCGTCGGGAGGACACCGCCGCGGTGTAGAGTTGTCTCGACATCGAGACAGTTTCCCGGGGGCGCGCCAGCACCGTCGGGATTAGGTTTGCCTTGCTGGTGGGACGTTCCGACGCCCGCGATGATGAGGGCACACCGATCAGTAGGGAGGCGGCACAGTGGCTGCAGTCAACAGCTTCGGCTCGAAGGACACGCTCTCGGTTGGGGGTGTCGACTACGCGTTCCACCGGATCGACACGGTGCCGGGGCACGAGAAGCTCCCGTACAGCCTGAAGGTGCTGCTCGAGAACCTGCTCCGCACCGAGGACGGCGCGAACGTCACCGAGGAGCAGATCCGCGCGCTCGGCTCCTGGAAGCCCGAGGCCGAGCCGGACACCGAGATCCAGTTCTCGCCGGCCCGCGTGGTCATGCAGGACTTCACCGGCGTCCCGTGCATCGTCGACCTCGCCACCATGCGCGAGGCGATGGCACAGATCGGCGGCGACCCGAACAAGATCAACCCGCTCTCGCCGGCCGAGATGGTCATCGACCACTCCGTCGTCGCCGACCTGTTCGGCCGCGAGGACGCCCTCCAGCGCAACACCGACCTCGAGTACGAGCGCAACGGGGAGCGCTACCAGTTCCTCCGCTGGGGCCAGACCGCGTTCGAGGACTTCAAGGTCGTCCCGCCGGGCACCGGCATCGTGCACCAGGTCAACATCGAGTACCTGGCGAAGGTCACGTACACCCGCGAGTTCGACGGCGAGCTCTACGCGTACCCGGACACCCTCGTCGGCACCGACTCGCACACCACGATGGTGAACGGCCTCGGCGTGCTCGGCTGGGGCGTCGGCGGCATCGAGGCCGAGGCAGCGATGCTCGGCCAGCCCGTGTCGATGCTCATCCCGAAGGTCGTCGGCTTCAAGCTGTCCGGTTCGATCCCCGCCGGAGTCACCGCGACGGACGTGGTGCTGACCATCACCCAGGAGCTCCGCAAGCACGGCGTCGTGGGCAAGTTCGTCGAGTTCTACGGCGAGGGCGTCTCCGAGGTCCCGCTCGCGAACCGCGCGACCATCGGCAACATGTCGCCGGAGTTCGGCTCCACCGCCGCGATCTTCCCCGTCGACTCCGTCACGCTCAACTACCTGCGCCTGACCGGCCGGTCCGAGGACCAGATCGCCCTGGTCGAGGCGTACTCCAAGGCCCAGGGCCTGTGGCACGACCCGTCGGTGGAGCCCGCGTACTCCGAGTACATGGAGCTCGACCTCTCGACGGTCGTCCCGTCGATCTCCGGCCCGAAGCGCCCGCAGGACCGCATCGAGCTGTCGAAGGCCAAGGACCAGTTCGAGGTCGACCTCGCCAACTACGCGAGCATCGACCACACGCACGAGGACAAGGCCGTGGCGGACACCTTCCCGGCGTCCGACCCGGTCGCCGCCGCGCCCGGTGACGAGCACGCCGTCGACGACCTGCAGGACGCCCCCGCGTCCGAGGTCCCCGTGCACGCCTCGAGCGCGCCCGGCACGGTGTCGAAGCCGACGTCGGTCTCCGTGGCCGACGGTGACACGTTCACGATCGACCACGGTGCCGTCGCGATCGCCGCGATCACCTCGTGCACGAACACGTCGAACCCGTCGGTGATGATGGCCGCCGGCATCCTCGCGCGGAACGCCGCGAAGAAGGGCCTCAAGGCCAAGCCGTGGGTGAAGACCACCCTCGCGCCGGGCTCGAAGGTCGTCACCGACTACTACGAGAAGGCCGGGCTCACCAGCTACCTCGAGGACCTCGGCTTCTACACGGTCGGCTACGGCTGCACCACCTGCATCGGCAACTCGGGCCCGCTGCCCGAGGAGATCTCGCAGGCCGTGCAGGACAACGACCTCGCCGTCACCGCGGTGCTCTCGGGCAACCGCAACTTCGAGGGCCGCATCAACCCCGACGTGAAGATGAACTACCTGGCCTCGCCGCCGCTGGTCATCGCGTACGCCCTGGCCGGGTCGATGCACTTCGACTTCGACAAGGACGCCCTCGGCACCGACCAGGACGGCAACGACGTCTACCTACAGGACATCTGGCCCGACGCGGCCGAGGTGCAGGACGTGATCGACACGTCGATCGACACCGAGATGTTCACCCACGAGTACGGCTCCGTGTTCGAGGGCGACGACCGCTGGAAGAACCTGCCGACCCCGACAGGCGACACGTTCGAGTGGGACACCGAGTCGACCTACGTCCGGAAGCCCCCGTACTTCGAGGGCATGACGATGCAGCCCGACGCGGTCTCCGACATCTCCGGTGCCCGCGTGCTCGCGAAGCTCGGTGACTCGGTCACGACCGACCACATCTCCCCGGCCGGTTCGATCAAGGCCGACAGCCCGGCCGGTCGGTACCTCGACGAGCACGGCGTCGACCGCAAGGACTTCAACTCCTACGGCTCGCGTCGCGGCAACCACGAGGTGATGATCCGCGGCACGTTCGCGAACATCCGCCTGCGGAACCAGCTGCTGGACGGCGTCGAGGGCGGCTACACCCGCGACTTCACGACGCCCGACGGCGAGCAGTCGTTCATCTACGACGCCTCGCAGCACTACCAGGAGCAGGGCATCCCCCTCGTCATCTTCGGTGGCAAGGAGTACGGCTCCGGCTCGTCGCGCGACTGGGCGGCGAAGGGCACGAACCTGCTCGGCGTCAAGGCGGTCATCACCGAGAGCTTCGAGCGCATCCACCGCTCGAACCTCATCGGCATGGGTGTCGTCCCGCTGCAGTTCCCGGCGGGTGAGACGGTCGAGTCGCTCGGTCTCGACGGCACCGAGGTCGTCTCGATCTCGGGGCTGACCGAGTTGAACGAGGGCCGCACGCCGAAGACCGTGCACGTCACCGCGGAGCCGAGCGAGCACTCGCCGGCCGGCAAGCAGACGGTCGAGTTCGACGCGGTCGTCCGCATCGACACCCCCGGTGAGGCGGACTACTACCGCAACGGCGGCATCCTGCAGTACGTGCTCCGTTCGCTCGTCTGATCGACGGGAGCGCGGGTCGCTGACGCGACCACCTGACGGACTGGAGGCCCGTGGCGACACCGCCACGGGCCTCCAGTCCGTCGTCTGTCCGCGCGGATAGTGTGGGGACCTGCCCCACGAAAGGAGCGCCCGTGAGCCTGCTGAGCAGCATCACGTCGCCGCGCGACCTCAGGCGTCTGTCCGACGCACAGATGACCGAGCTCGCCGCCGAGATCCGACGGTTCCTCGTCGCCGAGGTCGCGAAGACCGGCGGGCACCTCGGACCGAACCTCGGGGTCGTCGAGCTCACGCTCGCGATGCACCGCGTGTTCGACTCGCCGCACGACCCGTTCGTCTTCGACACGGGGCACCAGTCCTACGTGCACAAGCTCGTCACCGGGCGGCAGGACTTCTCGAAGCTGCGCGAGCGCGGCGGGCTGGCCGGCTACCCGCAGCGGAGCGAGTCGGAGCACGACATCGTCGAGTCCTCGCACGCGTCCTCGTCGCTGTCCTGGGCTGACGGGATCTCCCGCGCCTTCCGGCAGACCGGGCAGGACGACCGCACCGTCGTGGCGGTCGTCGGCGACGGCGCCCTCACCGGCGGGATGACGTGGGAGGCGCTCAACAACATCTCGGACGGCAACGACCGCCGCCTGGTGATCGTGGTCAACGACAACGGTCGGTCCTACGCGCCGACGATCGGGGGCATGGCGCGCTTCCTCAGCTCGGTGCGCACCCGCCGTGAGTACCGGGCGCTGTTCGAGAAGTCGCAGGCCGTCGCCTCGCGGTTCGGTGCGCCGGGTCGTGCGTTCTACCGGGGGGTCCGTGGCGGACTCCACGGATTCCTGGCGCGGTTCACCAACAACGAGGCGCTCTACTCGAACCTCGACATCAAGTACATCGGGCCGGTCAACGGTCACGACCAGCGGGCCGTCGAGGCGGCGCTCCGGCAGGCGAAGGCCTACGGCGCGCCGACCATCGTGCACGCCATCACGGAGAAGGGCCACGGCTTCGAGCCGGCGCTCCGCGACCAGGCGGACCAGTTCCACGCCGTCGGGCACATCGACCCCGAGACGGGGGAGTCGCTCGACGTGTCGTCCGGGCCCTCGTGGACGTCGGTGTTCGCCTCGGAGCTGGCGTCGGTCGGTGCGGCCGACGAGCGGATCGTGGCGATCACCGCGGCCATGCTGCGACCGACCGGGCTCCACCGCTTCCAGGAGCAGCACCCCGACCGGGTGATCGACGTCGGCATCGCGGAGCAGCACGCCGTGACGACCGCGGCGGGGCTCGCCTACGGCGGGCTGCACCCCGTCGTGGCGCTCTACGCGACCTTCCTCAACCGGGCGTTCGACCAGGTGCTCATGGACGTCGCCCTGCACCGGGCCGGTGTGACGTTCGTCCTCGACCGCGCGGGCATCACCGGCCCGGACGGGCCGTCGCACCACGGGATGTGGGACCTCGCCCTGCTGCAGGTCGTGCCCGGGATCCGCATCGCCGCACCGCGCGATGCCGCGACGCTGCGCGAGGAGTTCCGCGAGGCCGTCGCCGTGGACGACGCCCCGACGGTGCTGCGCTGGTCGAAGGGATCTGTCGGACCGGACGTCCCGGCGCTCCGTCGGCTGCACGACGGCGTGGACGTCCTGCGGGACCCGTCCGAGGGGCAGGAACCCGACGTCCTGTTCGTCGCCGTCGGCTCGATGGTGCCGGTCGCCCTCGAAGCCGCCGGGCTGCTCGAATCGCAGGGCATCGGCGTCACGGTCGTCGACCCCCGGTGGGTCGTGCCGATCCCGACCTCGCTCATCGACCTCTCGCGCGACCACCGGCTCGTCATCACGATCGAGGACGGCGTCCGCGTCGGTGGAGTCGGGACCCGGCTGCGGCAGGACCTGCGTGCCGCCGGGGTCGACACCGGGGTGAACGAGCTCGGGCTGCCGGACGAGTTCATCGACCACGCCTCGCGGTCGCAGATCCTGTCGGACGTGGGGCTCACGGCGCAGGCGATCGCGCGGGACGTCATCGACCAGGTGGTCGGCACGAAGCTGCCCCAGGCGAAGCCGGCGCGGACGCGGGAGTCGGCCGACCACTGAGGCTGGTGCGGCGCCGTCGCGATTCGCGGCACCGTTTGTCCTGCCGGCGCGTGGTTCGGCGTGCCACAGCACAACCGGAAGCACCTCGCGCCACGGGTTCCCGTGGCGCGAGGTGCTTCCGGTTGTGCGGAGTGGTCCGAGTCGGCTAGCGCGAGGCGGGGCCGACGATCGCCGGGGTGTGGAACGTCGCGCCGAAGACGCGCTCCGAGGCGCCGGAACGGTCGAGGTAGGGGCTGATGCCACCGGCCTGGAACGGGTAGCCGGCGCCGAGGATCAGACCGAGGTCGATCTCCTCGACGTGCTCGACGACGTGGTCCTCGAGCATCCGGTGGACCTCGTCCGCCAGGGCGTCCTCGAACCGCTGCTGCATCGTCGCCGCGTCGACCGGCTTCGCGTCCTTCTTCGACGGTGCGACGAGCTTCACGGCGGCGGGGTCGTACCCGGTGACGGTGCCCTTCTTGTCGCGGGTCAGGATCGTGCCGTGCTCCGCGATCCGCTTCAGGCCGTCACCGGGGTAGAAGCGCTCCGGCCACGCCGCGTGGTGCGAGTCGAGCACGTGCGCACCGACGGGCAGGCCGACGAGCTCGAGCAGCTCGAACGGCGACATCGGCAGGCCGAGCGGCGCAGCACCCTGGGCGACGGTCTCGAAGGGCGTGCCCTCCTCGACGCCCCGCATCGCCTCGCCGAGCACCCGAGCGAGCACGCGGTTGACGACGAAGCCCGGCTGGTCGGCGGTGATGATCGCGGTCTTCTTGAGGGTCTTCGCGACCGCGAGTGCGGTGACGAGCGCTTCGTCCGAGGTCTTGTCGGCCCGCACCACCTCGAGCAGCGGCATCACGGCCACCGGGTTGAAGAAGTGGAAGCCGACGAGGCGCTCCGGGTGCTCGAGCACCGACGCCATCTCGTCGACCGACAACGACGAGGTGTTCGTCGCCAGGATCGCGTCGGGCGCGATGACCTGCTCGATCTTCCGGAAGACGTCCTGCTTGACCGACATCTCCTCGAAGACGGCCTCGATCACCCAGTCGGCGTCGGCGAACGCGTCGTACGACACCGACCCGCTGACGAGCGCCGTGATGCGGTTCGCGTCGTCGGGGGAGATGCGGCCCTTCTCGCGGAGCTTCTCGACCTCACCGGCGATGCGCGCGACCCCGGCGTCCACGCGGGCCTGGTCGACGTCGGTGATGACGACCGGGACGCCGAGACGGCGGGCGAACAGCAGCGCGAACTGCGACGCCATCAGCCCGGCGCCGAGGACGCCGACCTTCGTGATCTTCTTCGCCTCGACGCCCTCGGGAGCGCCGACGGGCTTCTTCGCGCGCTTCTGCACGAGGTCGAACGCGTACATCGACGCGGCGAACTGGTCCCCGGCGAGCAGGTCGGCGAGGGCGTCGTCCTCGTCGGCGAAGCGGTCGTCGAGCGAGCCCGACTTCGCTGCGGCGACGAGGTCGAGCGCACGGAAGGGCGACTTCGGGACGGTGCCGATCTTCGAGGCCACCTGCTGTCGCGCCACCTTGACCACGGTGCCCCAGGCGGCCTTCTCGAGCATGCCGGGTTCGTTCGCGCGCTTGACCTTCGTGCGGCCGCTGACGACCCCGTCGGCCCACGCGACCGCGGACGGCAGGAAGGTCACGGAGGGGATGAGCGCGTCGCCGATGCCGAGCTCGACGGCGGCCTTGCCGTCCATGAGCCGGTTGTTCTTGAGCGGGTTCTCCACGATGACGCGGAGCGCCTTCTCGGGACCGATCAGGCGGGGGAGCAGCGTGGCCCCACCCCAGCCGGGGACGATGCCGAGGAAGACCTCGGGCAGCCCGATGCCCTGCGCCGCCGAGGAGAACACGCGGTAGGTGCAGTGCAGGGCGATCTCGAGCCCACCACCGAGCGCGATGCCGTTCACGAAGGCGAACGACGGCACACCGAGGTCGGAGAGCTTGCGGAGCGTCGCGTGCCCGAGGGCGCCGAGCTCATGAGCGACCTCGCGCGAGGGGAGCGCTGCCGCCTGCGACAGGTCGGCACCGGCGGCGAAGCAGTACTCCTTGCCGGTGATCGCGACCGCCTGGATGCTCCCGGCGGAGGCCGCTGCGCGCAGCGTGTCGAGCACGTCGGACAGCTCGCGCATGGTGCGCGGGCCGAGGGTCGACGGGCGCTTGTAGTCCTTGCCGTTGTCGAGCGTGACGAGGGCGAGCGTGCCACCGGACGGCAGCGGCACGTGCTTGACGTACGAGTGGGTGACGACCTCGTCGGCGCTGAGCTCGGTCAGCTGGTCGATCGGGGTGGTGGTCATCGTCAGGCCGCCTTCCGTGCCGCGCTCTTGCTGAAGTTCGGGTTCTCCCAGATGACGGTGCCGCCCTGGCCGAGGCCGATGCACATCGTCGTGATGCCGTACCGGACGTCCGGCCGCTCGGCGAACTGGGCCGCGAGCTGGTTCATGAGCCGGACGCCGCTCGACGCGAGCGGGTGCCCGACGGCGATCGCGCCGCCCCAGGCGTTGACGTTCGCGGAGTCCTGGGCGATGCCGTAGTTGTCGAGGAAGGCGAGCACCTGGACGGCGAACGCCTCGTTGATCTCGAAGAGCCCGATGTCGTCGATCGTCAGCCCTGCCTTGCGGAGCGCCTTGTCGGTCGCGGGGACGGGCCCGACGCCCATCACCTCGGGCTCGACGCCCGCGAAGGCGAACGAGACCATGCGCATCTTCGTCGGCAGGCCGTGCTGCTTCGCGCCGTCCTCGGAGGCGAGGAGGCTCATGGTGGCGCCGTCGTTGAGACCGGCCGCGTTGCCGGCGGTGACCCGTCCGTGGGGCCGGAACGGTGTGCGCAGCGCAGCCAGGGCCTCCAGGGTGGTGCCGGGACGCGGCGGCTCGTCCGCCGTGACGATGTCCCAGCCCTCGCCGGTGTTCACCTCGACCGGGACCACGTCGGGCTGCAGCTTGCCGGCCGCCCACGCGGCGGCGTAGCGCTGCTGCGACTGGACGGCGAAGGCGTCCGTGCGGTCCTTCGTGATGGCGGGGAAGCGGTCGTGCAGCCGCTCGGCGGTGCTGCCCATGACCAGCGCGTCGGTCGCGACCATGCGCTCCGCGACGAAGCGCGGGTTCACGTCGGCGCCGAAGCCCATCGGGTGGCGGCCCATGTGCTCGACCCCGCCGGCGATGGCGACGTCGGCAGCGCCGAAGGCGATCGCGCCGGCGAGCGTGGTGACGCTCGTCATCGCACCGGCGCACATGCGGTCGATGGCGTAGCCCGGGACCGACTTCGGCAGCCCGGCGAGCATGCCGACGGTGCGGCCGAGGGTCAGGCCCTGGTCGCCCTGCTGGGTGGTGGCGGCCACGGCGACGTCGTCGACCGCCGCGCCGTCGAGCTGGCTGTTCCGGTCGAGCAGACCGCGCATCGCGTGGACCGCGAGGTCGTCGGCGCGGGTCTTCCAGAACACCCCCTTCTCACCGGCTCGTCCGAACGGTGTGCGCACACCGTCCACGAACACGACGTCTGCTGCTCTGGCCAATCCGGGCCTCCAGATCCTCTTCGATCGAGTCGGGGCACGTTCCGCCCCGACCGGCCGGGCCGAGCCCGGCGACGGTACCGACGCTATGCCCGCCGCCTGGGCGAGCGCATGCCGGTTGGGGTGTTCCTACGAGCCGGTGTTGCTCTCGGCAGCAGGCTGCTGTGCGGCGTCGACAAAGGCGTGCGCGATGATCGACGCCGTCTCCTCGACCTGCCACGGGCGGGCGTCGTGCCCGGCAAGGGCGGCTCCGACGGTCTCGGTCGCGATCGGTGTCGGCGGTTCCCAGGACACCACCCGGAGGGTCTCCGGGGTGAGCAGGTTCTCGACGGGGACGTCGAGCTCCTCGGCACGCGCGACGACGGCGGCGCGAGCGGCCTTGTAGCGGCGGTCGGCCTCGGGGTTGCGGTCCGCCCACGCGCGGGGCGGCGGGAGCGTGGCCTCGCCGGTGCCGCGGAGCTTCGGCAGGTCCTCGGTCGTGCGCCCCTCCTCGACGGCGGCCCACCAGCGGTCGAGTTCCGACCGGCTCGCTCGGCCGGTGAAGGCCTTCACGGCACTCAGCTCGGCCTTCGAGGTCGGGTTCGCCGCCGCTGCGGCGACGATGGCCGAGTCGGGCACGATGCGACCCGGGGCGGTGTCGACCTGGCGGGCGTAGGCGTCGCGTGCGGTCCAGAGCGACCGGGCGATCGCGAGGGCCCGGGCGCCGCGGAGCGCGTGCATGCCGGACAGGCGACGCCACGGCTCGGCCTTCGGGGGCTTCGGGGCGCGGGTCAGGACGGCGGCGAACTCCTCGGCGGCGATCCGCGACTTGCCGGCGGCGTCGAGCACCGCGGCGAGGGCGTCGCGCAGGTCAGGGAGCAGCTCGACGTCGAGCGCGGCGTAGACGAGCCAGGCCTGGGGGAGCGGACGCGTCGACCAGTCGGCGGCGGAGTGGGCCTTGGCGAGCGTGATGCCGAGGAGCTGCTCGACCACCGCGCCGAGACCGACGCGGGGGAACCCGGCGATGCGGGCTCCGAGCTCGGTGTCGAAGATGCGGGTCGGGACGAGGCCGACCTCCTGCAGGCAGGGCAGGTCCTGCGAGGCGGCGTGGAACAGCCACTCCTCGTCGACGATCGCGGCCTGCAGTTCCGCGAAGTCACCGATCGCGATCGGGTCGAAAAGGAAGGCGCCCGCACCGCGGCGGAAGACCTGGATGAGGTAGGCGCGCTGCGAGTACCGGTAGCCGCTCGCACGCTCCGCGTCGACCGCGACCGGGCCGTGTCCGGCGGCGATCGCGTCGACCGCCTGCAGGTACTCGTCGCGGTCCTCGATCACGCGCACGGTGGCGTGCGCGTCCTCGAACGCGGGGTCGGCCGAGGCGCCCGACACGGCGTCGCGGGCCTGGCTGGCGGGGTCGGTCACTTCGTGGTCCTCCTCGGGGCCAGCAGGGTCACGCCGTCGGACGCCGGAGGGAGCCCCGCGAGCATCGCGACGATCTCCTCCCAGGCCTCGACGTGCGCGGTCAGGTCCTCGTCGCGGGGCGTCCACGAGGCCCGGAGCTCGAGCTGTGCGCCGTCGCCCTGGGCCGCGAGGTCGCCGTAGCCGCGCGAGATGATCTTGGTCGCCGTGCCCGACGCCCGGTCGTACGTCGCACCGTGGGCAGCGAGCGCGTCGACGAGCCAGCTCCACGTCACGTCGGCGACGAACTCGTCGACGCCGATCTCCGGTTCGAGCGGTGCCTGGGCGAAGGTCACGACGCGGAACGCGCCACCCCAGCCCTCCGGTTCTGCAGGGTCGTACAGGGCGATGAAGCGGCCGGTCCCGAGGTCGGAGTCGATGCCGTGCACGGCGCCCGACACGTCCGCCGCGAGGGCGATCGAGTGCGGTGCGATGCGTGACGGCGAGGGGATCTCGGTGACGGTCGTCTCGGTGCGGGTCCGGCCCGGTGCGACGAACGCGCGCAGGCGTTCGAAGGCCTCGGGCTCTCGGGATTCGGACACGCTTGCAGACTAGGCTCCGGACCATGTCCCGATCAGCGCGACCCGCCGAGGACGTGGCCCAGGAGACCGTACGATCGGCCGGGGTCGTCGCGCTCGGCGCGGGCATCGCGGCCGCTGCGGTCACCACCGCGGTCGTCGGCGGCTTCGTCGCCGCCGTCGCCCGAGCGGTCGTCACGCCCGACCGGAAGCGCGTCGAGCGTGTCCCGATCCACGCGGTCGACACCGGTCGGATGACCGTGACGCTCGAACGGACCGCCGACACCGAGCTGCAGGGGCGCTACAGCCTGTGGTTCGGCGGCGGTACCGGGCACTTGCGCGTCGGTGAGGTGCTCGGCACCACCGACACCACGGTCACGCGTCGCATCATCGCGATCGACGCCGGCGACCCGACCGCGGCTCGGCGCGGGCGCTGGGGCGGGTGGTTCTACCTCACGCCAGGCGAGCTCGACGTGCCCGTCGAGGACGTCGACATCCCGACACCGAACGGCGCCGCGCCGGCGTGGGTCGTCCGCGCCGACGACCCCGACGCGCCCTGGGCCGTGCTCGTGCACGGTCGCGGGGTCACCCGCGCCGAGACGATCCGCGCCGTCCCGGTCTTCCGCGCCGCCGGCTACTCGGTCGTCCTCGCCTCGTGGCGGAACGACGGCGTCGCCCCGCGCAGCGAGGACGGACGCTACGGCCTCGGCAGCACCGAGTGGGAGGACGTCGACGGCGTGCTCCGCTGGCTCACCGCGCAGCAGGCCCGGAGCGTCGTGCTCATGGGATGGTCGATGGGCGGTGCGGTCGTCCTGCAGACCCTCGTGCGGTCGCGGTTCGCCGGGCTCGTCGACGGGATCGTGCTCGAGTCGCCGGTCGTCGACTGGCACGCGGTGCTCAAGTCGCAGAGCCGGGTCCTCAAGCTGCCGCGCCCGGTGCGCAAGGTCGCCCAACGCATCCTCCGCACGCCCGTGCTGCACCACGTCGCTGGGCTGCACCACCCGGTGGACCTCCGGGAACTCGACATGGTCGCCCGAGCTGACGAGCTCGACGTGCCGATCCTCATCCTGCACAGCGACGACGACGGGTTCGTGCCGTCGTCGGCGTCGCACGAGCTGGCGCGGGTGCGGCCGGACATCGTCCGGCTCGAGGTGCAGACGACGGCGCGGCACACGAAGCTCTGGAACCACGACGCGGACTGGTTCGACGCGCGGATCCTCGCGTGGCTCACCGAGGTGGTGCAGCCGACGGACGCGACCAGCGCGCGGTAGACGCGAACGATGGTCGGACGGGAGGCACGGTGCCAGCTGGCACCGTGCCTCCAGGCCGTCCTGGGTCAGGGTCGGTCGTCGTCCTGGTCGTGCCGCAGACGTCGCGCGATCGTCGTCGCGAGGACCGCGGTGCGGTCCGGTGTGAACGCGACGGTCGCGACCACTCCGGGAGCGTCGAGAGCGCAGAAGGGGAGGTCGTCAGCGTCGAAGCGTGCCACTGCGGCGACGAAGGACTCGAGGTCGAGGACCGTGAACCCCCGCTCGGCGGGCAGACCGTACTTGGTCGCGAACGTCTCCGCGGTCGTTCGAGCGCCCTGCTCGAAGAGTCTGATGCGGTCGTCGGGCGCGAGGAGTCGGACGAGTTCGAGGGCCCGGTCCGCGCCGGGTGCCGCGGTCGCGGCGAGCAGCGTCGCGAGTTCAGCGGCGCTGATGGTCTCGACCCCGGCGGTACGGTCAGTGACCGTAGCGGACAGGAACGCGCCGTCCGACGCCCGGAGCAGGACCGTGAGGACCTCGTCACCGAGGTCGACCTACCGGACCAGCACCGGGTCGTGCCCGAGCTCGTCGAGGGGCGTCACGAGGGCATCGTCGCGGGGCGTCCCCGCTCGTCTGCTCCGGCGGAGTGCGCGGGCGATCGCGGCGGCAGGGGCGTCGTACCCGAGCACGTCCGCGTCGTCCGGCACGGCGTCCAGGATCTCGTGGGCTCGGGTGGGGACGTCGAGGCGTCTGGGGAGGGTCAGGCGGAGCAGTGGCACGCTCGTGCCGGAGGTCGTCACGTCATGCCTCCACGAGGATGCGGGGAGCAGCCGGAGCGTGTCGGCTGTGGCCGTGCCGACTACCGGACACCGTGACCTCCGTCGCCCTCGTCCGCGGCGCGGATGAGCTGGTCCGGCCGGGGGAGTTCGGCCGGCATCTCCGTCGTGAACCACGGGAGCTCGAAGGAGTCGATCCGGCCGTCGAGCATCCACACGAGGACTTCACCCGCGAGCGGTGCCTCGTCCGTGCGGTAGGCCAGCGATCCCGGCAGACGACCGTCGGGCAAGTCGGCTCGGGGTGTCTCCGCGAGCACGACGTCCCAGATCCTCGGAGCTGTCTCCTGGACGGCTCGCACCACCTCGGCCTGCTGTCGGAGTTCCGCCGCTCCCGGCGCGGGGAGCGTGTCGAGGAACGCGAGCAGGAGCGACTGGACGCGGTACGCGGCGAGGTCAGCGTCTCGAGTGCCTATCGAGGGTACCGTGACCTCCGGACCGAACAGCCGCTCGAACGCTTCCGAGACGCCGATGACCGAGGGATCCAGGACCACGGAGGCCGCGCCGCTGTGGAAGAAGTCGATGCGGAGGACCGCCCGGGCCGGGTCAGCCGCGGCGCCGAACGGGACGCCGAAGAACTCGCCGTCGATCAGCTGGTCGTTGTCACGGACGAGCGTCAGCATCTCGTCGTGTGAGAACCACAGGCCAGGTGGCGGTGCTGCTCTGAGACGACGGTCCCACTCGTGCACGTTCACCGTCGATCCCGAGCGCACGACGATGTCGAGATCGGTGACGAGCCACCGGAGCGGTGGGACGGTCAGCGATGTGAAGACGTCGTGGAACGCGGGGAGCAGGTGTTCGTCCGACGGCCGTGTTCGGAAGGACAGAAGGCCGCTTTCGGTCTCTGGGTGGTGAAGCCAGATGGCAGGGCCCCCGCCCGGCATGATGATGATCCTGGTCGGGGGCGTCTCCGGTCCGATGTAGTGCCACGACTCGAACTCGGGGTGCGGTCCGGCGGTCAGACGCGAGCCGTCGGAGAACGTCATCGACAGCGTCGAGCCCGTGGCGTGCGCCTCGGTGACCACGAGCGTGTGCAGGCGGAGAGCCGGCACCAGCCCCGACTTGTCGCCCTCCGGATCGATCATCGTTGCGGTGTCCGGTGACCCACCAAGGGAGAACGGACACTCGAGGATGACGGTGGCGCCGTTCGAGAGCAGGAGTCGGAGCGAGTAGTCGACCCAGATGGCGTCGATCGTCTCTCCGACGAGGAGCAGGGGGACGTCCTCGATGGCCAGTTCGCTCATCGTTCGCTCTTCCGCGGGCGGTCCGGATTCGTGCGTGCTCGCTCAGAAGGTTGAGCGGCCAGCTCGTGCATCCGCGCGTCCGCCTCAGTCTTGTCGATCTCACCCCAGGCGATGCTCGCAGGCATGTCATGGGCAGGCTGGTCGACGTCAGGCAGACAGATCTGCACGAAGTGCGGGAAGGCGGGGAACGTCCAGAGGTCTTCGTCCTCGAACCGACTCCACAGCAACAACTCGCTGATGCCGAGCGGGTGACCGAGCTCCTGACCGTTGACGGGTGGCTCGCAGCTGACCATCAGCGCATGACGACCGTTCGGGAGCTCGACCGGTCGTTCGACCTCGCACCGGAAGACGGACGAGAACCGCAGGCTGTCCATGGACGAGAGGAAGAACACTTCTTGCATGTCAGAACTCCGGTCTGATGCCGAGATACACGATCAATCGAACAGCTTCGCCGACGCGATCCCCGGTCGGTGCCGAACTTCTTCGAAAGCCGGAAGCCAGCGACGGATGCCGTGATGTGCCTGGATGGCTTTCTCCAAGATCAGCGGCGAGTCGATCGCGCGACGGGGAATCTCCTTCGACTCGGAATCTGTCGCATGCCGAACCTCGGAGCCGCTGAAATTCGTGATCTTGACGCCATCGAGTTCGGCAGCCCCGTAGGTGAAGGCAGGCAGATACCGCTCAGAGTCGGCGGCAGCGTGTCCGATCATCTCCCACATTCCTGGTCGAAATCGGGAGTCGAAGATCAGCCGGGAAAACAGCGGTTCCGACCCCGTCAGATCGTCGAGTCTGAGCGACGGGTCCTCGTCAGCTCCGAAGATTCGGTCGAGGATGATGACGTAGAGAGCAGATATGTACTCGCTTACGACCTGGCCGGCCGAGCGGCGCTGGTCGTCGACGGGAATCGTGAACACTTCGCCGATGGACACGTCGGAGACGCTCCTCGCATTGTTCAACATCAAGCGACCGATGCTGTGGTGAGCCTTGAAAGCCCTCTCCAGTACCATTGGCGAGGCGATCGCGAGACGTTGACGCTGGCCCCGGTGCAAGCCGAACTCAGTCCGGGAAGAGTTCCGACGATGATGGCATCGGCACCCAGCGCACCTTCTCGAGAGCGGGATTTCTGGGTGCCACACCGGCAGCCATCATCAGGAACTTCTCGATGAGCATGGGCGATCGCGTCGTTCTCGGAGGGATGGTAGCGGCTTCTTCGGCGGTCGCCGCGCGGGTCCTCGTCTCATCGAAGCTCGTAAGTCGGACGCCCCCGGTTTCTGGCAGCCCCCAGGTGGAAGCGGGCAGATACCGCCGATTGTCGGTCTGCGCCTGGGTGACCACTTCCCACATTCCCGGCCGGAATCGCGCGTCGTGGGTCCAACTGGCCACGATCGGCGGGTGCATCAGCGCGGCGAGCGCATCGGGGATCGCGACCGGATGCCGAACGAGGTGGTCGAAGACAACGACGAAGACCGCACCCTCGCCGACATGCAGAACTTGACCGACATAGGCGCGATCGTCGTCAATCTTCACACTGAAGACGTCGCTCACCCTGACCTCCAGGACGTCCTTCGAAGCACTCAATACGGATCCCCTCCTGCTGCTTGGTAGCGCGCCTCGCGCATCTGGTGTCGTTTGTTCTCAAGCAACCCATCAGGATTGCCCTTGTTGGTCGGACCGCCGAGGCGTCGAATGTGGTACTCCTCGAGTCTGTCGAGGTGCTGACCAGGCGTACCGCGGTCGATCACTCGGTACTCGTAGATCGCATCCGGATTCGCCCGAGCGTGTTCGCGTTGACGTTCCTCGAAGCGCCCCAAGTCCTTGGCCTGACCGACGTAAGGCTTCTGACCGCCGAGCCCATCCTCTCGCAGGTAGATGACACCTTGATGTGGGACAGGTGCTTCGTCGCCGAGCTTGTTCACCGCCGACGGCAGGTGCACCTTCGACATCGTGCCGCCGGTCGCGACCGACGTCGCGGCACCCTCGGCAGCGGAACCCAGGAGCTTGCCCGGCGTGAGCGGCTGACCGCTGACGACCGTGTTCGCCAAGTTCTCGACCGCGCCCTCGACGGCGTTCCCGACGAGGTGCTTGCCCACCGCAGCCCCGAGGCCACCCCCGACCAAACCGAACGCCCCGCTCACGGCGACCTGCCCCCAGTTCACCTCGCCGGTCGTCGCCTTCTGGATGATCGTGTCAGCGCCGGCACCGATCAGCATCCCGCCCAGCGGGCCGCCGACGCCGGTGAGCATGAGCGCACCACCCGCGACGACCATCGCCCCGCCCGCCACGTACTCCCAGTTGTCCTTGAACCAGTCACCGGTCGCCGCTGCCGCCCGCGCGAGTGGCCCCTGCTCAGCGGCGGCGTACGCCTCGAGCTCGGCGTCGGTGATCGGCGCGAGGCCGAGTGGGTCGACCGCGTGGAGCGGGTCGTTGCCGGCGAACGAGTACGGGTTCGCGCCCCAGGCGACCCCCGCCGGCGCGGTGATCGGGTCGGTCGAGAGGAAACCGCGGGTTGCGGGGTCGTAGGCGCGTGCGCCCATCCACTCGAGTCCGGCCACCACCGGCGTCCCGTCCGCGCTGAACGAGAGTGCGCCCTCGCGATCGCCGGAGGCCGCGGCGAGGAGCTGCCACGGATCGGCCTCGGGCGTGCTGCGGGCCGTCCGCCAGCCCGTCGCTCCGGTACCCTCCGGGCCACCGAGCAGTCCGACCGGCGTGTGGAGCACGGGGGAGTCGTCGACGGCAAGCAGGGTGGGAACGGCGGCAGCGGCGTCCCAGTCGAGTCGGACGCCGTCGACGTCGACGAGGTCGCCGAGTGCATCCACGTGGGTCGACGTGCTCGACGAACTCGAGGCGATCAGTCGGAGCCACCCCCGCCCGTCCCACGAGTACCGGGTCGCGGTACCGTCCGGGGCGGTGCTCCGCACGCGCTGGCCGCGCGCATCGTACTCGTGCGAGGTCCGCCCTTCGGGTCCGGTCACCGCGACGAGCTCGCCCGCATCGTCGTACTCGAACGTGCGGGTGCCACCTCCGGTGCGTTCGACGACGAGTCGGCCGGCGGCGTCGTAGGACCACGTGGTCTCGACACCGTCGGTGGCGGCACGGACGAGCTGCATCGCTGCGTCGTGCTCGTAGACCGTCGTCGTGCCCGGTCGCTCGATCCGGACGAGCCGACCGTCTCGATCGCGGGTCAACCGTGTCGTCGATGTCGTGTCCGCGTCGGAGCGGGTGTGCCCGACGACGAAGCCGTGATCGTGGGACCAGGAGTCGCTCGTCCCTGCCGTGCGCACCGCCGTGGGTCGACCGGCGCCGTCGTACTCGTGGTGGACGTCGCCGAACGCGGTGTGCTCGACGGTGCCCTTCCGACCCGCGGGATCACGCTCGGTGCGCGTCACGGAACCGTCCGGCGCGTGCACCGACGTCCGGAGGCCGTCCGGGTCGTACGTCCACCGCGTCTCTCGACCGTCGGTCACACGGCGGACGAGGAGACCCCGACGGTCGTACTCCAGCAGGTGGGCACTGGTGGCGTCCGGCCGGGTGTGGTCGGAGATGGTCACGGTTCGCGAGCGCGGGTCGCGCTCGATGCGAGCGGCCAGCGCGTCGTCCACGTACTGGGCCGTCTCTCGGCCGGCTGCGTCGTACTCCCACCGGAGCAGGGTGCCATCAGGCTCCGTCTGGGAGACCTGGCGACCGGCAGCGTCGTACGTCGCGCTCGTCGTCCGGCCGAGGGGATCCGTCGAGCTGGCGACCTTGTCGAGCTCGGTGTAGGTCCGCGTCGTGACTGCTCCGAGCGGATCGGTGGTGCGGACGAGCCGCCCGCGACCGTCGTACTCGTAGCGCGTCACCCCGCCGAGGCCGTTGGTCGCCGCGACCAGCTGCCCCGCAGCGTCGTACCGGAACGAGCGGCGACCGAACCGCGGGTCACGTGCCTCGACCACGCGCCCCGCCCGGTCGTAGCGGTACCGGATGATCCCGAGGGCCGGCACGTCGACGGAGGTGACCCGACCGACTGCGTCGTACTCGGTGCGCTCGACGTCGCCGTTCGCATCCGTGCGCTCGACGACCCGTCCGTCGGCGTCGTAGCGGAGTGACGTCCGACCGCCGAGCGGATCCGTGGCCGTCACCGGTCGTCCGCACCGGTCGTAGGTGTACGTCGTCGTCCGACCAGCGGGTGTGGTGACGGCGACGACGCGACCCGCGGAATCGCGCTCGAAGCGGGTCAGCCCGCCCTCCCCGTCGAGCGACTCGACGATCCGACCAGCCGCGTCGCGCACGGTCACGATGGCGGACCCGTCGCTCTGCAGGACGCTGACCGGCCGACCCAGCGCATCGGTGCGGACGCTGACGTCCTCGAATGCGGAACTCACGACCGTGGTGCCGTCGGCGCGCTTCCGGTCGGCCGCGGTGCGGACACCGGTCGGGTCCAGGGTCGCGGTGACGGCGCCGATCGCGTCGTACTCACGCGTCCAGGAACCACCAGCGGGGTCGACGACGGTGCGCAGCCGCGAGAGTGCGTCGTGCACGAACCGCCACTCCGCCCCGTCGGGCAGGGTCACCGCGGAGACGTTGCCGAGCTCGTCGAACCGCTTGGTGGTCCGACGTCCGAGCGGGTCGGTGGTCGCGGTGATCTCCCCGTGCGCGCCGTACTCGACGGCTGTCCGGGCTCCCGTCGGATCTGTGCTGGCGATCACGCGCCCGGCATCATCGTGATCGAATCGCCACACACCACCGTCGGGAGCTTCGCGAGCGGTCAGCAGACCTGCCGAGTCGTAGCGGTACGACGTCCGGGCACCGAGCGGGGTGACCGCCTCGACGACGCGTCCCGCTGCGTCGCGGACGAAGCGCGCCGTTCCCCCGTCGGCATCCTCGATCGCGACGAGGTCGCCGTGTTCGTCGTGGTGGAACGTGACGACCACGCCGGTCGGATCCGTGCATCGCGTCAGCTGTCCGGCCCGCCACTCGAGGAGCGTCCGTCCGCCGACCGGATCGGTGATGACCGACGGATCGCGGTCGTCGCCGCGGTACTCGTACTCGACGATCCCGCCGTCGGCGGTGACCACGGTGGTGGTCCGGTCCTGCTCGTCGTGGGCGTACGTCACGTCGGCGCCGTCCGGGGTCACGGTGCGCGTGCGGCGTCCCAGGTCGTCGTACCCGTGCACCGTCACCGACCCGTCCCGCTCGGTGACCGAGACCAGGTGTCCGTGTCGGTCGTAGGACATCGACTGCCGTGCGCCTTCGGCGTCGACGATCCCGACCACGCGACCGTTGCGGTCGGCGATCCAGGTGTTGGCGTTGCCGCCGTCCGTGTCGGAGACGGAGGTCACCCTGCCCTGCAGGTAGGAGAACCGGACGGTCCGCCCGAACGGCGAGCGCTGTTCGACGACACGGCCCCGGTCGTCGTAGGTGTTGATGCATTCGACGACGCCGGTCGCGGCGGTCACCTGGTCGATCAGACCTGCGTCATTCCAGCGGTAGCGTCGCGTACCGACCTCGCCCTCGACCGCCACGAGCCGACGGAGGTCGTCGTACCGGTACTGCAGGACTCGGCCCTCGGCGGAGCGGACGGTTCCCACTCGATCGCCGTCGTACTGCACCTCGACCTGTCGCCCGAGCTCGTGCTGCAGACGGATGATCCGGTCGTGGTCGTCTCGGTGCACATCGACGCGGCTCCCAGCACCTCGGCTACTCGTACGCCACAAGCCAGCAGGTGAGAACGACCACCACCCGCCGCCGTTGTCCTGCACGATCATCGCGCCGTGCTCGGAGGTCAGCCAGAGGTCCTGACCGACACCGCGACCCCAACCGTCGCCGTCGCGCGGGAAGTCGACCTGACGCCCGTCCTCGAGCACGATCGAGGCCAGCTCGTCGCCGAGCTCCAACCGGACGTCGAGCACCGACGACCAACCGACCCCGAACGCCCCGACCCGGGTGTCGAGCGAGTTGTACATCCGGGAGAACCGCAGGGACGCCGCAGCGCCGCCGAAGGTCAGGTCGTCCTCCGGTTCGAGGAAGTTGCCCGTCGCGGTGTTCACCGGATCGTCGGCGAACCCGTTGGTGGGTGGTGTCCCCATGGCGGAGAACGGGCCGATCGTGAAGTCGTCGCGTCCGACCGCAACCCCGGCCGACGCCAGCGCCGCAGCGATCGAGGCGTCCGAGAGCGTCGCCGGTCCGGACCCACCGCCGGCGGCCTCGAACTGCGCGGCCACCGTGTCCGCCCACGAGGCGTCGTGTCCGTTGTCCGTGAGCCAGTCCTGCACCGCCGTCACGAGGGACTGTGCGTGCAGCGTGCCCCAGCACGTGTTGCACCCCGACTCGTAGTCGGCCAGGGCGTTGCGGAACGACGACACCGCGCCGGACGGGGAGTCGTCGGCACCACGGGTGCTCGAGGCGAACGATCGGAGATCGGCCGGCACCGCCGACGACGTGCCCCCGCTGCCGCCACCGCCCGCCGGGATCGTGCGACTGCGGACCGAGACCGCATCGGCCTGGAGCTGGGGCTCCGGCTCGGGTTCCGGGGGCTTCGGGTCGTCCTCGGCGCCGAACCACGTCGACACCTCGTGCGCGGCACCGACGAAGAAGTTCTCCTCGCGCTCGCGCTTCCGAGCCTCCCACGCCTTGGCGTCGGCCCGTCGTCGGTCCTCCTGCTTCGCCGCCTCGCGCAGCTCGTCGACGAAGCCGACCAGGGACGACAGCGCGTCCGAGAGCTTGCTCGCGCTGCGGGAGGCGATGCCGGCGTTGTCGGCGAACACCTGCGAGAAGTACCCGCGGAACTCGCGTCCCGCGCTCGTCACCGCAGCGGCACGCGTCGCAGTCTGTCCGTTGATCGCGGACGCCAGGTTGCGCGCCGCGGTCTTCAGTGCGTCGGCGTCACCGTACGAGTACCCAGTCGGATCGTTGCCGTGGACCTTCGCCATGATGTCTCCCCCCGATGACTCCTCGATCTTGGCACGGCAGGAGGGCGGATGACCAGGAGGGGAGATATCGCGTACGGACAGAGTGACGAACGGGAGGCGGGGGGGGGGGCCGGGCCCCCCCCCCCCCCGCCCCCCCCCCCCCCCCCCCCCACCCCCCCCCCCCCCCCCCCCCCCCCCCCCCCGGGGGGGGGCGGCCC
>NZ_JAURUY010000021.1:0-41480 GCF_030803485.1 Curtobacterium sp. 260 | reverse complement strand
GAGATCAGCACCGACGCCCTGACTGCCATGCGCCAGTCACGTGCTGACGCGCAGACCGCGCAAGATGCCCAGGTAGCTCGCGCCCAAGACATCACTCGCGCCGCCGAGCGCGTCCACTTCACTCCGGACAGCAGCAACGGTTCAACTGCTGGCTCTCCTGACCAGCCCGCCGCCTTTTGATCAGTTAGTCCCGGCATCGGCACAGTCCGGCTGACCGGGCAGCTGCGTACCCGAGTTCGTTCGGCCACCGCACATGGCACTGCGCGCAGTTTGAGTGCAAGTTCGTTTGATGAACGCCCCGTGTGAGCGCGTTGTGGCATCAGCTGGGCCAACGCCGCAAGTGAAGGAGAACCGCATGCCGGATTCAACGATGCACGTCACGCTCGATCCCGCAGGGGCCCTTCGGACGTTGGTCCTACAAGAGCCCGGTCATCCCGACATCACCCTCACACTCCGAGGAACTGCCCCGGAGACGTTGCAATACCACGGGCAGCTCTGGGCAACTACGCACCGTCGACTCCACCGCCCGATGGCGCGCAACGGCTACCAGTACGTGCACGTCCTACCCTTAGCAACTCATACCAACCAAAGCTGACATATGATACATCATCGGCTTAATTCGCCGGAGTCTTCTGAAGGAAAGGGCTCGGGCTGCGCGACGGCGCCATGCGGGGAGATTCGCTAGCCACCTCCGGACATGCGCCCCGTCTACTGATGAGAGTGTCTGACACGGTCCGGTAGGTGAAACCCCGAGACTGGACGCGTGAACTTCATCGACGGCTTTGCGTTTCGCGGCTTTCGCAGCTTCCCAAGTGGGAAGTCGGCGGAGCTCTACCCCCTGAGCAAGATCAACCTTGTCGCGGGGCAGAACAACGCAGGGAAGCCCAACGTATTACGCGTCATCGCGTCGACCTTTGCAGCGGAGCAAGCCGGTGAGTCGACGTGGGATCGCCCCGTCGGGGATGGCGAGCACCGGTACGTGCGATCGATTCACTACCCGGTAAACACAATCCTCTCTCGCAGTGAAAATCGGTTCCCCCGGGATCGCGACCGATCTGTCGGGACTCCTGACGAGTAGCTATGGGGGCTCGAATGGTGAAGACACCTACCGCGTGCTCGACTGGTTGATGAGGAAGCGCCCCAAGATTCCCTACGCGGTCGTAATCAGCGGGAATCGTTCTATTTCAGACGAGGACACTGCAGCGCCAGATCTCAACGGGCGCAGCATTAAGAGCCGGCTGCAGCAGCTGCAGAGCCCGGCAACGGATCGGCTGTCTGATCGCCAGACGTTTGAGCAGTTCCAGCAGTTTGTTCGCACCGTTCTCGATGATCCGACGCTAACCATTGATATTCCCTTTGATCCCCGACCCGTTCGGTCCGAGCAGCCCGATGGTGGTGCCGGCCGGGATGTCGAGACTGACGTCACGGAGCGCCCAGAAGTCCTCGCTGTGCCGTCGGCCGGCGCGGCCGAGCGTGACGACGCGCTCCTTGAGCGAGTTGTCCTTACGGATCGTGAACTTCTTGGAGACGTTCCGGACCTCGACCACGTTGGGTGCATCTGCGAACGGGGAGACGGTTGCCTGAGGCTCGGATCCGCTGCTGGTGACTTCCGGTGACGGTTGCATCGCTGCCACAGACTAGCTCTGCTGATCGAAACGGTGACGCGTTGCCCGCACTCCGAGCGCGACGCCGATCACCGTGGCGGTCCCCCACAGGAGGACGGCGGCTGCAATCCCCGCGTAACCGAGCGGGGTCACCGCACTTAGCGTGGCCAGACCTGCTTTCGACACTGCGAAGTGCGATGCCTCATAGGCGCTCTGGTACGCAACGCTCAATCCATACGCCGCGATGAGCGGTGCGCCCACCAGCGCGACCACAGCGACTCGTTGCCGGCGCTCAGCCGTAGTGGTGATCGCACGAGCAGCGAGCACCACGACAATCACAAGTGCCGTCACCGCAAGGTTCACCTGCCGCCCGTCACCTGCGAGGACCGAGTGGGCCGAGCGTGCAGCGACGACCCCGGTCAGTAGGGCCGCCCCAATGACGAGCGCCGCCCACAACAGCAGCGGCCACGCCCGGGTGAGGGCACGCTCGCGCCGCAGGAGCGCCCAACAGATGATGGCGAGGCTGCCGACGGTGAGGAACGCGATCAGTGGCGGCGTCAGCGCTGCTGCGTTCCGTCCGAATCCGCCCCAGAACAGTGAGCTGAGGCCACCCCATTGCGCGTCGATCACGTTGCCGAAGGTGTACTCCAGCGGCAGCGCTGTCGACACATCAGCCGTGCCAGCAACAACACGATGCACTGTACCGAGGTACTGCTGCAGCGCGCTCACGACGGCGACACCGCCGAAGACGAGGACAAGCCCGGCGTCGAGAGCTCGCCGGCGGGCATCCCGACCGGCGGCAATCCCGACACAGAGGAGCGCGAACACCGGGACGAGGAGACCGCTGGTGCTGACTACCGCCGCCAGCGCCGCGACTACCGCTAACCCGGCAGAGGTCCACCATGAGCGGTCACCGGTCCACATGCGGACTCCGAGCCACACCGCCACAGCGCTGAGCAGCGTCGGCAGCGCCAGCATGTTCGCCGTGCCACCGGTCTGCGCGAGCTGCGGAACCGCGAAGAGCAGCACCGGTGCGATCGCAGCGGTGAGCGGCGACAATGAGAACCGTCGAGCGGTCGCGAAGACCAGCGCCGGCAGCGGAGCCAGCAACACGACATTGATGATGCGCAGCAGCAGGACCGCTTCATCCCAGCGCAGGGATGCCCACCCTGACACCCGGAGCGCCAACGCGTTCACCCAGTACCCAGCTGCCGGGTTCTGCGACGCAGTGACGACGTCAGGTGCCTGACCCGGGTGCGCGCGAAGCAGCTCCGCGACGCTGCTGTGCGTCGACGCTGGCGTTGCGTACCCCTCCGACAGAATCCACCGTGTCGCGCTGAGCGCATGATGCTGACCGTCGGTCGGCCACCCGCCTCCGAGTGCGAGGCGGAACACCGCGTCGAGCGTGTTTGCCTCGGCAAGAGCGCCTCCCATTGGAAGCACCAGCGCCCACACCAGCATCAGCCCGACCCACGCGAACATCATCGCTACAAGCACCGTCGTGGCGGAGCCACGAAGCCGGAACCACTTCGACCCGCTGGGTCGGCGCGTATCGGCCGGAGCGCTCATACGGCCTCCCTTACAGGCAGTCGGCGGCTGTACAAGATCCCGACGGTGAGCCCGGCGATCGCGACGGCGACGCAGAACAGCGCCACACCGCCGGGAGCATTCGCTTGCTGAAAGAATGCGGCAAGACCGTTCGAGGTGATCGCAGTGGCGCGGTTCTCCCAGAACGTCCGGTAGTCGAACGCGATCCCGTAAAGCGCGATGAGACCGAAGGCCACCGACAGCCCCGTCGCGAGTGCGCTACGACCAGACTGCGTGCGTGGGAGTCGACGCCACGCCACGGCGCTGAGAGTGATCAAGGCGATCAGCGCGGGGAAGTAGTAGCGGCCCTGGGTGCCACCGACCACACCCATCTTCTGGTAGCCCGTCCATGCCTTCGTCGTTTCGATCAGGAGGAAGGTGACCGGAAGCACCGCGATCACCGCGATCGTCGGCAGGTCATCTCGGCGCCGGAAGGTGAACAGCACGATGACGCCGATCGCGAGGACCGTCCCGACCTCAACGAGGATCTGCGACATCGGGTACTGCGCGGTCCTGCCGGGACTCCCCCAAAACGTCTCCGACAGCCGCGTCCAGAGCGTCGCGACGTAGGTCGGAAAGTCCGGTCCCTGCCCGTCAGGGAACGGGATCGGCTTCCGGGACACGAACCCCTCGGGCTGGATTGCGCCGTACACCAGCAGGTTCCGCACCCACCACCAGGCTCCCGTTCCAGCTGAAACCGCCGCCGCAAGAGCTGTCCACAGGACCGCCGTGCGAAGCCCTCGAGCGCGGTACACGCCAACAAAGATCGCGATTGCGACGAACGGGATCACCGGAAGGGCCGTGCCCTTCATCCAGATCATCGCCGAAAGAACCACGCCGAGCAGCACCGTCGTGACCAGGCGGCTGTCCCCGGTCAGGACGCGAACCGCGAGCAGCGTCACCACCCCGCTCAGCAGCAGCACGGGAGCGTCATTGGTCACGGTCGACCCGACCACCGCGACCTGCGGGATGCCCAGGACCGCGGTCGCGGCAACAACCGCAGCACGAGGAGAACGAGTCAGACGCCGCACACTTGCCCAAGCCAGTAGCGGCAGTGCCGCCGTGCAGAGAATGCTGAGCAGCCGCATCGCCAGCACTGCGTGATCCCACCGCAGGTTCTCGAACCCAATCAGATGCAGGAAGCCGGCCTCGATGAAGTACCACGTCGGCGGATGCTGCGACATCTGGTTGATGACGGAGACGTTGGGTACCGCGGTGAAGGTGTGCAGCTGCCCCGGATACTGCTGCAGTAACTGTCCCCACGTCTGCCCCGACACCTGCTGCGGATCGGCGAACGCTGCAGCGGACGACGCCAGGAGATGCATGGTGCCCGGGTCCGGCCACGTGTAGCCAAGTGCGAGGTGGAGGACAGCGTCGACGTGCTGGACCTCATCCGCTGCCTGGAACAGCGGCGTGATGATCGCCCAACACAGCAACACCGCGAAAAACGCTGCAGTCAAGGACCCAACCACGGTCCACTCGCGGCCAGTGACCGGCGGGCGAACTGATGACTGGTCAGGCTCGATCACCGCGGGCCGAGAGGCGGCGGAAGGTTGCGGTGGTCGCTTCAAGGAGGAGTCTCGATCAGAAGGTGGAGAGCTCGCTGATCAGCCGGCCCCACCCGTTCCGGCGGCGGGCGAAATCAGACTACACGGACCCTCAAGAGCAGCTGCTAATCCAGGCTTCGGCGCAGGTTGCCGTCCTTCCAAGGCGAGCAGCAGCCATCATGGCTCTATGAGCGAAGCAACCGCGGAACCCTCCGTCCTCGACGTCATCGGTGGACTGAGCGGCGTGACACGCGCAATGATCATCCGCTCGCTCAGTGGGATGGCAACGCCTCGAGCAGCGGACGAGATCGCAGAGACGCTGAGCATCACCAAGGCTGCAGCGCAGGAGCACATTGACGCGCTGGTCGCCATCGGGGTGATGACTCGAACGCCCGCATCTGCCGCCACAGCGAGGCCGCTATATCTCATCGATACGGCAACGCTCACAACCCGCCTCGAGCAGATGCGCGCCTACCTCCTGAATGAGGAGCAGGTCGCGACGGGTCCGAGCGAAGCGCAGAGCAGTGCTCGTGGCGCTCTCAAGCGCCGACTTCCCCGCTTCGGCAAGGACACCTGAGCGGCCTAAAGCGGTCCACTACGAGGCTCGGTGATGAGCCTTCAACTCACTGGTCCCTGCCGCGTCGACCCCAGAGCAGCCCCGGGAAGATAGCTCCGAGCAGCAGCACCAGACCAGCGGCGACGACAAGACCTGAGATGCCGCGGGTTGGTCCACCGAACGCCAGGGCGAAGCCAATGACCGCAGAGACGGCTCCGACGGCGCCAACCGCAAGTCGGAGCCAGCGCCGTCTCACCACGACACGAGCGTAGCTCGTTCGACTCGTTCGCCACCGGGCTAAGGTCGGGCTTCGCGCTTCGCTCGGCGCGCAGCCTTCTGCCGCTGAAGGTCGTTCAATGTGTCGTGTACCGACGCGAAGAAGCGCTCTCGCCCAGGGGTTCCTGAGAGCTCTCGCGCTTCGTTTCGTCGCCGAAGCCGATCAGCCAACGTCAGCGCGAGCGCACCGATGAGGGCAGCCAGCATCAGGCATACGGCAGCGAGAACGAGGTCCGCGGTCCTCTGCTGACCGTGTTCCGTAAGTGCGATGGCCAGCCAGATGGTCCCGAAAGCACCGAAGAGCAGGGCATAGGCCGCCGAGAGCGTTCGGACCGCCTCATTGCCTGCGGGCGTTGGGTACTGCTTGGCGTCGACCGCTGCGCTCTCCCGAACCACTCGGCTCAGTTCGATGCGCAGCGCTGTGTCGCTGTGCTCCGTGAAAAAACGGCTCGTCTCTCTCGTGCCGAGGGCTCCTCATAAGGCAGCTGCGTCAGCGCCACGTTCAGCGTAGCGACGGGCACTCGACGAGCGAACCCCCACGAAGGTCCCCACGATGCCCATCACCGTGCCCAAGATGCCGAAGATCGTTGCCATGACGATAAGGCCGGCCATGTCATGCCCTCCTGTGCGTCGGCGACGCTGGCTCCGGTCGGTTGCCCACAGTCATCAGTTAGCGATGGTGCGAACGTCAACGAACAGCCCTGGCGGCGGTGCCATGTACGGCAACGGCTCCCCCGGGTCCGTCGTGCCCGACGACTTGCCAAACGGACCCGCCGGGCTCATCAAGACGCCCATGTGGTGATCGGCGTGGTCGCGCCACCACACGCTCATCCCGGTCGCTCCGTCGTCGCGGTTCCCGCCGGTAGGTGACAACCAGGAACTCGCGCACGAACTCGTCGGCGGAGCCGTAGAACGTCTCCGGTTCCGACGGCAGCGTGTCCGCGTCGTCGACATCCTCCACGTGCCCGTCCCACTCCGCGACCATGCTCACCGTCCGTCCTCCGCCTCGAGCGGCTTGACCGTCGACGCGTTCAGCCACGGGTTGCCCTCAGCAGGCACGGTGGCGGTCGCAGCAGCCGTCGACGCGGTCCGTTCGACCCGCTCGCCGACGTCGTACGCCGCGATCGACGCCTTCACCTTGTCCGCGTCCGCACCCTCGTACCAGGGCGCCGTGCGGATCATCGACGACCGCAGACCCGATGCCAGGAGGATCGCGCGGCCACGGGGCAGCTCGGCGAGTTCCGAGGTGTCGAGGATTCGCCGACGGTTGTTCTGCACATTGGTGGACCGGACGCCCTTGTTCATCGAGTACGACACCGTCTCGTGGTCGTAGTCACCGATCAGCTCCGACAGTTCCCGCAGCCACTCGGTCTCCTTCACACCTCCCAGGTACACGACCTCGTTGGCGGCGGAGAAGAGCTTGCGCATCCCGGCGAGGCTGAACACGTCGACGCCCTGCGACCAGGACTGGAAGATCGACATGATCGGGATCCCCCGCGACCCGTAGTGCGAGTACAGGTCCGGGAGGTCCTTCCACCGGCAGACATTCGCGGCCTCGTCGAGGATGCACAGCAGCGGCGTCTTGAGCCGGCCGCCGGGCTGCGTCTTGGCGAGCCGTTCCCCGGCCTCGACGACGGCGACGGTCAGCGCGGTCACCAGCGGCGCCGCGGTGCCCTCACCCTCCTTGGACAGCGAGTACAGCGTGTCCGTGCCCCGCACGAACTCGTCGTGGCTGAACTGCGGCCGACGATCGCCAGCCATGTTGCCGCCGAGCGGGGTCACCCACCGGCCGATGCGGCTGTTCTTCAAGCACGCCGCCATCTTCCGGGCGGTGCCGTAGACGCCGTCGCGCTGCTTCGGGGACGTGCGGGACTGGCTCTCGACGTCGTCCGCGATCAGGTCGTACTCGCCGCGGCGGAGCACGGACACCATCTCGCGGTTGTCGGGATCAGTCAGCCACGTGAACACGTCGGTGATCGGCCGGTTGTCCAGCGCCGCGGCGAGGAGCATGCCGGCGAGGAGGTCCTTACCGGCCGGGTCGAAGAACGCATCGCCCTTGTCGCCGGGCTCCCGGGAGCCGGCGGCGAAGTGTCCGGCCAGCTTCGCGGCCGTGGTGTCGTCCGTGACGTACGAGAGCGGGTTCCACCACCACGTCGGCTGTTCGTCGACGACTTCCTGCGGGTCGAACACCCACGTCGTGCCGACCTCGTCACGGAGCTTCCGCGTCGTCTCGACCGCGTCGGACTTGTTCGACGTCGTCAGCAGCGGGCCCGGGGCGGCGAGGATCGCCGGGACGACCAGCGAGATCGTCTTCCCCACGCGGGGACCGGCGATACCGATCGTGACGTCCTCCCACGATGCGGAGAGCGCCCGCTGCAGCAAGCAGCATCCGAACGAAGTCGGCGTTCGAGAAGTCGTAGTGCGGCGATCGCCGGGTGTGTTGCATGGGCGATGCAGCGTGCGCGATGTTGGCCATGTCGGGCCCTGTGCGCGGTCGGACCGGCCCGTCGGAGAAGGACGCCGGGTCGCGCCTCGATCGGCTACCGGACGGACAGTTGCGTGGACGCACGTCCTTCCGGGAGCACCCGCGGGCATCCGAACGCTTCGAGATCGCCAGCGATGCATGTTGCTGGCCCCGGCCGCACTCCCGCCCAACCACAGGCATCTGCGCCGAGCCGCTGCCCTGCGGCTGACGCCCGTTTCCAGCCAGAGTGCGTCCGACCCGAAGTCCGAGGCGCACTCGCCCCTTCCTCGAGTGTGCGCAGCGAAGCGCAAGCTGTCACGTCAGGCTCCGCCAACAGGCTTCGCCACTGCGATGCGCTGCTGAAGCTCCAGATCAGCGCGAGGGGATTCGAGAACTACAGGTGCAGGAGGACATCCTCCGTGTCACCGAGGCGCGTCGACCGGCGCTACCTGACGACCTGCGAGTGAAGAACGGGCTCGGGGCGGCGTGGGGCTCGCCGATCTGACGACTCTTGAGGAGTCAGGTGTTGATGGGTGGCGCGGTGACTCAGGGACGGTATTCGTCGCGCTTCTTGGTGTCCGTTGCGGGCGACGTTCCTGGCGGGGTTGCGCCCCCGGACCCGAGGGAGCTGAGAACGCCGAAGAGGGTTTGCAGCGCGAGGAGTGTGGTGCGTCCTATGGCTTTGAGGGCTCGCAGCATCGGGGTCTCCTACTGATTGTTCGCTGTGCCAGCCACCTTAGGCCCGTGTGCCTGTCCGGGGAAGATGCCGTCCGACCGGGGTACATGTTCTGTAGGTAGAAGCGCCTCTATCTAAGTACCCCAGCAGTTGAGTCAGACTCATCGAAACTGAAAGGGGGTTCAGATGCAACAAAGCAAGCGAGGCGCTCTTCTGGCCGGAGTGTCAACAGCTGTAGCTCTGGGTCTGATCATCGCGACGCCGCTTCAAGCCCAGGCAGCAACGAAGACGTACTTCAACGCCAAGACGTTCACGAATTCAATCCACGAGTCGGGAACGTACTCGACGGTGGGCGGATCAGTCTCAGTACCGGGCAGCATATTCGTGGCGCGCGCGACCGTTCGAAGCCACGCGTCCTACGAGGGCTACGGAACCGTCAACTACACCGTTCCGAAGCAGAAGACCGGTACGTACTGCCAGTTCCGAATGCCGAGCGGTGGCACAGCGGACAACATTTCGCTGACCTGCAAAGTCAAGTACTGAGGGGGAACCATGAAGAAGTCAACAAAGAACTCCATGGCCGTGTCCGCAGTCGTGCTCGGCATCGCCGGCGCGATCGCGTTCGCAACCGGAGCAACCGCGGCAACCGAGGCGGCGCCCGCGCCGCAAGCGGCCGTCAAAGCCGACGCCGCGAAGTGGTCCAAGTCGCTGAACGTGTTGTCAAAGGTCAGCACGCCGGCGGATGCAACTCCGCTCGGCCAGACCGAGCTCTTCGACGCGTCCACGAGCCGGCTCGTGTCCTCCACGTCTGAGGCTCGCTACTGGGCGGCGCTGAACAACCATGGCGAGGTCTGTCTGGTGGCCGCTGTCGCGTCCGACGAGCCCGAGCCGTACGTCGGCGTGACCTGCGGGTCGAAGACACTGCTGACCGAGCACGGTGTCGGCATCCAGGTCGTCACAAAGGCGACCGCGGTTCGCGCCTACCTGGTGCCGGACAAGGTGAAGACGGCAAAGGCGCCTGCGTCGATTGCTTCAGCAGCGGAGAAGGCGGCCGGGAACGACAACGTCGTCCTCGTCGACCCGTACGCCCCGGCTGCGCAGTCAGAGCAGCGGCTCCTCGCCACGACGGCTTCGCAGGGCAGCGACGTGCAGCTGCTGCCGTTCGAGACGCCTGACCCGAGCGAGCTGGACTGATCGGGATGCGCACGCTGAAGAAGACCGCGTTCGGCAGCGTCCTCGCCGCGGCTGCTGCGCTGCTGATGGTGTTCACGGAGCCGATGACGGCACAGGCGGTGACGTACTCGTCGTACTACTCCGGGGGTTCGTTCCGGAACGAGGTTCACCACTCGGCTCGGAAGACGTTCCGCTACTCGAACATGAAGCTCCAGCTGGACTTCCTCACGGCCAAGATCACTGTCTCGTACGGACCGGCAGGGTCCACGAGCGGGATGGGGCACGCAGCGACGGACTTCGGGAAGAACGTCGCGAGCGCTCAGGTGTACTGCCAGTGGAACTACCCCACCGGTACCGGCCTCGGCGCGGGGACGTACTACAAGTCCTGCTCGACGGGGAAGTAGGCAGTTCGGAGGAAGGCCCAGCGGGGTGTCACTCTCAGGGTGGCACCCCATTGGGCTGTCCAGCTGCAGCACCGCCTCGTCCGGTCGTCCTGCCTGCCTGCCCGGTGCGCTCCGTGCACCGACGTCGTGCTCGAGACCCTTCGTGCGCAACAGCGCGGAGGTGAACTGCGGGTCGGGGCCCTCGGCGACGAACTCAGCAGCGAAGAGCAGCTCGAGCAGGCCCTGCCTCGGTTGCACCGGCGGTCGACCACATCGTTCGCATGACCGAGGGTGGAGGTGACGAGCGACGCACCGGTGGTGCTACCTCAGACGCGAGCACTTCCTCTTCGGTGAGGACGGTGTCGATGCGGAGGCCGCGCGAGCGCGTTTCGGACGCATCGACGTTGGGTTCGAGCTCGTTCTCGTCGTCATGGTCGCCCCGAGCGTCGTCCGTGACGCGGCCACTCCCTCGATCGAGGAGGGTGTCGAGTCGTCGTCTGGCGCTGCGACGCACGAGATCCGGGTGAGCACGGCATCCCCCTCGAAGCTCTCGACCCCACCGGCCCACACGGTGAGGGGCTCGTCGGCGTGGAGGTCGACGGAGACCACGAGGTCGTGCGGGTTGCCGAGCCGGCCGTAGTCGTCGAACACGGAGAACTGCACGTCCGCCGACGGGCAGTCCCGGTCCGGGATGAGATCGAACCCGATGCAGCCGAGGCTCCAGCACCCCTCGGGTTGTGCCTCGTGGTCCTGCGTGGGGAACCAGGTCGCGACGTGGTCGTCGATCTCCGGCCGCGGCCGACACCCGGCGGCCTCGATGCCGCTCCACTGCTCCGATGCGACCGAGGCCAGGAACGCGGGGGTCCCGGGCCGGACGCGGACCGACCGCTCCTGGGTACGCGTGACCGGCCCGGTCTCGCTGTCCGCGAAGCCGATCGTCACGTGCAGGTCGCACTCGATCGAGGCGACGATGCCCCACGCCAGGCAGTCGGAGTCGCCCATGGCCGCTTCGCAGACCGCTGCCCACGCGTCCTCCTCGTCGAACTGCGCGATGCGCACGGCCCCGCGTTCGACGGCGAACGGTGCGACGGGGAGACCGCGCGCGCCGCGAGGTGCGCCACCGGTCGGTGTCGACGTCGTGGTCGGTGTGGGCATCGGCAGGGGTTCGGCGGCCGCGTCCTGGAGGACCGCCTGAGGCCGGTCCGGCTCGAGCGTCGGGATCGCCCAGCTGCCGACCCCGGCCACGAGCGCCAGGACCGAGAGGCTCGCACCGAGCCACAGCGCGCCCCGTCTGGCGCTGCGCACGTCGGCGACGGAGACGGTCGGGCGCCACGCCGGTGTCCGAGCGGAGCGGTCGTCCTGCGCACCGATCGCCAGTGCCGTGTCGACGGCGAGGTCCCACCAGCGGACGGTCGCCACGAGGTACAGCCCGCCACCGCCGACGATCGGGAGCGCACCGAGGAGGGCGACGAGACCCGATCCGACCACGGTGAGCAGGACGCCGCTGACCACGAGACCGAGACCGACCCAGCGCGCCGCCTCGAGCGACCCGCCTGTCCGCATCTGCGCCCGCACGACGTGCACGGACGTCCTCGTCGGCAGGTGCTCCACGCGGCGAGGCTACTGAGGCGGCCCGGGCCACCGCAGGCCCCTGTTCGGGCCGGACCGGACGCCTGTCGGCTCGCCACTGCCGGACGGGAGGCGCGGGGGCAGCCCGCCCCGCGCCTCCCGTCCGGCAGTCGTCACGTCGAGTCGCCCGCCGTCTTCCGCCGCACCCGCCCCGCCGACCGCGGCGGGTGCTGCCGCAGGTGCCCGCTGATCCGCCCGAGGACGTCCCCCAGCTGCGCGGCGTCGTCGTCGCTGATGTGCGCGAACAGCAGTCCGTGCACCGTCGCGATGTGCCCGGGCAGCACGGTGGCGAGCGCGTCGCGCCCGGCGTCGGTGAGGGAGACCACGGTGCTCCGTTCGTCGTCGGGTGACGGTCCCCGCGTGACGAGCCCGCGCTGCTCGAGCACCTGTGCCTGGTAGGTCAGTCCGCTGCGGCTGTAGACGACCCCGTCCGCCAGGTCGGTCATCCGCAGCCGCCCGTCCGGCGCATCGCCCAGCCGGGCGAGCAGCTGGAACTGCACGTGACTGAGCTCGCCGGCGTCGCGGAGCTGCTGCTCGACGGCCGGGCGCAGCAGGGCCGCGACCTCGGTGAACGACAGGTACGCGCCGAGCTGGGTCGGGGTGAGCGCCGACGGGGGAGAGACCATGACCCGATCCTACCTGTTGCTTCGAACTCGAAGCAGGTGTACGGTCAACCTATCGCTTCGAATTCGAAGCAAACGATGAAAGGGAAGACGATGAACGAGGACACCATGCAGGCAGTGCGGTTCCACGAGGTCGGCGGTCCGGAGGTCCTGCGGATCGAGGACGTCGAGCGCCCGGCACCGGGTGCGGGCGAGGTGCTGCTGCAGGTCACCGCCTCCGCCTACAACGCCGCCGACAACGGCATGCGCGGCGGGTTCCTGCCGATCCCGGTCCAGTTGCCGCACGTGCCCGGCTACGACGTGTCCGGCACGGTCGCCGCGCTGGGCGAGGGCGTCGACGGCCTCGCCGTGGGCGATGCGGTGGTCGGGTTCCTGCCGATGGAACGCGACGGCGGTGCCGCCGAGTACGTCGTCACACCCGCGGAGGCACTGGTCGCCGCCCCGACGAGCGTCCCGCTGGTGGACGCCGCGGCACTCCCGTCGGTGGCGCTGACGGCATGGCAGGCACTGTTCGACGAGGGTCGCCTCGAGGCGGGCGAGCGCGTGCTGATCAACGGCGCCGGTGGCGTGGTCGGGAAGTACGCGATCCAGCTCGCCGTCCGTGCCGGCGTGCACGTGGTCGCCACCGCGAGCCCGCGGAGCGCCGACGCGGTCCGCGCCGCGGGGGCCCAGCAGGTGATCGACCACACCACGACCGACGTCCTGGCGGCGGTCGACGAGCCGGTCGACGTGCTGCTGAACCTCGCGCCGATCGAGCCGGAGCAGTTCCGGGCGCTCGTCGCCGCCGTGCGTGACGGCGGGGTCGTGGTGAGCACCACGGCGTTCATGGCGACGCCGGACGACGAGTCCCGGGGCGTCCGCGCCGCCACGGTGTTCGTCCTGCCGGACCGCGGGCGCCTGGCCGAGCTCGTCGCGCTCGTCGACGCCGGGCAGCTGACGGTCGAGGTCACCCGGCGCATCCGGCTCGAGGACCTCCCGGCGCTGCACGCCGCGGGCGCGGCCGGGCGGATCGCCGGCAAGGTCGTCGTCACCGTCTGAGGGACGACGACCGCCGGCCGGTCAGCCGATGAAGGACGCCGCGTCGACCGCGTGCTCGCCCGTGACGTACGGGGTGAGGTCGACCACCCGGTCGTCGAGGCGGAAGACGTACCGGCCGACCTGCTCGACCACCGCGCTCCCGCCGAGCCAGTCCGCGGCCTCGGAATGCTCCTCCGGTCGGAGCCAGTCGACGGGGTCGGACGTCGACCGGAACCCGAGGACCGCCGCGGTGTCCTGCAGCGCTCGACGCTCGTCCGCGCCGAGCAGGTTCCGCTCGCTGCGGAAGTAGACCGAGTCGGGGTCCACCTCGTACAGCCGCCGCATCCACACCCGGTTGACCGAGGACACCAGCGCGTTGCGGGCGCCCTCGCCGGAGGGGTCACCCACCCGCTCGGCGTTGTCCCAGAACGGCGCGACGTCCGGTCCGACACGGGCTCCGTCGAACACCCCGACCGAGGGGATCATCGGGACCCCGCACCCGAGCAGGTAGACATCGTCGCCGACGGTGGCTCGGATGTGCTCGATCGCCTGCCGGTAGGCCTGTTCGCGGGGCAGGTCGACGTGTCGGTGCCCGGCGATCGCCCCGGCGTACATGAAGTCGAGCTTCAGGTAGCTGTAGCCGTCCGCGGTGATCCGGTCGAACACCCCGCGGAGGTGGTCGGTCACCTCCGGGTTCGTCGTGTCGAGCGAGTGGTAGTGCGACCCCCAGTTGTGCCCGGTGACGAGCGGACGGCCGTCGTCACCCGCGACGAGCAGGTCGGGGCGCTCGGTGGCGATCGTCGAGCCGGGCAGGGCGATCAGCGGCGCGAGCCAGATGCCCGGACGGAAGCCGTGGCGCGCGATGGTCCGTGCGGTCGCCGCCATCCCGCTCGGGAAGTCGGGCCCCGCCGTCCAGTCGCCGACGATGGGTTCCCACCCGTCGTCCATCTGGAAGACGTCGACCGGGTAGCCCTCGAGGTCGGCGGCCGCCCGCGCGATCCGGTCCTCGGTGATGTCCTCGTAGTACGAGTACCAGCTGCTCCACACGGTGCCGGCGCGGGCCGTCCGGCGACCGAGGCGCTCGGAGACCCGGTCGGCGTACGCGGCGAAGACGTCCTGCTCGGCGCCGTACGCGACGAACCACTCCGCGTCGTCCTGCTCGCTCGACGCCCACAGGACGTTGCCGTCGGCGCCGACCCGCGGGGTACCGAGCCCGAGCGCCCCGACGAGGAGGGTGCCGCCGTCCGGACCGGTCACCGCACCCACCGCGCTGCCGGAGTGCGCGTGCGGTGTCTCGTTCGCGGCGTCGTCGGCGGTCAGCAGGCGTTCGGGGCTGTCCTTGATCCCGATGGTGTCGCCGTCGACCCGCGTCCACCCGCTCGGGCTCCACGAGTTCCAGCCGTGCCGGTAGAACTCGGCGCGGTGCCCGAAGGGGTGGAGCAGCGCGACGGGGCCCGCCGGGACGAGCCACCCGTCCGCCGTCCGGCGCGGTGGTCCGGAGACGTTCGCGGGCACCCGGAGGCCGTCGAACTCGAACATGTGCTGCACGGGTGGTCTCCTCGTGGTGTCGGCGCGTGGTGTCGATGCCTGGTGTCGGTGCGTGGTGTCAGCGGGCGGCGCTGGAGCTGGCGGGGACCGTCTCCGCCGTGAACCGCTCGGGGATCGGTGCCCCGGCCCGGCGCATCGCGACCAGGACGCTGCCGACGGTCGGATCGTGTCGGGGTTCGACGAGCTCGAGGGTCGTGTCCTCGGCGAGCAGTGCGGTGGCGAAGGCCTCGCGGAACCGCGGCGCCCGGAAGAGCCCGCCGGAGTACGACACGGGGACCGGTTCGTCGGCGGGGAAGCCGAGCGCGCGGACCGTCGTGCCGACCAGGGTCGTGAGCTCCGCGGCGGCGCGGTGCAGGACGTCGGCAGCAGCGTCGTCGCCGGCGTCGGCGGCCGCGACGACCACCTTCGCCAGGTCGGCGACGGTGCCGCGGTCCGCGCCCCACTCGTCCATGACGACACCGATCAGGTCGAGGTCCTCGGTCACCCCGACCCGCTCGCGCACGAGTGCGTGCAGCGGACCCCGGGGGAGTCGGCCGTCCGCCATCCGCGAGAAGGCGTTGAGCCCCTGGACGGCGACCCAGTACGCGGACCCCTCGTCGCCGAACACCTCGCTCCAACCGCCGACGCGGTGCGCGGTGCCGCCGCGTTCGCCGTAGGCCATCGACCCGGTGCCGGCGATCACGTTGACGCCGTCGCGGCCGGCCAGCGATCCGGCCCAGCCGCCGACCATGTCGTTGCCGCAGGAGTACCGGTCGTGTCCGAGCACGTCGGCGGGGAGGGCGTCGAGCACGGGGGTGTCACGACTCGACTCCCCGTGACCAGGGATGCCGAAGTGCGCGAACGTGATGTCCGCCGGGGTGATGCCGGCCGCCGACGTCACCGCGTCGACGCCCGCACGGACGACGTCGCCGACGAGACCGGTCCCCGCGTCGAACCAGGAGGAGGCCGGCTGCCGCGACTCGGCGAGCGTGGTGCCCTCGCCGTCGGTGAGCAGGAACGCGGTCTTGGTGCCGCCGCCGTCCATGCCGAGGAAGACGGTCATGCCCGTGCAGCTCCCGCGCGGTGGTCGTGGATGGTCACGCCCTGGACGACGCGGTTGACCGTGCCGCCCGGGAACGGGTTGTCCGGCGTGCACCCGTGCGCGACGGACGTGGCGAGGGCGAGGAGCTGGGCGAAGCCGACCAGGGCGACGCTGCGGAACGCGTCGTCGAGGCCCGCCAGGTCGTCGAGCGGGAAGGAACGCTCGTCGTCCGCGTCCCCGCTGACCGAGACGACCCGGACGGCTCCGTCCGCGCGGAGCTCCCGGAGGATGTCCGCGTCGTACCGCGCCGTGTACGGGTCCGACGAGCCGTAGACGACCACCAGGGTGTGCGCACCCGCGACGGCCTTCGGGCCGTGCCGGAAGCCGAGCGGGGTGTCGAAGAACGACACGACCCCGCCGGCGGTGAGCTCGAGCAGCTTCAGCGCCGACTCGCGTGCCAGGCCCTGCAGCGCTCCGCTGCCCAGGTACACGACGCGTTCGGTGCCCTCCGCGAGCGAGGCGATCCGTGCCTCCAGGCCGGCGATCGTCCGTGCCGCCGCGACCAGCGCGCCGGTGCCGGTCACGAGCTCCGGCCGGAAGGCCAGGAGGACGGCGAGGAGCATCGTGGAGAAGCTGGACGTCATCGCGAAGCCGGTGTCGTTCGTCTCGGCCGGCATGTCGAGGACGAAGGACCGGTCCTGCCCGCGGTGCTCGCGGGCGAGGGCGCCCGTGGGGTCGCAGGTGACGACCAGGTGGTGCGCACCGGGCGCGACGTCGTCGACGACGCGGGTCGCTGCGACGCTCTCCGGACTGTTGCCCGAGCGGGCGAACGAGACCAGGAGCACCCGGCCGGGGTCGCCGAGCGAGCCGTGCGGGTCGGCGACGATGTCGGTCGTGGCGATCGACTCGACGCGACGGCCGAGGTGGCGGCGCAGGTCGACGCTCGCGATGTCCCCGACGAAGGCCGAGGTGCCGGCCCCGGTGAGCACGATGCGCAGGTCCTCGTCGGCGAGCAGCGGCTGCAGGAAGGCGTCGAGCGCGGCACGGCGGTCGTCGAGCGACGCGACGAGGCGCTGCCAGCTGTCGGGCTGCTGCAGGATCTCGCGGTGGGTCGCGGTCTCGTCGGCGCGGACGGGGGCGGTGGTGGTCACAGGGACTCCTTGCTGGTGGTGGTGGTGACCGTGCCGGTGGCCTGCGCGCGCGGGGCGACGGCGGCGGCGTACGGACGCAGGACGTCGCGGACGCGGTCGAGCACGATGTCCTCGGCACGGTTCGGCAGCAGGCCCTCGCGGACCCGCTCGTACTGCACGGGCAGGTACTGGCTCAGCAGCGGGAGCGGGATGCCGACCTCGTCGAGGCTGCGGACGAGCGCCTCGGTCGCGGCGGTGATCTCCGGGTCCGGCCAGTAGTAGCGCATGCGGTCGCTGTAGCTGTAGGTGCGGGCGATGCGCTGCTCGTGCGCGTCGCCCTCGTAGTAGCGCTCCCAGCGGTCCGGCTCCGCGAGCATCCGACGCTCGACGACGCTGCGCAGGTCGACCGCGCTGCCGTCCGGGACGAGTTCCGCCTCGACGGCGTCGAGGGCGAACAGCGCCTCGCGGAGCCCGAAGGTCAGGCCGGGGCCGACCTTGAGCACCGCCCAGTGGTCGTCGACCAGGGCACGGAGCGCCTCGGGCGTCTGGTAGTCGGTCGAGTGGGCCTCGTACACGAGTCCGGGCGTCGCCTCGATGACCTCCTGCAGCGCGGTCGTGGCCTCGGGCACGTAGTCGATGACCTGCAGGTGGTCGAACTCCACCGCGGGCTGCACGACGAGGGCGACGACGCGCGGCCACACGTCGGCGAGGCCGGCGCGCTCGAACGCTGCGCGGTGCACGTCGAGCGTCCCGACCGCGGCCGTCGCCGGGGTCGGCTCGAGGTCGTGCAGCGTCTCCTTCGCCCCGCCGGGGGTCGGGACCTCGGTGCCGATGACGTAGACGATGCCGTCGCGGTCGATCCCGGCGTCGGTGGCGGCGGACTCCGCGGCGGCGAGCAGCACGGCGGCCCGCTCGGCGACGACCGCGTCGGTCAGCGGGGCGACCTCGCCCTGCAGCGGCATGCTGCAGTCGAGGTGGATCTTCGTGTAGCCAGCGGTGACGTAGGCGCGGACGAGGTCGACGGCGAGCGGCATCGCCTCGGCGGCCGGGCGGTCCTGCCACGTGTTCGGGCCGAGGTGGTCGCCGCCGAGGACGAGCCGGTCGGCCGGGAAGCCCTCGGCCTCGGCGAGGTCGAGCACCGCGGCCCGGAAGTCCGCGGGGGTCATGCCGGTGTACCCGCCGAACTGGTCGACCTGGTTGGAGGTCGCCTCGACGAGCAGGGGCGCGTCGTCCTCCAGCGCCTGGCGCATCGAGGCCCGCAGGACGTAGGGGTTCGCCGAGCAGACCGAGTACATGCCCTCACCGGATCCGGCACGGTGGCGAGCGACGAGCGCAGTGATGGGGTTCACGTGGTTCTCCTGGTGCGTGCGCCGCGGTCGGCGGCGCTGCCGACGCGGCACCGTCCGGCGCCGCGTCCGGACCCAGTGTCGGCAACGACCGATCACTTCCGCTGCCACAACGATCACTCCGGTCATTCGCAGTGATCGTTCTGGCGGATGATGGGTCCATGGACAACGACTCGCCGGACGTCGGCCGCAAGCGGCGGGACCGGATGCGGGACATCCTCGAGCGGGTGCGCGAGCAGGGCTCGACGAGCACCGACGAGCTGATCCGGGCCTGCGGCGTCTCGGCGGCCACGGTCCGACGCGACCTCGGCGAGCTCGAGGCGCGCGGTCTCGTCGTGCGCAGCTACGGCCGGGTCGAGTCGGTCGGCGCGCTCCCGGAGCTGCCCGTCGTGATGCGGGCCTCGGAAGCCGACGCCGCCAAGCGCGCGGTCGGTCGGCTCGCCGCACGGCTCCTGCCCCCGGGGCGACAGGCCGTCGCGGTCAGCGGGGGGACCACCACGAAGGAGGTCGTGCGGGCCCTCGGCGACCGGAACGGTCTGACGGTGATCACGAACGCCGTGACCATCGCGCTCGAGGTCTCGCGCAGCCCGCGGGTGAAGACGATCCTGACCGGCGGCACGCTCCGCGCCACCTCGCTCGAGGCCGTCGGTCCCCTGGCCGAGGCCGCGTTCGCGGCGTTCAAGGTGACGACGGCGTTCCTCGGCACGGACGGCATCAGCGCGGCCGGCGGCGTCACCACGCACGACGACACCGAGGCGCGGACGAACGGCGTGATGGTGACGCACGCCGACCGCGTGGTCGTGGTGTGCGACGGCTCGAAGGTCGGGCGGCAGACGATGGCGCGGATGGCCGACATCGGCGACGTGTCGGTCCTGGTGACCGACGAGCACGCCCCGGCGGAGGCGCTCGAGCAGATCGCCGCGGCCGGGGTCGAGGTCCTCATCGCCTGAGCGCTCCACGCCCGAACGCGCACTCGTCCTGCGCGTTTCGCGAGGCTGCGTGGTGGTCGTGCCCACCGCGCCCTACCGTGGGGCCCGGCCGGCGAACCCCGTCGAGGCCGCGCACCCGGACGCCGCAGGAGCCCGCGTCGGGACGCGTGACCTCCCACCCCTCCGTGCCCTCTGCCACCCGCCGGGTGGCCCCGACCGTCGTCCCTCGGCGGTACCCCGAACGAAGGGCTTCCCATGACCCGCATCGTGTTCGTCGGCGCCGGGAGCGTCGTCTTCACGCGACAGCTGCTCGCCGACCTCCTCCGGTACGACGACCTCCCCGAGCTGGACCTCCGGCTGTTCGACGTCGACGAGCGTCGCCTCGCCGTCGCCGAGGCCACCGCCCGCCAGGTGAGCGAGCGCCTCGGCCGGCCGGTCACCCTCACGGCGACGACCGACCGACGTCGCGCCCTCGCCGACGCGGACTTCGTCGTCGACATGGTGCAGATCGGCGGGATCGCCGCGACCCGGACCGACCTCGAGATCCCGGAGCGGTACGGCCTGCACCAGACCATCGGTGACACGACGGGGGTCGGCGGCGTCTTCCGTGCCCTCCGCACCTTCCCGTTCCTCACCGAGCTGACCGCGGACATGCGCGAGGTCGCCCCGGACGCGGTCCTGCTCAACTACACGAACCCGATGGCGATGAACATCTGGTGGGCGGACACCGTCGCGCCGGACATCACGGCGCTCGGGCTCTGCCACAGCGTCTACTGGACCGCGCACGACCTCGCCGGACTCCTCGGCCTCGACGTCGAGCAGACCCGGTTCCGCGCAGCAGGCGTCAACCACCAGTCGTGGCTGCTCGAGTGGACGCACGAGGGCGAGGACCTGTACCCGCGGCTCCGCGAGCGCATCCGGCAGGACCCGGAGCTCGAGCGCCGGGTGCGGGTCGAGGTGTTCAAGCGGATCGGCTCCTACCCGACCGAGACGAGCGAGCACTCCTCCGAGTACCTGTCGTGGTTCCTCCGCTCGCCGGAGCAGGTCGACCGGTTCCGGCTGCGTCCGCTCGAGTACGTCGGCATCTCCGAGAACAACGTCGCCGAGTTCGAGGCCGCCGAGCGCGACCTGGCGGCCGGCCGACCCGTGCAGCTCGAGGAGGGCGCCTCGGAGTACGCCCCGCAGGTCATCCACTCGCTGGTCACCGGCACCGAGCGCGAGATCCACGCGAACGTGCCGAACAGGGGCCTGATCGACAACCTGCCGGACGGGTGCGTCGTCGAGGTCCCGACCACGGTCGGAGCCGGCGGCATCGCACCGATCCCGATGGGGGCGCTCCCCGTGCAGGCAGCGGCGCTGAACCGGCCGTACGTCTCCGTGAACGAGCTCACCGTGCACGCCGCGCGGACGGGCGACCCCGTCGCGATCCGGCAGGCGGTGCTCATGGACCCGAACGCGTCCTCGACGCTCACGCCCGAGCAGATCTGGGAGCTGTGCAACGACCTCGTCGTCGCCCACGGGGACCTGCTGCCGGAACCGCTGCGCGCGACGATCCCCGCACGCGGGATCTGAGCTCGCCGGCCGACGCACCACTGACGACGAAGGAGTCCGCAGTGCCACGCACCAGCAGCAGCACACGCAGCAGCACACGCACCGCCCGCCGCCGCACCGAACGCGGCGCGCTCGCCGTCGCGATCGCGGTCGCCGCGACGGTCCTCACCGGCTGCGCACCGCAGGGTGCCACCGAGCTCGACACCACGGCACCGGTCCACCTGACCATGTGGTCGGGCCAGAGCGACGAGGCGGCGAAGCTCCTGCAGGTGCTCGTCGACGAGTACGAGGACGAGCACCCGAACGTGACGATCGACATGTCCTCCGGGGCCTCGTCGACCGACGAACTGCTCCAGAAGCTCGCGGCGTCGTTCGCCGGGAACGACTCACCCGACATCTCGTACACCTTCGGGTCGTGGGCGAGCCAGCTCGAGCGATCCGGGCGGACGCTCGACCTGCGCGCCGAGGCGGAGGACCCGGACACGCACTGGGACGAGTTCTCCCCGGCGGCTCGTGGCACCGCGCAGCCGACCGGGCGGAAGGTGATCGGCTTCCCCGCGGTCGTCGACAACATCTCGCTCTTCTACAACAAGACGGTCTTCGACGCCGCCGGCGAGCCGTACCCGACGGCGGACTGGGACTGGTCGGACTTCCGTCGCGCCGCGAAGGCGTTGACGGACCGGGACAGCCAGACCTTCGGCTACGGCTACTCGGTCTCGGGCAGCGAGGAGACCACCTGGCAGATGTGGCCGCACCTCTGGCAGAACGGCGGTTCGATCCTGTCCGAGGACGGCGAGCACGCCGCGTTCGACTCGAAGGCCGGCGTCGACGCCCTGTCGTTCATGCGGTCCATGGCCGTGACCGACCGCAGCGTGTACCTCGACCAGACGGACACGAAGTTCGCCCAGCTGTTCGAGAGCGACCGCGTCGGCATGATCACCTCCGGTCCGTGGGAGCTCTCCGCCCTGCAGACGGCCGGGACCTCGTACGGCGTGGTGCGGCTCCCCGGCACCGACGGTGACCACCAGACGGTGTCCGGGCCGGACCTCTGGACCCTCTTCGACAACCACGACGTGAACCGCGCGTACTGGGCGAAGGACTTCACGAAGTGGCTGACCTCACCCGAGCAGGACGAGCGGTTCAACGTCGCCGTCGGCAACCTGCCGCTGCGGTCGAGCGAGGCCGACAGCGAGGCGTTCCGCAAGCAGGTCGACGCCCTGCCCGGACTCGACGTGATCCAGGCGAACTCCGCCAACGCGAAGCAGGTCCGCCCGACCCTGCCCGGCTACAACGGCCTGTCCGAGGCGTTCGGCAACGCGGTGTCCCGCGTGCTGCAGGGCGAGGGCGAACCGGCCGAGGCACTCCGGCAGGCGACCGTCGCCGCCGACAAGGCACTCCGTCAGGGCTAGGAGGCCCCCGTGACCACTCCCGCACTCCGCACCCGTCCGACCACCGACACCGCGCCGCCGCGGCCACCGCGCCGACGTCGATCGGCCGCCGCCCGCGAGGGCCTCGCCGGCTGGGGCTTCGTCGCCCCGGCCCTGGCGGTCGTCCTCGGCCTCACGATCTTCCCAGGGGTCTGGGCGCTCGTCCTCTCCTTCCAGCGCTGGGACGGCTTCAGCCCGCCGTCCTTCGCCGGCATCGAGAACTACCAGGACCTGGCCACCGACGCGAGCGCGCTCGCGGCCGCCGTGCACACCCTGCTGTACACGGTCCTGTTCGTCCCCGCGTCCCTGCTGCTCGGACTCGCCCTGGCCGTCGCGCTGAACCGGCGCATCCGGTTCATCGGGCTGTACCGCACGGCGATCTTCGTGCCGTTCGTGGCCTCGGCCGCGGCGACGGGCATCCTGACCACCTACCTGTTCAGCCCGCAGTTCGGCATCGTCAACAACGTGCTCCGCGTGCTGCACGTCCCGCCCCAGGGCTGGCTCGAGGACCGCGCCGAGGCGATGGTCGTGATCGTCGTCATGTCCCTGTGGGGGCAGGCGGCCTTCACGACCGTCATCTACCTCGCCGCCCTGCAGGACGTCCCCGGCGACGTGCTCGAGGCGGCCCGGATCGACGGCGCGAACAACTGGCAGACCTTCTGGCGCGTGGTGTGGCCGCAGCTGGCGCCCGTCACCGCGTTCGTCGGGATCTACCAGACCCTGCAGGCCGTGCAGCTCTTCGACCTCGTCTACGCCACCACCCGAGGCGGACCGCTCGACGCGACCCAGACGATCGTCTACTACCTGTGGAAGACGGCCTTCCAGAACCTGCAGTTCGGCTACGGGTCCGCCATCGCCTACGGCATGTTCTTCGTCACCCTCACCGCGACCGTGATCGTCACGCTCGTGCAGCGCCGAGCCGGAAGGAACGCGTCACGATGACCGTCGAGACCCGAGTACTCGAGACCCCGAACCGGCCGGACGCCGTCGCGACACCGGCGGAGCGCACCACACCCCGTCGTCGACGTCGCCTGCCGTTCAGCCCGTGGCACCTCCTGCTCGCACCGGTGGCGCTCCTCTTCCTGCTGCCGTTCGTCGAGATGTTCATGACGTCGCTCGAACCGGCCTCGGAGATCAACAAGTTCCCGCCGTCGTTCCTCCCGACGCAGTTCACGCTGTCGGGCTACACGCGCCTGTTCGCCGAGTCGGACATCCTGCACTGGCTCCTCAACACGGTCATCGTGTCGGCGTCGGCGATCGTCTCGCACCTCGTCCTGTGCTCGCTGGCCGGGTACGGGTTCGCGCGCCTGCGGTTCCCGGGGCGGACGTTCGGGTTCCTGGCGATCCTCGCGACGATCATGATCCCGTCGCAGCTGCTCATGATCCCGACCTACGTCATGTTCGCCCGGTTGCACCTCGTGGACAGCCTCGGTGCCGCGATCGTGCCCTGGCTCGCCTCGGCGTTCGGCATCTTCCTGATGCGGCAGTTCTTCCTGTCCCTGCCCGCCGAGCTCGAGGAGGCCGGCCAGATCGACGGGTGCACCCGCCTGCAGGTGTTCTTCCGGATCGTGCTGCCGCTCGCCCGTCCCGCGTTGGCGACGCTCGCGATCTTCACGCTGCTCGGGTCGTGGAACGACCTGGTCTGGCCGCTCGTGGCGATCAACGACGCCGACTCGTTCACGCTGCAGCTCGGTCTGACGAACTTCCAGGGGGCGCGGCGGACCGACTGGTCGCTGCTGATGGCGGGGAACGTGGTCGCCACGCTGCCGCTGATCCTGCTCTTCCTGGTGGCGCAGAAGCAGTTCGTCGCGACGATGGCCTCGGCCGGTCTGAAGGGCTGAGCAGGACGGACGGCGGGAGGCACGGTGCTCACGGGCACCGTGCCTCCCGTCGTCCGTGCGGGCGGTCCGCAGGGACGGGTGCCGGCCGGGAGGCGCGAGTCCGCCCGGGACCGTGCCGCCGGGTGGGCGCGGACTGCGGGCCGGGAGGCGCGGGTCGGCTCGGTGCCACGCCTCCCGTCGTGCGCACGGACGGACCGGAGCCGCGGGGCGGGCCGGTACCGTGCCTCCCGTCCGGGTGCATCGGCCGTCCACGCGGCCGCAGCGACCACGACGGAGCGCCCCTCGGATCCCGAGGGGCGCTCCGTCCGGTGGCCGTGTCGGCCACCGCTCACTTCAGGCCGGAGGACGCGAGTCCGTCGATCACCCGCCGCTGCAGCACGATGAACAGGATCAGCACCGGGGCCATCGCCATCAGGCTCGCCGCCATGAGCAGGGGGTAGTCGATGGTCCGGTCGCTGGACAGGGTCGCGAGCCCGGCGGCGAGCGGCATGTCCTCGGCCCGGGTGGAGACCACCAGCGGCCAGAGCAGCTCGTTCCACGACCAGAGCACGGTCGTGATCGCGAGCACGCTGATCGACGGGCGCGCGAGCGGCAGCATGATCCGCCAGAAGGTCTGGAACGGGTTGGCCCCGTCCATGCGTGCCGCCTCCTCGAGCTCCGCGGGCATGTTGAGGAACGCGGTCCGCATCAGGAACGTGCCGAAGGCGCTGAACAGGCCCGGTGCGACGATGCCGGCCAGGCTGTCCAGCCACCCGAGGCCCTGGACGATCTGGTACTGCGAGATCAGGTAGACCTGCGACGGCACCAGCAGGATCGAGAGCACGATCCCGAGGATGACCGCGCGGCCGCGGAACCGCATGCGGGCGAACGCGTACCCGGCCAGGGTGCACAGCACGATCTGCGCCAGGGTGCGGATCAGGGTCACCCAGATCGAGGTCGCGAGCTGGTCGAGGAAGGGGAGCCGTTCGAACACCCGGGCGAAGTTGCTCCACTGCAGCTCACCGGGCCAGAAGGTCGGCGTCGGCGAGGTCACCTGCGCGTTCGTCGACAGCGCCATGACGATCTGCCACAGGAACGGGAACGCCATGACGAACCCACCGATGCCGAGCACCACGTGGATCCACCAGTGGCTGCCCCCGCGGCGCCCCGGACGCGCCGTCGTCTGCGCCCGGCTGCGGCTCGCCGCCCTCGTGGCCGCCGCGACCTTGCTGCCGCGCGCTTCGATGATGCCGGTCATGACTGGACCCACTTCCGCTGGACCCGGAACTGCAGGACGGTGATGATGCCGATGAGCACGAAGATCACCATCGCGATGGCAGCCGCGAAGCCCTTGTCGTTGTCGATGAACCCGGCGTTGTAGAAGTAGAAGACGAGGGACATCGTCTTCGGGATGACCGGGTTGGTGGAGCCGAGGATCGCGTAGAGCAGGTCGAACAGCTGGAAGCTCGAGATCGTGGTGACGACGAGCACGAAGAAGATGCTCGGGGTCAGCAGCGGCACGGTGAGCGCGTGGAACTGGCGCCAGCGACTCGCGCCGTCCAGCTCTGCGGCCTCGTACAGCTCGGGTGGGATGTCCTTGAGCCCGGCACCGAGGATGATCATCGAGAAGCCGAGCGACGACCACAGGCCGACGAGGGACACCGCGACGAGCGCGAAGCCCGGGGTGGAGATCCAGTACGGGCCGTCGATGCCGACCAGCCCGAGGAACCAGTTCACGATGCCGAAGTCGCCGTTGTACATGATGCGCCACACCAGGGCGATCGCGGCGGGCATCGCGACGTAGGGCAGGAAGAACAGCACGCGGTAGAACTGTGCGAAGCGCAGGCCCGGCGTGTTCAGCAGGCTCGCGAGCCAGACCGCGATCGGGATGCCGAGCAGGACGATCACCGTGTAGACGATCGTGTTGACCAGCGACTGGTACAGCTGCGGGTCGGTCAGCAGGCGCCCGTAGTTCGCCAGGCCCGTGAAGGTGGCGCCGCCGAACACGCCCCAGCTCGTGAACGAGTACCAGAACGTCTGGAGGATCGGCCAGATGAAGAACGTCCCGACGCCGATGAGCAGCGGGAGCACGAACAACCACGGCCAGATGCCGTCGGTGCGGTGGGCACGGGTCGATCGCGGCCGATCGTCGTGGTGGGGTCGGGACGGCGACGACGGCCGGGTCGCCGTCGTCTGCCGGGTGGTGGTCGTCATCGGGTCGCTCCTACGCCGGGGCGGGCGGATCAGGGTGTGGGTGCGGGGAGGTGGATCGGCGTCACGGTCACTCCTTGGCGAGCGCGGCGTCCATCTCCTGGGCGAGCTTCTTCGTCACCTGGTCGACCGGCTCGGAGCCGTCGAATGCGCTCGGCAGCAGGTTCGTCTCGAGGGTGTTCCACGCGGCGGTGTTCTTCGACACCGGCAGCGGCTTCGCGTAGTCGACCGCGTCGAGGAAGACCTGCAGGTCCGCGTCGGGCATGGTCTTCGTGAAGGCGTCCTGCGTGCCCTCGTAGGCCGGGATCACCGCACCCATGTCGCCCTGCTGCTGCTGAGCCGGCTTGCTCGCCAGGTACGCCTGCAGCGCCTGGGCTGCGGCCCTGTTCCCCGACCCCTCGGCGACGACGTTCGAGACGCCGTGGATGACGGTCGCCTGCTCCTTGCCCTTCGGCAGCGGGTAGACGACGACGTCCTGCTCCATGTCGGTTCCGATCAGCGCCGACCGGAACCAGCTGCCGCCCTGGTACATCGCGAGCTTGCCGGAGGTGAACCACTGGTCCGCCGTGGTGTCGGTCAGTTGCTTGATCGTCGGCGAGGCGCCCGAGTCGATCAGGTCGGTCCAGAAGCGGATGCCCTCCTGAGCGGCCTTCGTGTCGTACTCCGACTTCCCGTCGTCGACGACGGATCCACCGGCCTGGAAGATCGTGTCGTAGTAGGTGGTCTGTCCGTCCATGCCGCCGGCGGCGCCGTACGCGCCGTCGCCCTGCAACTTCTGCGACAGTTCGGCGGCGGTGTCCTGGAAGTCCTGCCACGTCCAGTCCTTCGACGGCATCGCGACGCCGGCCTGCTCGAACAGGGCCTTGTTCACCCAGACGCCGATCGTGTCGAAGTCCTTCGGCACGCCGTACTGCTTGCCGTCGTAGGTGTACAGGTCGTCGAGCGCCTTCGAGTACTTCGACGGGTCGATCGCGCCCGACTCCACCGCGCCGGTGATCGGTGCGAGCTTGCCGTTGCCCGCGTAGAGCTGGAAGTTCGGGCCGTTCATCCAGAACAGGTCGGGCAGCGTGTTGCTGGAGCCCTGTGTCTGCAGCTTCGTGAAGTAGTTGGCGTACGGCGTGACGTCGACGTTGACGGTGATGTCCGGGTACTCCTCGTTGAAGCCCTTGATGTTCGCCTTGATCGCGTCGACCTGGTTCTGGTCCCACACGGCGTACGTCAGGTCGGCCTTCGTGTCCTTCGCGACGGTGCCCGTCCCCGAGTCGGAGCCGGCGGACGAGGCGCTGCTGCACCCGGCGAGGAGGGCGACGGCGCTGACCGCGGCAGCGAGGCCGAGCAGGGCGCGGCGGCGACCGCGGCCGTGACGGGGGGAGGGGAGGGTCATCGGGTGTTCCTTCCGGAGAGGTCGTCGCGGCCGGCGGCCGAGAAGTGACGGATCGTGGCATCGGGCAGGGGCGGCACGTCGAGCGGGACGGAGCCGTTGCGGAGCGAGCGGGTGGCGAGTGCGCCGGCGGCGACGGCCATGCGCGCCGCGATCGGGGACAGCGTCGTCGGTTCGCCGAGGGCGACCGAGCGGAGGAACTCCGTCATCGTGAGGAGGTCGGCGTCGGCGTGACCGTCCTCGACGCCGTCGACGGGGTACTCGACGTCACCGGTGACGTCCCAGTTGCGGCGGTGGGTCCACACCTTGACGACACCACCGCCGGTGTCGCCGACGTTCTCGAGCCGTCCGTGGGTGCCGATCACCGTGTAGTTGCGCCAGTAGTCGGGCGTGAAGTGGCACTGCTCGTAGCTCGCCTGCACGCCGTTGTCGAGCGTCATCATCACCATCGAGACGTCCTCCACGTCGACGACGGGGTTCAGGCCGGTCTGCTCGGCGGGCGGCCAGTTGTCGAACGAGAACCAGTCGGTCATGAGCTCGTCGCTGCGGTCCCGCCGGTCGGTGACGTCGCCGTACACGGAGAGCGACCCCATCCCGACGACCCGGCTCGTGTACGCACCGGCGAGGGCGTGCACGACGTCGAGGTCGTGGCTCGCCTTCTGCAGCAGGAGGGAGTTCACGCGGCTGCGGTCGGCGTGCCAGTCCTTGAAGTAGTAGTCGCCGCCGTTGCCGACGAAGTGGCGGACCCACACCGCCTTGACCTCGCCGATCTCACCGCGGGCGATCACCTCGCGCATGAGTCGGACGACGGCGGCGTGCCGGAAGTTGTGGCCGACGTACAGGGGCGTCCCGGTCTCGGCGGCGGTGTTCAGGACGGCGTCGGCGTCCTCGACCGTGATCGCCAGGGGCTTCTCGAGGTAGACGGCGATGCCGGCACGGAGCAGGTCGATCGCGATCTCGGCGTGGGTCCAGTCCGGGGTGGTGACGATCGCCGCGTCCACGAGGTTCGGCACGCCGTCCGAGCCGATCAGTGCCCGGTGGTCGGCGACCACCTCGGCCTCCGGCCAGTGCGCGGCGGCACGTGTCCGCCCGCCCTCCGTGGTGTCGGCGGCGGCCGTGATCCGGGCGTCCACGCCGTCGGCGTCCAGCCCCGCAGCGGCCACGTGGTCGGCGATGGCCGACCGCTGTCCGATGCCGACGACGCCGACCCGGAGCAGGCGTGTGCTCGTGGTGGTCATCTCGCTCCCTTGCGTGAATGTGACGGCAATGATGCCAAATCGATCATGAGTGCACAATAAGCACGCACGGCTCGATCACGGAAGCGTGCATCCGAGGTTGTTACATGTCGGCAACGTCACGACGACGGCACGGGACGGCGCCGGCCGACTGCGGCTGCGCAGCCGACGACGGGCGGATCCGGGGTGACCTGGACCGCGGGCGTCAGCTCGCGACGACGAGTTCCACGCCGGCGGACGCCAGGTCTGCGGCGAACGACGCCGGCACCGCCTGGTCCGTGACGAGCACGTCGATGCGGTCGAGCGGGCAGATGCGCGCGAAGGTGGAGCGCTCGATCTTCGTCGAGTCGGCGACCACGATGATCCGCCGTCCGACCGACGCGAAGTGCCGGCTCACCTCGGCCTCGCCCTCGTGCATGGTCGTGGCGCCGTACTGGCCGGACAGCCCGTCGACCCCCAGCACGACGACGTCGAGCGCGAACCCGTCGAGGGTGTCGCGGACCGTCGGGCCGATGAGCTCGTACGACTGCCGCCGTGCAACACCACCCGTCACGACGATCTTGACGTTGGCGCGGACCGACAGCTCGTAGCCGATGTTCAGGGCGTTGGTGACGATGGTGATGCCGCACTCGCCGTCGGCGCGGATGAAGCGCTCGGACTTGCCGAGCTCCCGCGCGACCTCGGTGGTCGTCGTCCCGCCGTTCAGGCCGACGGTGTCCCCCGGGGAGACGAGCGCGGCGGTCGCCCGGGCGATGGCGGTCTTCGCCTCGGCCTGCCGGGCGATCTTGTACTGCAGCGGCAGCTCGTACCCGGCGCCCAGCGCTGCGGCCCCACCGTGGGTGCGCGTGACGAGCCGCTGGTCCGCCAGGGTCGTGAGGTCGCGCCGTGCGGTCGCGGCGGAGATGCCGAGCGCCTCGCCGATCTCGGCGATGGAGACGTTCCCGCGGTCGCTCACGAGCTCGAGGAGCGCGTTGAGCCTCTGCTGCGGGGTCATGGCGTCATCCTACGGGCGTGTTCGCTGCGCGATGTGAGCGGAAATGATGCGCGTTGTTTGCACCGATCACGATCGGTCGGCAGGCTGTCGGCGTCCGATCAGTCCCGATCGGCACGACCGAAGGGCTCGCGATGACCGCGAACGGTGCAGCGCTCGGCATCGACGTCGGGGGCACGAGCATCAAGGTGCGCCTGGTCGCCGACGACGGGCGGGTGCTCGAGGAGCAGCGTGTCCCGACGCCCCGGGAGGACCCGCAGGCCACCGCGCTGGCCGAGCTCGTCGCGACGCTGGGACAGCGGGCCCGGACGGTCGCCCGGCGACGGGGGACGGAACTCGGGGCGATCGGTCTGGTCGTCCCCGGGGTCGTCGACGAGGACGCCGGCCGATCGGTGCTCTCCGTGAACCTCGGCTGGCGGGACGTGCCGGTCCGGGCGCGGGTCGACGACGCCCTGCGCGCGGCGGGCGTGGACGCCGTCCCGCTCGCCTTCGGCCACGACGTCCGGGCCGGAGCGCTCGCCGAGGTCCGGGCCGCCGGTCCGGGAGCGGTCCCGGGCGGTCCGATCGCCACCGACACCGACACCGTCACCGACACCGACACGATCGCCGCGCTCGGCCGTGGCACCGTCGCCTTCGTCCCCGTGGGGACCGGCCTGGCGAGTGCCCTGGTCGTCGACGGCCGGGTCGTGCCGGGCGGCGGGTGGGCCGGGGAGGTCGGCCAGGTCCGGATCCGGGACGGCGCGCACGCGGGCCTCCGGGTCGAGGAGGTCGCCTCGGCCGGCGCCGTCGCACGCCGCAGCGGTGCTCCGAGCGCCCACGACGCGATGCTCCGGGTCCTCGACGGGGACCCGGTGGCCCGACGGGCGTGGGACGACTGCGTCGACGTGCTCGCCGACACCCTGGCCTGGCTGACAGCCGTCGCGGGGTGCCACACCCTGATCGTCGGCGGCGGGCTGGCGCAGTCCGGGCCGCTGCTGTTCGACCCGCTGCGCGCCGCCGTCGCGGACCGCCTCGCCGGGGTCCGACTGCCCGAACTCGTGGGGGCGCGCCACGGCGATGCGGCCGGCGCCATCGGTGCGGTGCTGCTCGCCCGCCAGGCGCGAGCCGGCTCGGCGCAGGCCGGCTCCGCGCGTGCCGTGTCGGTGCCGGACGTGGCGGTGACCGCGTGACCGTCCTCGTCCGCGCCCCACGGATCGTCACCGCCGCGGTCGACCTTCCGGCTGCGTGGCTCGCCGTCGAGGACGGCCGGGTCGCCGCGGTCGGCACCGGTGCGGCACCGGTGCACGACCGGGTCATCGAGGCGCCGGGCACCGTCCTGCCGGCCTTCGTCGACCTGCACGCGCACGGTGCCCTCGGGCACGACTTCGCCTCGTGCTCGGTCGCCGAGGCTCGGGCGGCCGCCGAACACCACGCCGCGCGGGGGACCACCCGCCCGGTGGCGTCGATCGCGACGGGCACGGTCCCGGACACGGTCGCCGCCCTGCACCGCCTGCGACCGCTCGTCGACGACGGCACGCTCGCCGGACTGCACCTCGAGGGGCCCTGGCTCGCACCCGCCCGCCGGGGTGCGCACGCCGCGCAGCTGCTGCACCCGCCGACCCCCGACGAGGTCGACCTGTTCGTGGACGCCGGCGGTGCGGCGCTCCGGATCGTCACCCTCGCGCCCGAGCTCCCGGGTGCGCTCGACGCAGTGCGGCGGCTGGTCGCGTCGGGCATCGTCGTCGCGATCGGGCACACCGACGCCGACGGCGGCCAGGTCCGGGCGGCTGTGGACGCCGGTGCGACCCTCGTCACGCACCTGTTCAACGGGATGCCGCCGCTGCACCACCGTGCGCCCGGCCCGGTCGGCGTCGCGCTGTCGGACGAGCGTCTCACCGTGGAGTGCATCGTGGACGGCCACCACCTCGACCCGGTCACCGTCGACCTCGTGCGCGGAGCCGCGGGTGACCGCCTCGTGCTCGTCTCGGACGCCATGGCCGCGACCGGCTGCGCCGACGGCAGCTACCGGATCGCCGGCTCGGAGGTCGTCGTCTCCGACGGAGTCGCCCGGCTCGCGGACGGCTCGTCACTGGCGGGGAGCACGATCACGGTGGCGGACGCCGTCGCTCGCTTCGTCGACGGTCGCCCGGACCGGCTGTCTCCGGCGGTGCACGCGTCCTCCGTACGGGCGTCGTCGGTGCTCGGTCTGCGTCCGCCGCTCAGCGTCGGATCCGCCGCCGACCTCGTGGTGGTCGGACCCGACGGGCGGATCCACCCGCTACCGCTCGGACCGGCTGCCTGAGCAGGCGCGGCCGCCCGCCCGGGCGGCGTCCCTTCCGATGTGGGACCGCATCCTCGGATCCAGGCCGGCCGAATTTCGACGGGCCGAGTCGCTTCCGGTCAGTTGTGCGCGGCGCTGTAGGCATCGATGACGTGCTTCGGTAGCCGCCCCCGGACTCCGACGTCATGTCCAACGGAAGCTGCCCAGGCTCGGATGGCAGCAGGGGAAGCCGCCTTGGGCGCGATCACTGATGACCGTGCGGCCGCGTCCGTTCTCCTCGCAGTCCGTTCCTCCGCTGGCTGCAGGTGCTGCAACAGCAGGTCGAACGTGTCTGGATGGACGTTCCGGGTGCCGAGTTCTCGCGCTTTCGCCGCCTTGCCACCGGAGAAGGACCCGTCGGTGACGAGCATCACGGTCAGTCGTGAAACCGCGCCGACGACCCGCACTCCGAGTTCTCCGGCACGCTTCTCGAGACGAGCGCGTTGGTCGTCGTCACAACCGGTGAAGACCACGCGATCCCCGACCCGCAGTGGCTCGCCATGGGGCCAAGGGTCTGGCAGCGGTCCGAGAGCAGCGCTCAAGCGCGCCTGCCGAGCGGTATCCGCATCGTCGATGACCCGTTTCACCGTGGTGTCGGCAACGCCGAGCAGTGATGCGATGCCCTTCAGCTCGCGGCGCTCCTCGTGCGACACGCGGCCGTCGTCGACCGCTCTGTGCGCGAGCGCGAGCAGGAATGCATCGTGCGCAGCGCGCACATCGGAGGCTGACAGGTCGTAGTCGACCACGAGTTCCTGCAGCGAGTTTGCTTCGTCGTCGCTGATGTCTCCGTCCTCGAGCGCGTCGAACAGCTTCTCGAGGTAGGCGATGGTCCCTACGGGGGCGCCCTCTTCGACGACCTCGAGGAGGGACATCGCAGACAGCTGCCGGAGCAACGGGGGCGACGACGGTTGCGGCGGAGTGCTCCGCGCCGGGCGGGAGCGGACGCGCTCGTTCAACGGACGCTCCGCGGTGCGCGGTCGATCATGGGGGGCCGTCGGCCATGCTGTGGCCCGTGCGGTCGCTGCCGCTTCGAGCAGCACCGGATCCGGGCCACCGTTCCTGGCGATGTAGGCACGGAGCAGTTCTGCCGCTGCCCGAGCGTCGCCGAGGGCGGAGTGTGCGCCATCGAGGCGGATGCCGGCCGACCAGCAGCAGTCGACGAGGCGGCGACGCTCGAGATCCGGTAGGTACGCACGGCTCGCGTCGAGCGTGCAGTAGGAAGCGATCCACGGCGGGCGCCAACCGGCGGCTGTCAGCTCGCTGCGGAGGAACGCCAGATCGAACCTGGCGTTGTGCGCCACCACTGCGAGACCGGACAGCGCTGCCACGACCGTTTCGGCCGATTCGGCGAACCGCGGCTGACCGACCACGTCTTCGTCCCTGATGCCGTGAATGTGCGTCGCACCTACCGGTCCTTCCGGATCGAAGCGTGACACCCACTCGTCGACGATCGAACCCGCGTGGTCGAGGCGAACGATGGCAAGCTCGAGTATCCGGTCTCGCTGCGGCGACAAGCCGGTGGTCTCCACGTCGATGACCGCGAAGGCCGGAGCGCTCGGCATCCGGCGCGAGGTCGCCGTGGGCCGGGCTGGCGGATTCTTCCGTCGTCCGAGCAGCCAGTCGAACAGACCCATGACATTTCTCCCCTCGCCGCCGAGACCGGGCGGTCGCGCGACAACGGTACGAGCTCGTGCATCTCCCCGAAACGTGCAGCCCTCACCCCAGAACGAGGGGTGCAGTCTCCGGAGCGACCCAACGGCGCAGCAGCTAACCACACGCCGCGCCGACGACCGGACACCGGTTGCCGTCGAGCTCGTCGGTGTACTCGTCGCCGTCACCGAGCAGCACGTGCCGGTACGCCTCGTCGTCGATCGGTTCCGCGGAGCGCACGGCAGCCTCGAGCAGGCTGTCGTCGACCTCCGGCAGGGCGCTGACGGCCACGAGCGTGTCGCCCACGACCGCGGCGACCTCGTGGCCGTGTTCGCTCGTCCGCCGCACGACCCCGCCGTCCTCGTCGCACGACGTCTCCGCCTCGGAACCGCCGCCGGGGGCGACGCCCTCGATCGGTCGGCCGCACGGCGGGGTCGTCGCGGCGAGCGTGACGACCGTCAGGTCGGATCCCGACGCGTCGCCGGGTGCGTGCGCCTCCTCGGCAGGCGAGGAGAACACCTGCAGGAACCCCGGTAGCCGCTGCTCGATGTTCGCCTCGTACACGGAGCCGTACCCGTCGGGGGAGATCGTGACGGGCCGGAAGTCCGCGCCGATGGCGACCTGCGCCCGCGCGATGGCCTGCTCGTCCCGTTGCGCGTCGCTCCCGTGGACGCGGACTCCGACCGCGACGACCGCGACCGCGGCGCCCGTCCCCAGGACGACGCCGAGCTTCCGCAGGACCCCGCGGTGCACGCGCATCGCCGGGACCGCGGCGACGACCGCGCCCACCAGGTACGGCGTGGGCGTGGACGCGAGGAGCGGGAACGTCGGCTCCGGCTCCGGCCCGGCGAGGGCAGCGGGCAGCAGCGCCGCGACGAGGACCGCGGGGACGAGGACGAGGCCCGCAGCACCGAGCCACGCCGTCCGGCGACGCCGGGTGGCGAGGACCGCCAGACCACCGAGTGCTCCGCACGCCACGACCGTGTGGACCAGCAGCACCACGAGGCCGGGTACGCCGACGAAGAACGTGAGGAGGGCGGCCGCGCGCGCGCGGTGTGCGGCGCCGACGCCGATCGCCGCCGCGCCGAGCACGTGCACCCAGGGGTGCGTCCTGGTCTGCTCGCCGGTCGTGTCGCCCACGCTGTGCCCCCGTCCGTCGGACCCCCTGTCCGACCGAGCCGATCCTCGCACGCCGCGTGCCGTCGCGGTCGGGCCGGGTCGTCAGCGGGGCGAGGGTCGGAACCAGCGGATCAGCTCGCGGAGCGCCGGCAGCGAGCTGATCTGCGTGCCGTCCGCGGCGTCGAGGTCGTCGAAGGTCGTCCGGTAGCCCGGGGCCTGCTCGACGTCGGTGTCCTCGGCCGGGTAGCCCATCGTCCACTCCGGGAACTGCCGCTCCTCGATGAGCTCCTCGGTGAGCACCGTGACCTTGGTGTGCCGGTCGTCGTGCTTGATCGTCGCCATCTTCGCGCGGACCGCCTGGTCCGGACCCTCGAGCAGCTGCAGGAAGTAGCCGTTCCGGAAGAGCAGGACGCCGGTGATGTCGTTCTCCGCGTTCGCCCGCCGACTCTGCGCGAGCAGGCCGGCGAGGTCGTCGTCGTCGAGGGATCGGGTGGCGACACTCGAGTAGATGAGGGACAGCATCGGGGCTCCTTGGTGGCGGTCGTGCCGGGTCCGTCAGTCAACTCCGCGGCACCCGTGCGTCCACGGACCACCGGGGGACGAGCGGACAGGCCGACGTCGCACGGCCGTCGGCTCTGGGAGGCTGGTGCCATGGACCCCGTCATCGTCATCGGAGAAGCCCTGGTCGACGTGGTCGACCGCCCCGATGGGCGCGTCGAGCACCCGGGCGGGAGCCCGATGAACGTCGCCGTCGGCCTCGCTCGCCTCGGCCGGGCCGCACGGCTCGTGTGCGCGCTCGGCGACGACGACCACGGCGGTTCGATCCGGGCGCACGTCGGCGCGAGCGACGTCGAGGTCGACGCGACCGCGATCGAACGCACCTCCACCGCCGTCGCGACGATCGGCGACGACGGCGGTGCGTCCTACGAGTTCGACCTCGACTGGCGCCTCGACCCGGTGCAGGTGCCGATCGGCACGCCGCTCGTGCACGTCGGCTCCATCGGTGCTGTGCTGGAGCCGGGCGCACGGACCGTGCTCGAGGCGCTCCGTACCCGCCCGACGGACGCCCTCGTCTCCCTCGACCCGAACGTCCGTCCGTCGATCACGCCCGACCGGGATGCCGTGCTCGCCACCCTCGAACCGCTGTTCGCCGAGGCCGACGTGATCAAGCTCAGCGACGAGGACGCCGCGTGGCTCTGGCCGGACCGCAGCGTCGACCAGGTCCTCGACGGGCTGCTGGCGCACGGGGCGGCGCTCGCCGCGGTGACGCTCGGCGGCTCGGGCTGCGCGATGGCGTCCGCCCGCGCACGGATCACCGTGCCGGCGCCGCGTGTCGACGTCGCGGACACGATCGGTGCGGGTGACTCGTTCATGGCGGGGCTGCTCGCCGGCGTGCTCGCGCGGGGATCGGCACCAGCCGGCCTCGACGCCGACGAGCTCGGTTGCCTGGCGTCGCTCGCGCTGGCCTGTGCCGCCGTCACGGTGTCCCGCCCGGGCGCGGACCCGCCCGTCCGGGCCGAGCTCGACACGGACGCCGCCGGGGTCCTGGGCGCCTGACCGCTCGTCGCCCGGCCGCTCGCCCGGACCGGACGTACGGGGCAGCGACCGGTGCTCGCCACGGGTCAGCCTCGCGTCGCCCGCACAACGGGGAGCACGTGGTGCCGCGGATCCACGTGGCGCGAGGTGCTCCCGGTGGTGCGCGAGCACATCGCACCGGCGGCCGACCGCGCGACCGCTGACCGCCCGACCACCGACCGCGCGACCGCTGACCGCCCGACCGCTGCAACCCCGGCGGGCGCACGGCCGCGCACCGGCCGGGCCCCCGCCGTCAGGCGTGCGCGGCGAGGAACGCGTCGGTCTCCGTGGCCGTCGGAGCCGTCGCCGGCCCCTGCCGTGTCACCGCGAGTGCTGCCGCGGCATTGGCACGCCGGACCGCGTCGACCAACGAGAGCCCGCGCGCCAGGGCAGCGACGAGCACGCCGCCGTGGGCGTCACCCGCGCCGTTCGAGTCCACCGCGTCGACGGGGAACCCAGGCACCAGGACCGGGGCGCGCCCCGGCTCGGCGACCCAGCAGCCCGCTGCGCCGTCACGGGCCAGCGCGGTGCCGCGGGCGGACGCGGCGATCGCCGCGACCGCCTCGGGGAGTCCCGCGGCGGTCGGTGCCATGAGCCGTGCCTCCCGGCCGTTGGCACTCACCACGTCCGCGCGCGCCGTGACGGGGCCGAGCACCGCCGGGGGCAGCGTGTCGACCAGCGGTGACGGGTCGAGCACGACACGGACGGAGTCCGGCACCGTCGTCAGCCAGTCGACGATGGCCGGACCGTTGACGGCGTGCGCGAGGCCGTAGCCGGAGACGACGACCGTGTCGTCCGGCCGGAGCGCGACACGGTCGAGGTCCGCGCGACCGAGCCGGCCCTCGGCGCCGACGCTCGTCACGAAGGTGCGCTCGGTGGAGGCGTCGACGAGTGCGACGCAGTACCCGCTGTCGACGTCGTCGAGCCCGGGCTGCAGGACCTCGACGCCCGAGTCGACGAGCGCCGCCCGGACGACGTCGCCGAACGGCCCGGTGCCGTACTGCCCGGCGAACACCACGGGCAGGCCGTCGCGGACGGCGGCGACCATCGTGTTGAGCCCGCCGCCCGCGGTGATCTCCGACGCCGAGGCGATGACGTCACCGCCGGGCTCGGGGATCGCGTCCACGCGCATGACGATGTCGACGACGACGTTGCCGACCGAGACGAGGCGGCTCACGCGCGCTCCTCGGGAGCGTGCAGCTGGCCGCGGGCACCGCCGGTGAGCAGGTACACGAGGGCGGCGACGACGAACGTCACGATCCACCCGAGGCCGTTCGCGCCGATCCAGCTGTCCGAGAGTGCTCCGACGAACACGGGGTCCGCGTCGCCGACCTGCACCGAGGTGAAGAGGAAGCCGACGACGATCGCGACGACCCAGGCGGCGAGGGCGCCCCAGGCGACGCCGCCGCGGTACCAGTAGCGGCCCCCGGCGCGCAGGTCGAGCAACGCGGCCGGGTCGTACCAGCGTCGCTTCGCCATGTCGGCGATGAACACCCCGAGCCAGGCGGTGATCGGCACCGCGAGCACCGAGATGAACGTGATGAAGGGCGCGTAGAAGCCGTCGGCGACGAGCATGAAGTACATCGCGCCGAGGGTCGTGACGACCACGTCGACGGCGACCGCCCACACGCGGGGCACCTTGATGCCGAGGGTCAGCGTGGTGAGGCTCGCCGAGTACACCGACAGGTGGTTCGACAGCAGCAGTCCGCCGAAGGCCGCGACCAGGTACGGGATCGCCATCCAGCTCGGCAGCAGGTCGCGGATCGCCGCCACCGGGTCACCGGCCTGCGCGAGGGTGGGGTCGCCGGCGGAGACGAGGGCGCCGAGACCGACCAGGACCACGAGGGGGATGCCCGCGCCGGCAGCGCTGGCGCTGATCAGGGCGCCCGCCTTCACCGAGGTGCGCGTGTACCGGGCGATGTCCGCACCGGCGGTCGCCCACCCGATGCCGGTGCCCGCGGCGATGGTGCCGATGCCGATCACCATCGCGGCGACCGGGCCCGCGGGCTGCGACCCGACGACGTCCCAGTCGACACGCAGCACCAGGAACACGGCGACGAAGACGTTGAGGGCGCCGAACACCCACGTCGCCCACTTCTGCACGGCGACGATGAACGCGTGGCCGAGCCCGGAGACGAGCACGGTCGCGACGACGAACACGAGGATGGCGACGATCGTCAGCACCGGGTTCGCCTTCGCGTCGCCGTCGGTACCGAACAGGATCGTGAAGAGCGACAGCAGCACGAAGGCCGCGGTCGTCGTGTTCACGGTCTCCCAGCCGAGGCGGGAGAGCAGCGACACCGCGGTCGGACCGATGTTCCCGCGCACGCCGAACACCGCGCGGCTCAGGGTCAGACCGGGAGCCCCGCCGCGGCGTCCGGCGATGGAGATCACCCCGACGACCGCGAAGGACCCGGCGGCGCCGACCACCGCGACGACGAGCGCCTGCCAGATCGTCAGCCCCTGGAACGCCACGAGCGTCGCACCGAGGGGGAGCCCGAGGATCGAGATGTTCGCGGCGAACCAGACCCAGAACAGGGCCCCGGGGGCGCCGTTCCGCTCGTCGTGGGGCACGGGCTCGATGCCGCGCTGTTCGACGCTCGTCAGCGTGCCGCTGGAGAGCGTGCCGCCGGAGCGCGTGGTGGTGTCCTGGGCCATGGGGTCCTCTTACGTCATCGGAAGGGTGCTGCGGGGGAGGTGGGGTGCTGCGGGGAGGTGAGGGTGCCGCGGGAGAGCGGGGTGCTCCTGGGAGGGGTGGTGACCGGGCGGCGGCGGAGGGGGGACCGCCGCCGTCCGGCGTCGGGTCAGGCCCGGTGACGGAGTGCGAGCAGTCCGTCGACCAGCGGGCCGAGCTCGAGGTGGTTCACGGCCGTCACGGTGGTGACCGCGTCGACGGGCCAGGCATCCGGACCGTGCACGGCGCCGAGCACGGCACCGGCCATCGCGGCGATGGTGTCCGTGTCGCCGCCGATCGACGCGGCCGTGCAGAGCGTCTCCCAGGGGTCGAGGTCGAGCGCCACGAGGGCGAGCGCTGCGACGACCGACTCCTGGCTGGCGACGCTCGTGCCGACGAGCTGCGACACGGTGTCGATCCGGTCGTCGGCGGGGACGGTCGGCAGGAAGCCGCGCGCCCAGGTCGTCCTCGCAGCGATGTCCGCGCCCGCGACCCAGTGGCCGCGGCCCGCACCGATCGTGGCGGCCGCGACCGCGGCGTCGAGCGCCTCGGTCCGGGAGGCGCCGCCGACGCCCGCGCTCACGGCGGCGGCGACGGCGCTCGCCCCGGCGATGCCGATCCCCGTGTCGTGGGTGACGCGCGACGCGTCCTGCACGGCGTCGACCAGACGGACGAGGTCACCGGAGGGCACGGCGATCCCGACCGGCGCGATCCGCATCGCGGCGCCGTTCGTCGTCCCCGTCGACCCGGCCTCGGACGCCGGGACGCCGTCGAGGATGCGCTGCACGGCCGTCTTCGTGCTGGGGCCGAGCAGGTCGAGCGAGCCCTTGGCCTCCATCGCGCGTTCCCAGGCGATGAGCGCCTCGGCGAAGCGGCTGGGGTCGATGTGCCCGTCACCCTCGACGATCAGCTCGGCGACCATGACCGCCTGCTCGGTGTCGTCGGTGATCGTGCCCGCGGGCATGCCGGCGGCGATCCGCTGGTGCGGTCCGGCGTCGACGAACCCGGAGATCGTGCCGTGGTCGGCTCGGATCTGCGCGAGCGACATCGACTGCGTGGGCATGCCGAGGGCGTCGCCGATCGCGAGGCCGGTCAGGGCGGCGAGGGCGTGGGTCTGGTCGTTCACGGTGTCCTGTCCGGTCGTCATCGTGCGGTCCCGAAGCGCATGTGCAGGCGGAAGCGGTCCGGGTCGAGGAGGCTGTTGACGCGCTCGACGAACGCGCCCTGGGCGGTGCGCGAGTCACGTCGGCTCCGGAGGAACGGGGTCCCCTCGGCGCGGTCGAGCAGGCGGGCGTCCTCGGCGTCGAGGGGCACGACGTCGACCCACTGCTCGGCGCTCGCCGGCACGAGGCCGGCCTCGGCGATGGTCGCCGTGAGCGAGTCCTCGACCAGTCCGTCGGTCGGTGCAGCGGCCAGACGGCCGACGGCGGGCAGGATGCTCCGCTCGAGCGACACCGGCCGCCCGCCCACGACGGTGCGCAGCCGGTCGACCGCGACGAACGCCGCGTCCGCCGCGTCCACCTCGGCCTGGAGGCCCGGGTCGTCCACGCGGGCGAGTCGCAGGGTGCGGGTGGTCACCTCGGTGCCCGAGGCGGCGATCGACCGCGCCCAGCCACCCCGCGGGTCGAGGGCGGCGCCGTCGAACGTGACGACCGAGCCGACGCCCCCGTGGGTCGAGATGTACTCGTCGTCGGACAGGTCGGCGAGGGCGGCGCGGACGGTGCCGCGGCTCACCGCGAAGCGGGCGGCGAGGTCGTGCTCGCCGGGCAGGCGCTCACCGGCGCGGTACCGGCCCGTCGCGATCGCGTCGCGGAGGGCGTCGGCGACGAGGCGTCGCTTCGATGAGACGGGCATGGACAGGAGTGTACATGTACAACGCCTGTCCAGTCACCGAGGCGATCACACGACGGACGGGAGGCGGGGGGGCCGCGGGGCCCCCCCCCCCCCCCCCCGGGGGGGGGGGGCGGGGGGGGGGGGGCCGGGCCCCGCCAAAAAAGGCGGGCCGGGGGGGGGGTTCCCCGCCGAACCCCCCGGCGGC
>NZ_JAURUY010000020.1:0-41710 GCF_030803485.1 Curtobacterium sp. 260 | reverse complement strand
GTCGGCCCCGCTCACTGTAGCGCGGGAACCGCGCCGACCAGGAACGGGGTGGGTCGACCTGTAGGAACTGGGAGCACGGTGCACGGGAGGCGCGGGGGGCGGGGGGGGGGCGGCCCCCCCCCCCCCCCCCCCCCCCCCCCCCCCCCCCGCCGCCCCCCCCCCCCCCCCCCCCCCCCCCCCCCCCCCCCCCCCCCGCTTCTCGTTGTGCGGCGCGCCGGCGGCGCCTCGCGTCAGACGCGCGACTGCACCTCGGCCAGGGACGGGTTCGTCGCGGTGCTGCCGTCCGGGAAGACCAGCGTCGGCACGGTCTGGTTGCCGCCGTTGACCTCGGCGACGAGCTCCGCGGTGCCGGGGGTCTGCTCGATGTCGACCTCGCGGAACGGCACGCCTGCCTTCGACATCTGGTTCTTCAGCCGGGCGCAGTAGCCGCACCAGCTCGTCGTGAACATCGTGACGCCGCCGGCCTCGGGCACGAACGCGTCGCGGGTGACTGTCTCGCTCATGTGCCCAGGCTAACCCCGCCGGTTCGGGGAACCCCGGTGCCCCCTGGTAGACAGGACCGCGTGACGGACACCCACCTCGAGATCGAGCGTACGTACGACATGCCCGAGGGCGACGACCTGCCGGACCTCATCGGCGTCGGCAGCATCGCCCGGACGGAGCACCAGGAGCCGTTCGGCCTCGACGCCACCTACTGGGACACCGAGCGGTACGACCTCGTCGCCTCGCGGGTGACCGTCCGCCGACGGACGGGTGGCCCGGACGCGGGGTGGCACATCAAGCGCGCCGCGTCGGACACCGTCCGGCACGAGCAGCACTTCGCCCTGACGGACGATCCCGACACCGTGCCGGACGAGGTCCTGGCCGCGCTGTTCGCCGAGCGCCGGGGCCGCGGCCTGCGCCCCGTCGTGAGCATCACCACCACGCGGGCGGTCGTGCGGTTGCTCGACGAGGACGACGACCAGGTCGCCGAACTCGCCGACGACCGCGTGGTCGCCCAGCGCCTCGACGACCACGCGCCCGCGACCCCGCGCACCTGGCGTGAGGTCGAGGTCGAGGTGACCGAGGGCGTCGACGAACAGGTGGCGCACGAGCTCTTCGCCGCACTCGACGGTCGCTTCGCCGACATCGACGCGCACCCCGCGGCGGTCACCTCGAAGCTCGCCCGCGGCCTGGAGGGCGCGCCCGCCGCCCGGCTCCGCACGGCGGAGAAGCCGGAGAAGCACACCGCGGCGCGGGCACTGACGAAGCGCCTGCGCAAGCTGCGATCGACCCTGCTCGCCCTCGAAGGACAGCTGCGCGCCGGGGCGGAGACGGACCTCCGCGAGACGGCGAGGACCTCCCTCGACATCGCCGCCGTGCTCGGCTCGTACCGTCCTGCGTTCCCGGCGACCCCGGCGACCGACCGAGCAGCCGAGGCCGCGGACGCCCTCGCCGCCGTGACGGCGCGCGCTGCGCTGGCCGACTACCTCGTGGAGCGTCTGCCCCACGCGTCGACGCCCGCACAGGACCTGCTCGTCGACGCGATGACCCGGGAGCGGGTGCTCGCCGCCACCCGCGAGCGCCGAGCCGTCGCGGTCGGCGAGGTCACGGCCTTCCTGCACTCCGAGCGCTACCTCGAACTCCTCGACGCCCTCGACGACGCCGTCGAGCGTCCGGCGCCGACGGCGTGGGCGCTCCGGTCGCCGAAGCACGTCGCACAGGACGTCTCGGCGGTCGAGAAGCCACGCGTCCGTGACCTGGTCCGGAACGCGGTCGGGGACGACGACGAGAGCGTCGGCCCTGTCGACCGTGAAGCCGCCGACCGTGCGGCGACCGAGACCGCCTGGCGCGCTGCGACCCGCGCCCGGGCGGCGATGGACGTGCTCGGGGACGACGCCTTCCCGCACGCGCTGTGGAAGCGCATCGGGGACGCCGCAGACGTGCTGACCGAGCGGGTGCGCTCCCTGCACGCCCTCGACGTGCTCCGGGTGCACTCCGGCATCGCCGAGCGTGGTGGTGAGGGGACGTTCGGGTACGGCGTGCTCGCGGGGGACCGCGTGCGGCTCGCCGAGGACTCGTACGACCAGGCCGTGCAGGCACTCAACCGCGTCTGACGCGGCTCGGCGCGCTGCGTCGCGCAGCATTCCGTGGGAGCGACAGGACTCCACCGAACTCCGGTGGAGTCCTGTTGCTCCCGCGGGACGATCGACAGCGGCGCCGCTCAGCCGGCGGCGATCGGCTCCGCTGAGGCCGCCGCGGGGTTCACGTCGGCCAGGCCGAGCACCTCGAGCAACCAGGCGAGCTCGAACGCGCGCTCGCGCCACGAGTCGTACCGGCCGCTCACGCCGCCGTGTCCCGCGGCCATCTCGGTCTTCAGCAGGACCGGCGCCCCGACCTCGCGCAGCTTCGCGGTCCACTTCGCCGGTTCGACGTAGAGCACACGGGTGTCGTTGATCGACGTCACGGCGAGGATCCGTGGGTACTGCACGTCGTCGCGCACGTTCTCGTACGGCGAGTACTCGCTCATGTACCGGTAGACCTCGGCATCGTGCAGCGGGTCGCCCCACTCGTCCCACTCGATCACCGTGAGCGGCAGGTCCGGGTCGAGGATGCTCGTGAGCGCGTCGACGAACGGGACGGCGGCCAGGATGCCGGCGAAGCGCTCCGGCGCCAGGTTCGCGACGGCGCCCATGAGCAGGCCACCGGCGCTGCCGCCCTCGGCGACGAGACGGTCGGCGCTCGTCCGACCGCTCTCGATCAGGTGCTCGGCGACCGCGACGAAGTCGGTGAACGTGTTCTTCTTCGTCAGCGTCTTGCCGTCCTCGTACCAGTGCCGCCCCATCTCGCCGCCGCCCCGCACGTGGGCGACCGCGAAGACGACGCCGCGGTCGAGCAGGGACAGGCGCATGACGCTGAAGCCCGGGTCGATGGAGTGCTCGTAGGAGCCGTACCCGTAGAGGTGCAGCGGTGCCGGGCCGTCGGCGTCCACCGCGTCGCGGCGCCAGACGAGCGAGATCGGCACCTGCGTGCCGTCCGGTGCCGTCGCCCAGTCACGCTCCTGCACGTAGTCGGCCGGGTCGTAGCCGCCGAGGACCGGCTGTCGCTTGAGCACCGTGACCTCGCCGGTCGCCAGGTCGAGGTCGCTGACCTCGGACGGGGTGACGAACGACGTGTACCCGATGCGCAGGGTCGGCTGCTCCCACTCGGGGTTTCCCCCGAGCCCTGCCGAGAAGAGTGCCTCGTCGAAGGGGACCTCGTGCGCGTCGCCGTAGCCGTCGCCCTCGATCGGGATGACGGCGACGCGGGGGAGCGCCTCGGCCCGGTACTCGAGCGCCAGGTGCCCGGCGAAGGCGTCCACGGACTCGATGCGGCGCTCGGTGTGGTGGGCGACGACGACGCGGCGGTCGTGCTCCGAGGTGGGGTCGTCGGCGGGGACGTCGACGAGTTCGAAGTTCTCGGCGCCGTCGTTGTGCAGCACCAGGAAGCGGTCGCTCCCGCCGACGATGGCGTGCTCGATCTCGTACTCGACCCCCTCGCGCCGCGGCCACACGACCCGGAACTCGCCGGTCGGGTCGGCGGCGTCGAGCACCAGTGCCTCGGACGTGATCTTGGAGCCGAGCTCGATGACGATGTACTGCGACGAGCGGGTCACGCCGACGCCGACCCAGTAGCGGTCGTCGGACTCCTCGAACACGACGACGTCGTCGCCGGTGGCGCTGCCGACGGTGTGCCGCCAGATGCGGTCCGGACGCCAGGACTCGTCGACGGTGGGGTAGAACACGTAGCGCCCGGACGGGTCGAAGGTCGCACCGGAGCCGGTGTCCGGGATCTCGTCGCCGAGGTCGGTGCCCGTCGTGAGGTCGCGTACGTGCAGCGTGTAGCGCTCGTCGCCCTCGACGTCGACGCCGTAGAGGAGACGGGTCCCGTCGTCGCTGATGTCGTAGCTGCCGAGCGAGAAGAAGTCGTGCCCCTCGGCCAGGGCGTTGCCGTCGAGGACGACCTGCTCCCCGGGCAGGGACGCCGCACCCTCGTCGACCGCGGGCGGCGTCCAGTCGTCCGGGCCGGTGATCGGTGCGCGGCAGTGCACCCCGTACTGGCTGCCCTCGGCCGTCCGCGTGAAGTACCACCAGTCGCCCATGCGCACCGGGACGGAGAGGTCCGTCTCCTGCACGCGGTTCTTGACCTCGGCGAAGATGCGGTCGCGGAGGCCGGTCAGGTGCTCGGTCTGCGCCTCGGTCCAGGCGTTCTCGGCCTCGAGGTGGGCGAGGGTCTCCGGTGACTCCTTGTCCCGCATCCACTCGTAGTCGTCGACGAACTCGATGCCGTGGTGGATCCGCGTGACGGGCCGCTTCGCGGCGGTCGGCGGGGTGGCCTGGGCGTGCTCACTGCTCACCACGCCACCCTATGCGCCCGGGCCTCGACACCTGCTCGCACGCGCTCGGCGAAGGCGTCGAGTTCGGCCGCCACCGCGGGCGCGATCCACGTACGGCGACGGCGACGGGCGGTCACCGGACGGAGGACCCCGGCGCGGCACAGGTCGGTGACCGTGGTCTCGAGCAGCGTCTCGGCCGTCCCCGAGCCGTCGCCCCGCGCGATCGCGCGGCGGAGGAGCTCCTCCGCGTGGTCCTCCGTCAGGACGGCGTCCTGGTCCAGCGCCCGCCCGATCACCGCGTGCGGGCCGGCGGCGCAGGTCGTCGCCGCACGGTCCGCGGCGACCTCGTCGAGCAGCAGCCCCGTGACGAGCGCCTCGTCCGATCCCGCGCCACGGCGATGGCGACGTCGCGCACCCACGCGTCGACGTGTCCCTCGCGGTACTGCGTCAGGTGCTGGAAGTACCGGGCGCGCTCGGCGACCAGGACGGACGAGACGGGTGGACTCGCGGTCCGCGTCGCACCCCGGTGCCGCAGCACCGCCGCCACGAGCGCGCGACCGGTCCGTCCGTTGCCGTCGGTGAACGGGTGGATCGACTCGAACTGCGCGTGTGCGATCGCCGCCTGGGCCACGGGGTGCAGGTCGTCGCGCGCGAGGAACGCGAACAGGTCGGCCATGAGCGACGGGACGAACTCGGGCGGCGGTGGGACGTGGTCGGCGTCCCGTGGTGTGCGCCCGCCCCCGATCCAGTTCTGCACGCACCATCACCGAGGCGCTCGTGTTCGCGCGCACGCCCACCAGCGCCCGGGCGACGTCCTCGGCCGTGGCGTCCTCGTGCTCGATGCGCGAGGTCGCGACCGCCTCGGTCCGGGCGAGCAGCCGGTGCAGGGGACCGGCTCCGCCGTCCTCGTCGAGCGCCCGGAGCGCCGTCAGGCTCCGGTCGAGCAGTGCAGCGGTCGCTCCGTCGGGCTCCCCGTGCGCGTCGGCGATGCACGGTGGGACCGAAGCGGTGACGGTCGCCGTCTGCCGGACGTCGGTGTCGAGACGGTAGGACGGACGCGACCGCGGACGCCAGGGATCGGTGTGTCGCAGGGATCGAGGGTGCTCCGCCGTACCGTGGTGGCATGCGCAACTCGTTCGTCGTAACCGGGGCCCACGTCGTCCCCGTCACCGCTCCGCCCTTCGACGGGGGTGCCGTCGTCGTGGAGGACGGCCGCATCACCGCAGTCGGCCCCGACGTGGCTCCGCCGCCCGGCCTCCCCGTCGTCGACGCCGCCGGCGCATGGCTCGTCCCCGGGTTCGTCGAGTCGCACGGCCACGTCGGCATCCACGAGGAGGCGAACGGCTGGGCCGGCAACGACACCAACGAGATGACCGACCCGAACCAGGCTGCGGTGCGGGCGATCGACGCCGTGGACATCGACGACGAGGGGTTCCGCGACGCACTGTCCGGCGGGATCACGAGCATCGTGGTGAAGCCCGGCTCGGGCAACCCGATCGGCGGGCAGACCGTCGCGATCAAGACCTGGGGTGGTCGCACGATCGACGAGCAGCTCATCTCCGACGCCGTCAGCGTCAAGAGCGCCCTCGGCGAGAACCCGAAGCGCGTGTACGGCGACAAGGGGAGGACGCCGTCGACGCGCCTCGGCGTGGCGAAGGTCGTCCGCGAGGCCTTCGTCGCCGCGCAGGACTACCGCGCCGCCCGTGCGGCTGCCGCCGCCAAGGGGGAGCCGTTCACCCGCGACCTGACGAACGAGACGCTCGTCCGGGTGCTCGACGGCGAGCTCGCGTGGGACCAGCACGTCCACCGGCACGACGACCTGGCGACCGCGCTCCGCCTGGCCGACGAGTTCGGGTACCGGCTCGTCGTCAACCACGGCACCGAGGCGCACAAGATCGCCGACCTGCTCGCCGAGCGCGACGTCCCGGTGATCTACGGCCCGCTGTTCACGAGCCGCTCGAAGGTCGAACTCCGCGACCGCGGCATCCCGAACGTCGTGGCGCTCGCCGCCGCCGGTGTCCGCGTGGCCATCACCACCGACGCCCCGGTCGTGCCGATCGCGATGCTGGTCGACCAGGCCACGGCGGCCGTCAAGGAGGGCCTGCCCTGGCAGACCGCGCTCGAGGCCCTCACCACCAACCCCGCAGCCTTCCTCGGCTTCGGGGACCGTGTCGGCCGCATCGCACCGGGCTTCGACGCCGACCTCGTCCTGTGGGACGGCGACCCGCTGGCCGCGACCAGCCGCGCGACGCGCGTCTGGATCGAAGGCGTGTCCGTGTACGAGTGGGCCGACGGGACGGGCGTCACCACGCCGCGCTGGTGACCGGATGACGGTCTGGAGGCTCGTGGCGGCCCCGCCACGGTCCTCCCGTCCGCAAGACGCGACCTCGGCGGTTGCTCGCAACGCCGTACCGCTGCGCGCAACCGCCGACGTTCCGTTCCGCGGAGGGGGCGCCGAGCGTCAGGCGTCGCGGGACAGCAGGAAGTCGTTGATGCGCTCGGTCATCGGCAGGTCCATCTCCCGCGCGACGCCGTTCACGGACCGGATCGGTGCCGCCTGGCGGACGCTCGACAGCAGCCACAGGGCGTCGGCGGCCTCCAGGTCGGCGAGCGTGACGAGCTCGTACGAGGTCGCGATGCCCTGGCCCTCGGCGAACCGGAAGACGTCGGCCTGGGTCGTCCCTGCCAGGATGCCGATGTCGGTCCGCGGCGTCACGAACCTGCCGTCGACGGACATCACCAGGTTCGCACGGGTGCCCTCGAGCACGTAGCCGTCCGTCGAGACGAAGAGCGCGTCGTCCGCTCCGCGGCGCTCGGCCTCGCGGAGCGCCGCCATGTTCACCGCGTACGACAGCGTCTTCGCGCCCTGCAGCAGCCACGGCGAGGTCCGCTCGACGTCGTGCCGGTAGCCGCGGTCGAGCGTCACCACGGCGATGCCCGCCGTCCGCGCGGGCGTCTGGTCGCCGGACGGTGCCGCGTAGACCCAGCCGGTCGGGCGACCCGAGCCCTCGACGCCGCGGGTCATGACGGTCTTCGCGAAGGCCTCGTGCACCGGGTCGAGCCGGGCGCACACCGCCTCGATCGCCTGGCGCCACGCGTCGACGTCCGGCGTGGGCAGGTCGAGCATCGCCGCGGACCGCACGAAGCGGGCGAGGTGCGGTTCGAGCGCCTGCGGCCGACCGTCGACCACCGTGATGGTCTCGAACACCCCGTCGCCGCGGATCGCCCCGAGGTCCTGCACCTGCAGGTGCTCCTCGAGCGGCTTCGCCCACGTGTACGCGTCGGCCTCGGGGTCGTGCGGGGCGGCGTCGCGCGAGGGCTGGTTGAGGACGGCGAGGACGGTGTCGGTCATGGCACCATCCAACCGCAGCACCGGGTCGGCGGTCGTCAGTCGCGCCCGGGGAGCGCGCCCATGAGCTTCCACACCGCCGGCGTCAGTTCGGGGTGCTGCAGGGCGATCCGGCGGAGCCGGTGGTACTCCTCGCCGAGCTCGGTGCCCTGCCCGGAGGCCGGGTGGCCCGCCCAGTGCACGCTGCGCTGCCCGATCGCCGCGTCGAGCTCGACGGCGTCGGCGCGGAGGATGAGCACGACCTGCTCGTCGACGGTCGGGAGCGTCGGCATGAACTCCCACGGGTCCTCGCCCGCACGGCTGCGGTGCTCGACGATCATCGAGATCTCCTCGGCGGCCTCGGCGCGCAGCACTTCGAGGCTGCGCCCGGTCCTGCGGGGCTCAGCCATGGTGCCCCCGCAGCACGCCTGCCATGCCAGCGATCGTACGCCAGCGCGGAGCGTCCACCGGACACGTCCGCCAGACTGGGACCGTGACCGAACGCGACGAGACGAAGTCCCAGCACGCCCCGGTCGTGGTCGTCTACCTGCTCCGTGACGGTCCCGACGGCCCCGAGGTGCTGCTCGGCGAGAAGCGTCGGGGGCTCGGGGCCGGGCGCCTCGTCGGTCCGGGCGGCAAACGCGAGCCGGGGGAGCCGCCGGTGGCGGCAGCGGTGCGCGAGGTGGCGGAGGAGGTCGGTCTGCGGCTCGAGTCGGACGACCTGGAGGCGCGTGGCACGTTGGACTACCGGTTCCCGTTCCGACCGTCCTGGTCGCAGCGCTCGGACGTCTTCGTCTGCCGCCGCTGGCAGGGGACCCCGTCGGGCAGCGACGAGCTGGAGCCGCGGTGGGTCCCCGTCGACGCGGTGCCCTACGACGCGATGTGGGACGATGCGCGCTACTGGTTGCCGGGCGTGCTGGCCGGCGGGAGCGTCACGGCGCGCTTCACCTTCGCGGAGGACAACGCGACCGTCTCGGGCTTCAGCGGCGAAGGCGTCTAGCGGGCGCCCGCACGACCCTGCTGGACGCGGGTGCTGCCGGTGCGCGCCTCCTCCGCGGCGGCGAGGACGTCGGCGTCCCCGCTGCGACCACCGAGCGGGCGGACGAAGAAGTCGACGATGCCCGCCGCGATCGCCCCGAGGACCGCGAACATCGCCCAGCCGACGAACAGCCCGGCGGTGTTCCGGCCGTCGGCGGGGGCGAGGAACACGCTCGCGGCGTAGAGCGCTGCCGCGAGCACGAGGAACGCCACGACGGCGGTGACGAGGACGCGGTGCCAGGCGGTGCGCGGGTGCATGCGGAACAGGATACGCGCGCTCCGGGGAACGACCGAGCGGGCGCCGGAGCCGCTCAGCGCTCGGCGTGCCGTCCGTGCTGGCGCTCGTCGGGCGTGCCGGTCCGCGTCGTGCGCGATCCTGCCGGGGCCGGGCGGCGACCGGACGCGTCCACGCGGGGGACGGGACGGGTGCGGGGGCCGGTGGCAGCGCCTCCCGGTCGGGCCGGGCCGGACCGGTCCGCCTGCCGCACCACGGGGATGCGTCCGGTCGGGGTGGTCTCCTGCTCGAGCCCGTCGCGACCGCCGGTGAAGACGTCGCCGGCGACGCGCTCGTCCTCCCAGTCGTCGTCGCGCAGGACGCTCAACGTGCCGGTCTCGGTCGAGGTCAGTCCGTGGCGCTCGAGCTCGGCGTCCCGCTGCTTCCCGAGGAACTCGCGGTTCGCGGTCTGCGCGTCCTGGAACATCGTCGTGCGGTTGTTCACGATCGCCGCGATGCGACGGCGCTCCCACCACTGCTTGCCGAAGAACATCAGCACGAGCCCGGCGGCGGCGTAGCAGCCCATCGTGACCAGCCCGCGACCGAAGCCGGGGCCGACGCCGTAGATCTCGTGCTTGATCATGTCGACCATGCTCGAGCCGACCACGACGTGGTTGAGCCACGCGAAGGGCTCCGGCATGAACCACTTCGGGTACGCGCCGCCGGAGGACGGCATCGACAGGAAGACGAAGCAGATCATCGCGGGCGCGGCGATGAACCGGCCGACGAAGTAGCTCAGGCCGTTGACGGCGAGACCGATCGCGACGATCCAGCCCCAGGCGATGAGCACGAGTCCGATCCAGTGCCCGTGGATCGCGCCGACGACCGGGCCGGCGAGCGTGTTCGTGATCAGGGAGATCACGAGGCCGCCGACGACGATCACGGTCATGCGGGTGCGGTGCCGCAGCGGACCGCCCATGATGCCGATGAACATCGCGACCATGTAGCCGCCGATGCACCAGGCGAGCATGACGTACATCGCGACGGTGCCGTACTCGTCGTACGCGGGCAGCGGTGCGAGCTCGGTGACGGTCGGGGCGGCGACTCCGATCCCGGTGAGCACGCTGGTCAGCGTCGCGGGGACGAGCGAGGCGACCTGGAACTGGTGGGCGCTCGCCTTGAAGACCTCGTTCGCCGAAGGGTCGTACGCGACGGCCATCGTGCCGGCCAGGACGTCCTGCTTCGCGCGGGCCAGCGACTCGTACGTGTGGAACACGTACTCACCGGGCAGGGCCTTGCCGACGGCGGCGACGAGGGTCGGATCGCTGCCGACCAGGGCGACGGGGACGTCGTGCGGGTGGGGAGCGTGGAAGGCGAAGACGTAGCAGAGGCAGAAGCCGACGATGAAGAACAGCGGCATCCAGAGCTGCAGCCCGATGAGCTGCAGCGAGGGGTGGAGCGTGCCGTACCAGCGGCGGTACCGGCTGATCCGCTGCGGCTCGGGCACCGGCGCCTGGCGCACACGCCCCGCACGGCTGCCGGCGCTCCGGCTGCCGGCGACGGGAGCACCGCGACGTGGCCGCGAACCGCCCCGCGTCGAGGGCCGGGTCTGCCGGGGCTTCGGCGCGGACGGCCGCGGCGCTCCGTCACGATCGGGGAGGTCGCTCTTCCTGGGGACGTCGTTCCGCGGCTCGCTCACTCGGCGCTCTGCTCCTTCTGCTGGTCGGAGCATCACGGTACGCCGGGCGTGCTCACCGCGCCCCGTGAGCTGTCGGGGCAGGACCGGCTGCGGCGGCCCAGGACCGGCAGCGCCGGGTCAGGACCGGTGCGGCGGCCCGGGACCGGCAGCGCCGGGTCAGGACCGGCTGCGGGAGGCCTGGGCCGAGTCCATCGCAAGCTCCTCGGCGTCGAGCGTCACGAGCACGCGGCGCATGACCTCCTCGTCGAGGTTGCCCTTCTCGCGTTCCTCGAGCACGATCTCGCGGCGCCGGTCGAGCAGTTCGCGGCGGATGTCCTGGATCTGGGCGCCACGGAGTCGCAGCGGAGCGTTCCGCTCCTCGTCCTCCTCTTCCTCGGCGTCGCGGCGGAACGTCTCGGCCTGCCGTTCCAGACGCGCCTTCAGTCGGTTCACGACGCTGTCGACGGCCTGGTCGCCGTACTGCTCCGACCACGCCGGTCGCCTCCGTTCGAGCAGGGCGATCGCGGCCTCGGTGGTGCGCTGGTTGAGGCGCATCTCGCTGCGGACGTCCGCCTCGCCCTCGGCCGGGTCCTGCACCTTCAGCGCCCGGATCACGAACGGCAGGGTCAGCCCCTGGAGCAGGAGCGTGCCGACGGTGACCACGAAGGCGATCACGAAGATGGTGTCCTGCGCCTTGACGTCGACCGAGTTGCCGACGACGGAGACCGCCGCGGCGAGGGTCACCACACCGCGCATGCCGGTCCACGAGATGACGGTGAGCTCCCGCCAGTTCAGCTTCGGTTCGGCGGAGCCGCGCAGCCAGCGCAGGGACGGGTGACCGCGGGACAGTCGGACGCGCAACGGCCGCAGCCACCGGCCGTTGAAGCGGTTGCGCGCGTACGACTCGAAGACGAAGAGCGGTCGCACGAGGATCACGACGACCAGGACGACGGCCGCCGCGGTGAGGGTCTGCGTCAGGCTGCGGTCGCTCTCGACGAGGTCCTGGACGACGGTCTTCAGCTGCAGGCCGATGAGGGCGAAGACGAACCCCTCGAGGATCACGTCCGCACTCGTCCACAGCGGGCGCTCCTGCAGCCGGGTCGCGTAGCCCTCCTTCGGCGAGTTGTAGCCGATGTACAGCCCCGCGGTGACCACGGCGATGACCCCGGAGCCGGAGAGGTGCTCGGCGAGGACGTACGCGACGAAGGGCAGCAGGATGCTCATGATCGTCTCGACGACCGGGTCGTTGATGCGCATCCGGATCCAGTGGACGGCGACGCCGAGGACGATGCCCACCGCCAGGCCGACACCGATCGCGAGCCCGAAGATGCCGAGGTCCTGCCAGATGGTCAGCGACGTCCCCGCCGCGATGAGCGTGAAGACCCGCACGAGGGTGAGGGACGCGGCGTCGTTGATGAGGCTCTCACCGGACAGGACCGTCATCACCCGGCGGGGGAGCCCGAGCTTCCGGCCGATCGCCGCGGCGGACACCGCGTCCGGCGGGGCGACGACGGCGCCGAGCAGGATCGCCGCGGGCCAGTCCATGTCCGGGATGATGATGTACGCGGCGAGGGCGACCGCCAGCGCGGTGACGATCACGAGGAAGATGCCGAGACGGCGGATCTGCTTGATCGACTGCCGGAAGCTCTGCCACGACACGTCGAGGGCGGCGGAGTAGAGCAGCGGCGGCAGGACGACGGTGAGGATCACCTCGGAGTCGATCTCGATCTCCGGCAGGCCCGGCAGGAAGGACACCGCGAGCGCCACGGCCGTGACGAGCAGCGGCGCGGGCAGCCCCTTGGCCCGCGCGAAGCCGGTCACCGCGAGTGAACCGATCAACAGGATGAGGAGTTCCGCGGTGTCCATGGGGTCCATTCTCCCATCGACATGGTTCGCAGGCTGAACGATCCCGCAGGTCGGGTGGTGCGGCGGCCGAAGACAGGGTTTGCCCCGGAGCCGATCGGCTGCGACACTTGCCCGCGGTGGACATCACACTCATAGTCGTCCTGGTCATCGCGTTGGCCCTCTTCTTCGACTTCACAAACGGTTTTCACGACACCGCCAACGCGATGGCGACACCGATCGCCACCGGTGCCATGAAGCCCAAGGTGGCCGTCACGGTCGCCGCGGTGCTCAACCTCGTCGGTGCGTTCCTCAGCACCGCCGTCGCGACGTCGATCTCGCACGGCCTGATCAACGAGGGCCCCGGGGGCGTCGCGATCACCCCGGAGATGATCTTCGCGGGCCTGATCGGCGCGGTCGTGTGGAACATGATCACGTGGCTGCGCGGTCTGCCGTCGTCGTCCTCGCACGCGCTGTTCGGCGGGCTCATCGGTGCCGCGATCGTCGGAGCCGGCTTCGACTCCGTGAACTACGCCGCGCTGCTGACCGTCGTCATCATCCCCGCGTTCCTGTCGCCGGTGATCGCCGCGCTGGTCTCGCTCCTCGCCACCCGCATCGCCTACCGCGTGACCCGTCGTCCGGTCTTCCCGAACGAGCGTGGCGGCTTCCGCATCGGCCAGGTGTTCACGAGCTCGATGGTCTCCCTCGCGCACGGCACGAACGACGCGCAGAAGACGATGGGCGTGATCACGTTGACGCTGATCGCCTCGGGCGCGCAGTCGGCGAGCCAGGGCGTGCAGTTCTGGGTCGTCGTCGCGTGTGCGCTCGCGATCGCACTCGGCACGTACACCGGTGGTTGGCGCATCATCCGCACCCTCGGGTCCGGTCTGACCGAGATCCGCGCGACCCAGGGCTTCGCCGCCGAGGCGTCCACCGCAGCCACCATCCTCGCGTCGAGCCACCTCGGCTTCGCGCTCTCGACCACGCAGGTGTCGTCGGGCTCGATCATCGGCGCCGGGCTCGGCCGTCGTGGCTCGAAGATCCAGTGGTCGACGGCGGGCAAGATCGTCGTCGCGTGGTTCATCACGCTGCCGGCCGCCGCAGCCGTCGGCGCGATCGCGTCCGGCATCGCCCGGCTCGGTGTCGGGGGACTCGTCATCGACGCGGTCGTCGGCGCCGCCGTCATCCTCGGGCTCTACCTCTGGTCGCTGCGGAAGCCGCACGACCAGGCCGCCGCGATCGAGGTGGACGTGGCCGCCAACGCGGTCTTCACCCGCAAGGAGCTCCGCGACATGCAGCGCAAGAAGCGTGCCGCCCAGGTCGCCGAGCGGCGCGCCGAGCTCAGCCGTGAGCGCACCCTGCGCCGCATGGCCGGACGGAACGGAGGGCGCCGCTGATGGGCATCGCCACTGACTCGCGCAGCTTCGCATCCCTGGGCGGAGGGATCCGCTGATGGGCATCGATTGGTTCGCATTCCTCACCGTGGCGATCGTCGCGGTCGTCTCCGCGTGCTTCGTGGTCCTCGTCTACTCGATCGGCCTGCGCCTCTGGAGCGCCGCCGACACGCGCGCCGGCAAGTACACCGTGAAGGACGACGGCACCGTCGGCCCCGCCACGGCCGGCTTCCCCCAGCCCGGCACCGTCCAGCCCGGCGTCCGCGCGTTCCGCGCGCTCGCCGTCGCGTGCTTCGCCGTCTCCGGCCTGGCCGTGCTCTACGGCATCTACCTGATCGTCCCGCAGTTCCACTGACGGTCACGTCCACCTGACGGACGGGAGGCCCGTGGCGACGCCGCCACGGGCCTCCCGTCCGTCATCCCGCACGTTCTGACCCATCGCACCCGACCTGGGATGCCGATCCGCGCGAGGCAGGTCGGAAGGAACGGCCTCCGACGGGCGGAATGGTCTCCGACGCGCGGAAGGGTCTCCTTCGCGCGGAGGAGTACCTGACGCGCGGAACGCCCGGTCACCACGCGCGCCCACCTGCCGGACCCGACCGGCCGGACGGGCTAGCCTCGACAGGGTGACCGGCAACGAAGCAGCGCGCACCAGGACCGAGACCGACTCGCTGGGATCCCTCGAGGTCCCCGCCGACGCGTACTGGGGCATCAACACCCTCCGGGCGCTCGAGAACTTCCCGATCACGTCGGTGCCGATCGCGGTGTACCCGGACCTCGTCGAGGCGCTCGCGACCGTGAAGCAGGCCGCCGCGCGGGCGAACAAGGCCATCGGGGTGCTCGACGCCGAGCGCGCCGACGCCATCGACCAGGCGGCGCAGGAGGTCCGCGACGGGAGCCTCCGCGACCAGTTCGTCGTCGACGTCGTGCAGGGCGGCGCGGGGACGTCGACGAACATGAACACGAACGAGGTGCTCGCCAACCGCGCCCTCGAGATCCTCGGGCGCGAGAAGGGCGACTACGCGTACCTGCACCCGATCGACCACGTGAACCGCAGCCAGTCGACGAACGACACCTACCCGACGAGCATCAAGCTGGCGATGATCCTGGGGGTGCGGCGGCTCACCGAGCAGCTCGAACTGCTCTCCGACGCGTTCGCCGAGCGCGGCCGGGCGTTCCAGGATGTCCTGAAGGTCGGGCGCACGCAGCTGCAGGACGCCGTGCCGATGACCCTCGGGCAGGAGTTCACCGGGTTCGCGCACACCATCCAGGAGGACGTCCTGCTCCTCCGCACGGTCTCGCCGCTGCTCGCGGAGACGAACCTCGGGGCGACGGCCATCGGCACGGGCATCACCGCGGACCCGCAGTACCGCGACGAGGTCCGTCGGCAGCTGCAGGTCGCGAGCGGGCTCGACATCGTCACCGCGCCCGACCTGATCGAGGCGACGAGTGACGCCGGTGCCTTCATGACGCTGTCCGGCACGGTGAAGCGCAGCGCGGCCAAGCTCTCGAAGATCTGCAACGACCTGCGGTTGCTCGCGTCGGGGCCGCAGGCGGGGCTCGGCGAGATCACGCTGCCCGCGCGCCAGGCCGGGTCGTCGATCATGCCGGGCAAGGTCAACCCGGTGATCCCGGAGGTCGTCAACCAGATCGCGTTCGCCGTCGCCGGTGCCGACACCACGGTGACGATGGCCGCCGAGGGCGGGCAGCTGCAGCTCAACGCCTTCGAGCCGATCATCACCCACTCGATCCTGCAGTCGCTGCAGTGGATGGCGAGCGGGTGCGCCACGCTCCGGGTGAACTGCGTCACGGGCATCGAGGCGAACGAGGCCAAGCTCGCCGCGCAGGTGGACACCAACGTCGGCGTCGTCACCGCGCTGACGCCCTACATCGGCTACGCGGCCGCAGCGTCGATCGCGCACACCGCGTTGACGACCTCGACGCCGATCGCGACGCTCGTCACGGCGGCGGGGCTGATGGACGAGGACCAGGTGCAGCGCGTCCTGTCGCCGGCGCGGTTGTCGGGCATCGAGCTCGCGACGGGGGCGATCCCGATCGTCACCGAGGAGATGTTGGACGCCGAGGCGGAGCGGGTCGCGCGCGAGCGCTGACCGCGTCCCGCGGGACGCAACCTCGGCGGCGCTGCGCAGCGGTACAGCGCTGCGAGCAGTCGCCGACGTTGCGTGTTGCGGAGCGCCGCGCGAGCGCTGACCCCTACGGCAGCGGGGGCTCGCCGACCCGCACCTGGTGCGACATCGCGCGCAGGTGCTCCTCGGTCGGCACAGGCTCCTCGTGCTCGTCCTCGGCACGCTGCTGCGCGGCGAGCCGGACCCGGTGCGCCGCAGCGATGTCCTGGTCGCGCCAGCGTGCGAGCGTGAAGTTCCGCGTGACGTCGCGGAGTGGCAGTCGGATCGACTCGTCAGCCTCGATGCCCGCGAGGAGCTGGCGCATCCGGATGACCTCGGAGTCGAGCTCCCCGCCGACGACGAGCACGAAGTTCGAGATGTACAGGTACACGAGCAGCAGGATCGCGCCGCCGAGCCACCCGTAGGCCCGGTTCCCACTGCCGCCGACCGTCTCGACGTAGATCGAGAAGCCGAGGGTCGCCACCGCCCAGGTCACGATCGCGAACGCCGCTCCGGCCGACACCCACCGCAGCTGCGGGGTCTTCACGTTCGGCGTCGCGTAGTAGAGGACCGCCACCATCACCACGAGGACGACGGCGAGCACGGGCCACTTCGCCACGTTCCACAGGTCGTCGATCCACGGTGCCCACCCCAGCTGCCGGACGATCGCCGCCGAGATCGTCGGGGTGCCGAGCAGGATGACGATCGCGATCGCCCCGCCCACCATCACGAGCAACGTGACGAGGAGCATCATGCTGCGGAACTTCCAGATCCGCCGGCCCTCCTCGACCTCGTAGGCGGTGTTCATCGCCCGTCCGAACGCCGTGGCGTACCCGGAGAGCGACCACAGCGTCAGGACGAGCCCGATCGAGAAGCCCACCCACGGGTTGTCGAGCGTCAGCAGCTGGCGCAGCGGCCCCTCGAGGTGCTGCGCGGTCTCGGGGCGGACGATGAAGCCCAGCACCTGGATGATGTCGGTCAGGCTGTCGCCCTGCCGGTCCACGACGGACAGGGCCGACACCACGGCGAGCGCCGCGGGGAACACGGTCAGCAGGGCGAAGAACGTCAGGGAGGCCGCGGCGTCCACGACGCGGTGGCGGATCACCGAGTGGTAGGTGCGCCGGACGACCGCGCGGGCACCGGTCCGCTGCAGGTCGCGCGAGGCGCTGTCGGGCATGCGATGTACCGTACCCGACCCCACGACGGCCGGGAGGCGCGGTGCGGCACCGCCACGCGCCTCCCGTCCGCGGGCAGCTGGACGAGACTCGGCCCCGCGGACAGATCTGCCGTTCCCGCGCGCGAGTCTCGTCCGCCAGGCCGAGTCTCGGACCTGACGCGGCCGGCACCCGCCGGTCAGTTCGCGTGCGGGTCGAGTGCGTCGTACCGGCGGAAGGAGGGCACCAGCCGGAGCAGCAGTGCCACGAGGCCGATGATGAGCACGCCGCCGATGATCGGCGGGTAGGCGATGCCGGCCGCGACGACGAGCCCGGCGTACAGGTCGCCGAGGCGAGGGCCGCCGGTCACGACCACGATGAAGATGCCCTGCAGCCGTCCGCGCATCCCGTCGGGCGAGGCCGCCTGCAGGATCGTGTTCCGGAACACCGAGCTGACGTTGTCCGCGCCGCCCGCCGCCGCGAGGAACAGCGCCGCGAGTCCGAGTGCGGGCAGGATCTCGACGCCGAAGGCCTCGCCGGACCGACCGCCGAGCGGGTGCGCCACCGCGATGACGACGCCGAACGCCGCGATCGCACCGCCGTACGCCGTGATCGCCCAGCCGACGGCCTCGCCCTGGCGTCGCACGTGCCCGAGCGGGCCGGAGAACACGCTCGACAGCAGCGCGCCGACGGCGTAGGCGGCGGTCAGGGTGCCGACCGTGATCGACCCGCCGCCGATGACCAGCGCCCCGATCGCCGGGAAGAGCACGCGCGGCTGGCCGAACGTCATCGCGACGATGTCGAGCACGAACGTCATCGTGATGTTGCGGGACCGCCTGAGGAACCGCGCACCCTCGACCAGGGAGCGCAGCCCGGGGCGGAGGGCGTCGTGCTCCGCCGCCATCCGGGGGAGGGTGAAGACGCCGAGGAAGGCGAACGTGAAGAGCACGACGTCGATCGTGTAGGTCGGTGCGAAGCCGACGCTCGCGATGAGGACACCGGCGATCGCCGGGCCCACCGTCACCTGGAACCCGGACGCGATGCCACCGAGGGCGCTCGCCGCCGGGAGCAGGTCCGTCCCGACGAGCCGGGGGACGATCGCCGAACGCGAGGCGTTGCTCACCGTCGCGGCGACGGCGTTGACGGTCGCGAGCACGTAGAGGAGCGCCACGCTGTGCAGCCCGAGCCAGGCGTGCGTGGCGATGAGCGCGACCGCGGCCCAGGCGATGATCGCGGACACGAGGGCCACGAGCCGCCGGTCGAAGGCGTCCGCGAGCATCCCGCCGTAGAGCCCGGCGACGATCATGGGGACGAGGGCGATCACGCCGACGAGCGCGACCGCGAAGGTCGAGCGGGTGATCTCGTACACCTCGAGGCCGACCGCGACGGTGGTCATCTGCGTGCCGATGCCGGCGATCGCCGTGCCGGCCCAGAGCCGCGCGAACGCGGGGGAGCGGCGGAGCGGGGTGAGGTCGGCGAGCAGGCGGCGGCGGGGTGTGGTGTCAGGTCGTGTCACGGTGGAACCATTCTGCGGCCTGCGCCGCCCCGAGCGGGCGGAATCTGGGGGCTCCGGCGACGCGAGCGGGCGGAATCTGCGCACTCCGGCGACGCGAGCGGGCGGAGTGTGTCGCGTTCGTGCGCTGAGCGTGACGGATCGCGCCCGTTCGCGGGGAGCGAGACACCCGCGCCGCCGGGGGAGCCACCACACCTCAGCTGGTTGACTGACGCCATGACTGACCTCAACAGCAAGCCCGAGTTCGACGCCCCCGAGGGCCCGGCCCCCACCGAGCTCGTGATCACCGACATCGTCGAGGGTGACGGCGACGTCGCGCAGCCCGGCTCGACCGTCAAGGTGCACTACGCCGGCGTCGAGTACGAGTCCGGCGAGGAGTTCGACAGCTCGTGGAACCGCGGCGAGCCGATCGACTTCCCGCTCGCAGCACTCGTCCGTGGCTGGCAGGAGGGCATCCCCGGCATGAAGGTCGGCGGGCGCCGCAAGCTCACCGTCCCGCCGGAGCTCGCCTACGGCCCGGCCGGCGGCGGGCACTTCCTCTCCGGCAAGACCCTCATCTTCATCATCGACCTGCTCGGGGTCCGCTGATGCAGGTCGGCGCGCCCACCATCGAGCTGAACGACGGCCACCGCTTCTCGGAGCTCGGCCTCGGCACGTACGGGCTGAACGGCGACGAGGGCACCGCAGCGGTCGGCGCGGCGATCACGAGCGGCTACCGGCTGCTCGACACCGCGCTGAACTACGGCAACGAGGACGCCGTCGGCCGTGCCGTGCGCGAGTCCGAGGTCGACCGCGAGGACCTCGTCGTCACGTCGAAGCTGCCCGGGCGGCACCACGGCTACGACGAGGCACACCGCTCGATCGACGAGACGCTCGGCAACCTCGGGCTGGCCCGCGTCGACCTGTACCTCATCCACTGGCCGAATCCGTCGGTCGGGAAGTTCGTCGACACGTGGAAGGCCTTCGTCGACCTCCGGGACAGCGGCAAGGTCCGCTCGATCGGCGTCTCGAACTTCACGCCCGAGCACCTGAAGGCGATCATCGACGCCACCGGTGTCGCCCCGGCGGTGAACCAGGTGGAACTGCACCCGTACTTCCCGCAGGCCGAGCTCCGCAAGGTGCACGACGAGTACGGCATCGTCACCGAGAGCTGGAGCCCGCTCGCGAAGCAGTCCGAGCTGCTCACCGAGCAGCCGGTCCTCGACGCGGCGGCCGCGCACGGCGTGACGCCCGGCCAGGTCGTGCTGCGCTGGCACGTCCAGCTCGGCGCGGTCCCGGTGCCGAAGTCCGGCGACGCGGAACGGCAGCGGGAGAACCTCGACGTCTTCGGCTTCGCGCTGACCGACGACGAGGTCCGCGCGATCTCCGGGCTCGAGCGCGGGCGTCTCTGGGACGGCGACCCGGACACGCACGAGGAGATGTAGGGGCTGCCGCCCCCACGGACGGACGGGCGCGCCCCGCTGAGCGGCGACGCGAAGCGTCGCGCGGGGCGCGCCGACCGAGCCTGCGAGGGAGGGGTGTCGGCCGACACCGCGCCTCCCGTCCGTCCCCCGGTCGCCCGTGCGTCTCGTCGCCCCCGGAGGTCGCCCGGCGGGACTACACTGGACACCCCTGTTTCCCGAAGGGTGGCGTGTGTCCGAACCGACCGAGACCGACCGCGAACGTAGCTACGTCGACGGTCTCTTCACCCGTCTCGACGAGCTGACGTCCGAGGCCGAGCAGCGTCTCGCCGAGACCCGCCGCCAGGCGGTCGGCGGCAACCACCAGAGCCGCAGCGAGCGTGACGCCTACGCACGCCTGTACGAGGACACGATCGCCACGCTCGACCGCGTCGGCGACCGCCTGGTCTTCGGTCGGCTCGAGGTGTCCGAGCCGGAGTCGCCCGACGACACGTTCCGGTACATCGGCCGCGTCGGCCTCCGCGACGTCGAGCACCGACCGCTCCTGCTCGACTGGCGCGTCCCCGGTGCGAGCGCCTTCTACCAGGCGACCGCAGCGCACCCGATGGGCATGCGCGCCCGCCGCCACCTGACGCTCGAGGGTCGTACGGTCGTGAACGTCGAGGACGAGGTCTTCGACGCGACGCTGTACGACGACGAGCGCACGCACCTGCAGGGCGAGGGAGCGCTGCTCGCGGCGGTCACCGCCGAGCGCACCGGTCGGATGACCGACATCGTCGCGACGATCCAGGGCGAGCAGGACCGCATCATCCGCTCCGCGCTCGAGGGTGTCCTCATCGTGCAGGGCGGCCCCGGTACGGGCAAGACCGCCGTGGCGCTGCACCGCGCCGCGTACCTGCTGTACACGCACCGCCACCGGCTCCGGGGCTCCGGCGTGCTCATGGTCGGGCCGTCCCCGGCGTTCCTGACGTACATCGAGCAGGTGCTGCCGTCGCTCGGCGAGACCGGCGTGGTGATGGCCTCGCTCGGGTCGCTGTACCCGGGCGTGCACGCGACGATGCACGACCACGGGGACGTCGCCGCGGTGAAGGGCTCGGCGCAGATGGCGTCGCTGCTCCGCCGTGCCGTCCGCTCCCGCCAGGTCGTCCCGACCGAGTCGGTCGTGCTCGACGTCGAGGGGGAGCGGCTCACGGTGCCACCGCAGCTCGTCGCCGATGCCCTCGGGCGGGCGCAGGACCGCGGGAAGCCGCACAACGTCGCCCGGGTCACCTTCAACAAGATCGCCCTCGACGCGATGACCCGCCTGCTCGCCGACCAGCTCCGCGCCCGCGGCACGACGGTGGACGAGGCCGACGAGAAGGTCCTGCGCGAGGACATCCGCAGCTCGTACGACGCCCGTGTCCTGCTCAACACCGCGTGGCTGCCGCTGCCGCCGGAGAAGTTCCTCGAGGACCTCTACGCGCGCCCGAACTGGCTCGCCTCGCTCACGCCGGACTGGACACCCGCACGCCGGGCACTGCTCCAGCGACCGCGTGGCGTGGGCTTCACGATCGAGGACGTCCCGCTCCTCGACGAGGCCGCCGAGCTCCTCGGGCCGTTCGACCCGACCGGCGGTGCCGCGAAGCGCGCGGCCAAGGCCAGCCGCAACCGCGACATCGAGAACGCCCGCCAGGCGATCGAGAACATGGGCGTCGAGGGCATCGTCTCCGCCGAGCAGGTCGCGGGGTCCTTCGCCGAGGGCGGCGATCCCCGCACCACGGCCGAGCGCGCCGCCGAGGACCGCGAGTGGACCTACGGGCACATCGTCGTCGACGAGGCCCAGGAGCTCTCACCGATGCAGTGGCGGGTCCTCGCCCGCCGGAACCCGCTGCGGTCGTTCACGATCGTCGGTGACATGGCGCAGGGTTCCTCGCCGGCCGCCGCACGGACGTGGGACGACGTCGTCGGTGCCCTCGCACGCCGCCGTCGCGGACGTGCGCCGGTGGTACCGCTCGACCACCGGATCGCCGAGCTCACGGTCAACTACCGCACGCCGCGCTCCATCGTGCAGGCGGCGGGTGCGTTCGCCGACGCCGCCGGACTGGCGGTCACGCGCACCGAGGCCGTGCGCGACGGCGACCCGGTCGACCGCGTGTCCGTGCCCCGGGCGGCGCTGCTCGACACGGTCGCCGAGCACGTGGACGCCGAGCGGGAGCGCATCGGCTCGGGCACGATCGGCGTCATCGTGCCCGAGGCCGAGCTCACCGCCGTCCGCGACCGACTCGCCCGCACCGACGCCGACGTCCGCGGGCTCGGTTCACCGCGGCCGGGGTCGGTCACGGTGCTCTCGGGAGCCGACGCGAAGGGCCTCGAGTTCGACGGCGTCCTGCTCGTCGACCCGGACCGAGTCGGCGCCGACGCGGCACGCGCCGCGGCCGCGGTCTACGTGGCGATGACGCGACCGACGCGACGGCTGGTCGTCGTCGACGTCACCGACTGATCGGCTCGCCCTCGTCGCGCACCCGCGCGACGAGGGCCGCCCACGCGCCGTCGAGCTGGCTGCCGGGGATCGTGACGGTGGTGCGGGCGACGCTCACCGTCCACGTGAAGTCGTCGGGCACCGCCTGCCGCCGCGCCGGGGCCTCGCGCGGGAGGGCGCCGACCAGGTCGTCCCAGGCGTCCGGGTCGTCGCACGAGTCGGTGTCGATCCGCCAGCCCCGCGAGAGGCCGGCGAACCCACCACTGCGGCGGACGACGATCTGCATGCTCCGGTTCTACGCCGTCACGGACCGGTGAGCACGCCGACGCTCCGCCAGGCGTCCTCGACCGCGGCGTGCTCCGTCGAGCCCTGCCCGAAGCGTGCCGCGGCGGCATCGACCGTGACCCGTGCGAAGCCGGCGAAGTCGATGTCCTCGGTCGTCTCGGGCGACATCAGGGCGTCCCACCAGACGGCTCCCGCGCCCTCCCACGCGTACCCGCCGATGGTGGTCGCGGCGAGGAAGAACGCGTGGTTCGGGATGCCCGAGTTCAGGTGCACGCCGCCGGAGTCCTCGGTGGTCTCGACGTAGTCGGCCATGGTCGCCGGCTGCGGGTCCTTCCCGAGCACCGGGTCGTCGTACGCGGTACCCGGCGCCCGCATCGACCGGAGTGCCACGCCGTGCACGGCGTCGGTGAAGAGCCCCTCGCCGATGAGCCACGTCGCCTGGTCGGCGGTCTGCCCCGCGGCGTACTGCGCGACCAGGGAGCCGAACACGTCGCTGACCGACTCGTTCAGCGCGCCCGACTGCCCCTGGTACGTCAGGTCGGCGGTGTACTGGGTCACGCCGTGGGCCAGCTCGTGGCCGATGACGTCGAGCGCGATCGTGAAGCGCCGGAACACCTCGTCGTCACCGTCGCCGAACACCATGCGCCGCCCGTCCCAGTAGGCGTTGTCGTAGTCCTGCCCGTAGTGCACCGTGGCGTCGAGCGGGAGCCCTGCGCCGTCGATCGACACCCGGCCGAACACGTCGAGCCAGAACGCGTGCGTCGCGCCGAGTCCGGCGTACGCCTCGTCGACCGCGGCGTCACCGGAGTCGGGGTCGCCCTCGCTCCGGACGACCGTGCCGGGCAGGGTGGTCGTGCCGCGCGCGTCGGCGACGGTGCGCTGCGGTGAGCGGTCGACCGAGCCGCTGATGCCCTGCGGTCGGACGCGGTGCTCGTGCTTCGGAGCGGTGACGACGTCCATCTCGGCGAGCGCGGTCCGTGCCGCCGAGGCCGCGCGGGGGTGCTCCGACGCGGCGGCGACGGCGCGCAGCAGGTACGGCGGGACGACGGAGTGGCGGCGGGTGGCGGTCATGGCGCCATGGAACCACCGACGACCGACGACGGTGCTGCCCGGTCCGGAGCGGCTGGCCGGCTGCGACTGCGGGGGCCCGGTGGGTCAGTCGCGCTGGCGGTGCTCCACCAGCGCCAGGGCGTACGACTCCCACCACTGCCCGGCCGCCGGTCCGCCGTTGCAGGTGCCGTCGCTGAGCCCGGGCGTCTTCACCCAGAGCAGGGCGTCGAGCCGGGTGGACCCCGCGGTGACGTGCGGTGCCTGTCCGAGTCCCGCACCCTCGGGGTTGCACCAGGTGCCGCGCCAGCCCTGCCCGTTCCGCGAGACGTCGATCACGAAGTGCGGGTCGCCACCGATCGCATCCGCCAACCGGTCGGCGTACGCGCGTTCCGTGTCCACCCGGTAGAAGTTCGAGACGTTCGTCGCGAAGCCCTGCGTCCGGTCGACCCCGGCCGCCCGCAGCCACCGTGCCATCTCGGTGACGGGGACCCGGTCCTCGTTGCCGCCGTCGAGGTACACCGTCAACCCGTGTCCGGCGAGCTCGTCCACGGCGCGGTCCAGCAGTCGCAGGCGCTCCCGGCCGAGGCGCTCGCAGACGTGGATCTGCGCGATCGAGTCCGGTTCGACGAGCACGACCGCGTGCGAGCCGGCCATCGCCCGGACGGCCGACCGCACCCACGGCAGGTAGGCGTCCTCGGCGGTGCCGCCGGCGGAGTAGCTGCCGCAGTCGCGGTCCGGGATCGCGTAGAGGACGAAGACGGGCGTGCGGTGCTGCTGCTCGGCATTGCGGACCACCCGCCGGACGACCTGTCGGGTGACGGACTCGGAGGGGTTCGTCAGCCAGGTCGCGACGGGCTGGTCCGCGATGACGTCGATCTGCTCGGCGGTCGCGCGCTCGCCGTCCGCCCGGGCCTCGGCGGCTCGGCGCGCAGCCTGTCCGTCCTGGTCCGGCTGGTGGGCCAGGCCGCCCGGGAACGCGGCCGCGGCCGACTCGCGCTCCGCGATCGCCCGGCCCGGCTCGACACTGTTGCTCCTCGTCGTCGTCGCGCCGGGGATGCCGGTGTCGTCCGGACCGTCGTCGGACCCCGACACCGTGGAGAGGACGAGCCCGCCCACGGCCACGGCGACGACCGCTCCGACGGCGAGCACCGCCCACTGTCGTCGTCCGCTGCCCCTGGTGCGGCCGCGCTTCCCCTGCTCCGGCATGCGTCCATGCTGGCAGCAGGCCACAGCGTCGTGCCAGGGTGGCCCGGCGTCCGCCCAGGTGGGGCGCGGCCTGCTGCCAGGAGCCGGCAGCGATACTGACCGGATGTTCCGGAAGCTCCTGCTGCTCGCCCTCACCGCCGGCTACGCCTGGGTGATCTGGCGGATGACCCTCACGCCGCGGGTCTTCACGCACGCGCAGGACGAGCTCGTGCTGCACGTGATCGGTTGGCTGCAGCAGCTGCCGCACGGTGCCTGGTTCACCTACGACCGGGTCGAGTTCCTCGCGAACATCGGGATGTTCGTCCCCGTCGGGATGATCGCAGCGCTGTGGCTGCCGCGTCGCTGGTGGCTGCTGGGCGCCGTGGTCGCGGTCGTGCTGTCGGTCGGGATCGAGCTCGCGCAGGCCCGCTTCCTGCCGTACCGGGTCGCGGACCCGCGGGACGTGCTGTCGAACGGTCTCGGCGGGCTGCTCGGTGCCACCCTCGTCGGGCTCGTCCGGAGCCTGCTGCCGGTGCCGCGACGGCAGCGGCTGCGCGCCCGCCCTGCCTGATCTCTGGTAGTCTCGTCCGGTTGCCGTCGAACGGCCGCGGACAAAGAGCGCCCATGCATCAGGCATGAGCACCGCGCAACGGACAGGAAGGGGATCATCCATGGCACTTGACGCGAAGGTCAAGCAGGAGATCATCGAAGAGTACGCGACCCACCCGGGCGACACCGGATCCCCCGAGGTCCAGGTCGCCGTTCTGACGCGTCGCATCAACGACCTGAACGAGCACCTCAAGGAGCACAAGCACGACCACCACTCGCGTCGTGGTCTGCTGCTCATGGTCGGTCAGCGTCGCCGTCTCCTCGGGTACCTCTCCGACGTCGACATCAGCCGCTACCGTGCGCTCATCGAGCGCCTCGGCCTGCGTCGCTAGTCGACTCGCAGACACTGCGTGACCGAACGCCCCGGTCCTCCTCGTGAGGACCGGGGCGTTCCTCGTCCCCGGCCGGCCACGACCGGGAATGGTTGCCCCCCGGCCACGGTTCGGTACGATGTTCATGCAAACGCATCGAAAGTCGGGAACTGTCATGACCACCATCGCCGTCGTCTCCGCCGGGCTCTCCGAGCCCAGCTCCACCCGCCTGCTCGCGGACCGGCTCGCCGGGTCCGCGGTCACCGCCGTCTCGGCCGACCAGCCGGGAGGCACGGTGGACGTCCGCCACGTCGAGCTGCGTCCGATCGCCCACGAGATCGTCGACGCGATGCTCACCGGGTTCGCCGCACCGGGCCTGGCCGCCGCTCAGCGCACCGTGCTCGAGGCCGACGCGCTCGTCTTCGTCACGCCGGTCTTCACCGCGGGGATGAGCGGTCTGGCGAAGTCGTTCCTCGACGTGCTCGACAAGGACGGCGTGACCGACCTGCCGGTGCTGCTCGCGGCGACCGGGGGCACCGCACGGCACTCGCTCGCGATCGACCACGCCCTCCGCCCGGTGTTCGCGTACCTGCGCGCCGCCGTCGTACCGACCGGTGTCTTCGCCGCGACCGACGACTGGGGGAGCGAGGCGGACTCCGCCGCGCTGGACGCACGCATCCGCCGGGCCGGGGCCGACCTGGCCTGGGCGATCCGCGCCTCCCGGCGGACGCCGCAGCAGGAGACGCTCGCCGCGCCGACCGACTTCGCGTCCCTGCTCGGTGGCCTCGGCGACTGACCCGCGGTACCGGACGGTGTCGGCCGGTCAGTACCAGTGCGGGTTGACGCTCATCTCGTGGTTCCACGCCGCGCAGGGCGAGCCGTAGGCGTCGTGGATGTACGCCAGCCCCCAGTTGACCTGGGTGGCGGCGTTCGTCCGCCAGTCCGCCCCGGCGACCGCCATCTTGTTCGCGGGCAGTGACTGTGGGATGCCGTACGCACCGCTCGAGGCGTTGAGGGCGTTGGCCCGCCAGCCCGACTCCTGGTTCCAGAGGGAGACCAGGCACGAGAACTGGTCGCCGCCCCAGCCGTAGGCGCCGATCGCACTGCGTGCGTACGCCTGCGCACCGGCCGGGTCGACCGTGACGCCGCCCGTGCTCGGGTACGACGTGTCGGTCCCGCCGCTGGTCGCGACCGGCGCCGGGGCTGAGGGGGCGGCTGCCGCCGCCGCGCGCTGGGCTGCTGCTGCGGCGGCTCGCTCGCGCGCCCGCTGCTGCGCGGCCTTCTGTGCGGCGACCTGCACGCCGAGCTCGTACCGCTGCTCGGTCGTGGCGGTGGTGTCCTTCAGGGTCGCCAGCTGCGCGTAGAGCTCGTCGCTGTGCTGCTGGGTGTCGGCGACGGCCCGCTCGGCGGCGTCGGAGGCTGTCCGGGCCGTGGCGGACCGTTCCTCGGCGGCGGCGGCGAGGGTGCTCCGCTCGGACTCGGCGCGCTCGGCCTGGTCGTGCAGCGACTCCGCCGTGCGGCCGGCGACCGAGGCGTCCTCGAGGACGCCCTCCCACGTGCTCGAGAGCTGGTCGACGGCGCCGAGCTGGTAGAGCAGCTGGTCCGGGTCGTCCGTGGTGGCGATGCGCGTGGTCATCGCGTTCTGGCTGCCGTCCCGGTACAGGGTCGCGGCGAGCTGCCCCGCACGGTCCTGCGCCTGGGTGGCGGTGCGCTCGGCGGTGTCGGCCTGGGACCGGAGCGCCGTGGCGGTCTGCGTCGCCGACGCGAGGTCCGCCTCGGCACGGTCGGCGGCCTCGGAGGCGTCGAGGGCGGTCTGTGACTTCGCCGCGGCGTCGGCCTGCACGGACCGCAGTGCCGCCTGCACCTTCGTCGCCTCGGCAGCCGCGGCCTGCTCGTCCCCCTTCGCACGCTGCACGTCCTGCCACGTGGGGTACTCCGTCGTCGACGCGCTCGCGGGCAGGGCGATGACGACCGGTGCGACGAGCGCGCCCACGACCACGGCGGCCGCGACGAGCACGCGCCGGCGAGGACTGGTGCGCATGTCGGCAGGCTACCGGGGACACGCCCGTTCGCCAGGAGCAACACCCGCCGGGTGCCTGAGGACTGGTAAAGTCCTCATCGTCCGGGGACCGTTCTCCGGACGTCACGCTCCGGACGTCACACTCGCGGAGCTGGCACACAACACTGCGCAGACCGGGCACGGAGCTGGTCATCGGTGGTGGCTCGCGGGCCGTTCGGAGTCCCGAGTGCTTCTACTGCTGGCCAGACATGCGCCCCGACCCCTCGGCGCGCACGCACCACGAGTGCCGTCGCCCAGGTCTGCCGAACACGTCAAGGAGGCACCCTTTTGGAGGGTCCCGAGATCAAGTTCGCCGAAGCCGTCATCGACAACGGCAAGTTCGGCAAGCGCGTCGTCCGGTTCGAGACCGGCCGCCTCGCACAGCAGGCCCAGGGCGCGGTCGCCGCGTACCTCGACGAGGAGACCATGCTCCTCTCGGCCACCAGCGCCGGCAAGCACCCGCGTGAGGGCTTCGACTTCTTCCCGCTGACGGTCGACGTCGAGGAACGCTCGTACGCCGCCGGCAAGATCCCCGGTTCGTTCTTCCGTCGCGAGGGCCGTCCGAGCACCGAGGCGATCCTCGTCTGCCGTCTCATCGACCGGCCGCTGCGCCCGTCGTTCGTCGACGGCCTGCGCAACGAGGTCCAGATCGTCATCACCGTCCTGAGCATCGCGCCGGACGAGTTCTACGACGCGCTCGCGATCAACGCGGCGTCCGCGTCGACGCAGATCTCCGGTCTGCCGTTCTCCGGTCCGATCGCCGGTGTGCGCCTCGCGCTCATCGGCGACCAGTGGGTCGCGTTCCCGAAGGCCTCGCAGCTCGAGGAAGCGGTCTTCGACCTCACCGTCGCCGGCCGTGTCGTCACCGACGACCAGGGCAACGAGGACGTCGCGATCATGATGGTCGAGGCGGAGGCGACCGAGCACGCCTGGGGCCTCATCCAGGGCGGCGCCACCAAGCCCGACGAGGCGATCGTCGCGCAGGGCCTCGAGGCGGCCAAGCCGTTCCTCAAGGTCCTCGTCGAGGCGCAGGCGAAGATGGCCGCACAGTCGGCCAAGGAGATCCAGGACTACCCGGTCTTCCCGCCGTACGCCCCCGAGGTCTACTCCGCCGTCGAGGCCCTCGCCCTCGACGAGCTCAAGGACGTCTACCAGATCGCCGGCAAGCTCGAGCGTCAGGACAAGGACGACGCCCTGAAGGCCCGCGTCAAGGAGGCCGTCGCCGCCAAGGTCGAGGCCGGGGAGCTCCCCGAGTCCGCCAACGGCCAGGTCAGCGGTGCGTACAAGTCGGTCACGAAGAAGGTCGTCCGCGGCCGCATCCTGACCGAGCAGGTCCGCATGGACGGTCGCGGCCTCGCCGACATCCGTCCGCTCGACGCCGAGGTCGCCGTGATCCCGCGCGTCCACGGCTCGGCGATCTTCCAGCGCGGCGAGACGCAGATCCTCGGCGTCACCACGCTGAACATGCTCAAGATGGAGCAGCAGATCGACTCGCTGTCGCCCGTCACGAAGAAGCGCTACCTGCACCACTACAACTTCCCGCCGTACTCGACGGGTGAGACCGGTCGCGTCGGTTCGCCGAAGCGTCGCGAGATCGGGCACGGCTTCCTCGCCGAGCGCGCCCTCGTGCCGGTGCTGCCGTCGCGCGAGGAGTTCCCCTACGCCATCCGTCAGGTGTCCGAGGCCCTCGGCTCCAACGGTTCGACGTCGATGGGCTCCGTCTGCGCCTCGACCCTGTCGCTCCTCAACGCAGGTGTGCCGCTGCGCGCGCCGGTCGCGGGCATCGCGATGGGCCTCGTCTCCGACACCGTCGACGGCCAGACCCGCTACGCGGCGCTGACCGACATCCTCGGTGCCGAGGACGCCCTCGGCGACATGGACTTCAAGGTCGCCGGTACCTCCGAGTTCGTCACCGCCATCCAGCTCGACACGAAGCTCGACGGCATCCCGTCGTCGGTCCTCGACGCCGCGCTGAAGCAGGCCAAGGAGGCCCGCTCGGCCATCCTCGGTGTGCTCACCGAGGCGATCGACGCCCCCGACGAGATGGCGGACACCGCTCCGCGCGTCATCTCGGTGCAGATCCCCGTCGACAAGATCGGCGAGCTGATCGGCCCGAAGGGCAAGACGATCAACGGGATCCAGGACGAGACCGGCGCCGACATCTCGATCGAGGACGACGGCACCGTCTACATCGGCGCCGTCGACGGCCCGTCGGCCGAGGCCGCCCGTGCGCAGGTCAACGCCATCGCGAACCCGACGAACCCGGAGATCGGGGACCAGTTCCTCGGCACGGTCGTCAAGATCGCGACGTTCGGTGCCTTCGTGTCGCTGCTCCCGGGCCGCGACGGTCTGCTCCACGTCTCCGAGGTCCGCAAGCTCGCCGGTGGCAAGCGCGTGGAGAACGTCGAGGACGTGCTCGGCGTCGGCCAGAAGGTCCTGGTCGAGGTCACCAAGGTGGACGACCGCGGCAAGCTCTCGCTCGCGCCGGTCGTCGCCGACGAGGTGGACACCGAGGGCCGCGAGGGCCACGAGAAGCACACCGAGGACAACGCCGAGGGTTGATCCCTCGCGCCTCGCGCTGCTGACACGACGACGGCCGCCGCTCCTGCTGGAGCGGCGGCCGTCGCCGTGTCCCGGGCGGCGTCAGGAGGCGGGCGTCTCCTGCGTGCCGGTGAGCTGCGCGCGGCCGAGCAGGTGCTCGCGGAGCAGGAAGCCGACGACCGCCGGCGTGGCGTCGGCGGGGGCCTCGAGCACCGGCACGTCGAGGGCGCTGACGGTGAAGACGTAGCGGTGCGGACCGTGGCCGGCGGGCGGGGCGGCACCGAGGAAGGTGTCCGTGCCGTACTCGTTGCGACGCCGCAGCGCCTCGGCGGGCAGCAGCGCGTCGTCGGTCCCGGCGCCCTGCGGGAGCGACGTGGTCGAGGCCGGGACGTCCGTCAGGCTCCAGTGCCAGAAGCCCGAGCCGGTCGGCGCGTCGGGGTCGTACACGGTGAGGACGTAGCTCTGCGTGCCGTCGGGGGCGCCGGACCACTCGAGCGCGGGGGAGCGGTCCTCACCACCGGCGTCGGAGCCGCGTGCCCAGTCGGGCAGTGCGCCACCGTCGCTGAAGTCGGGGCTGGTCAGGGTGAACGAGGGGACCTCGGGGAGGTTCCAGTTGGGGTCGTTGGCCATGCGTCCAGCCAACACCCGCGTCCTGTCCCGTGGATGGGACGGACGGGAGGCGCGGGACGTCGCCGCCACGTGCCTCCCGGCCGTCCGCTGCCCACCCGGGAGGCGTCGGGTGCGCCCGTCCCGGTCAGCGCGTGATGACGCGCTCGACGACCCGCCCGAGCGCGGCGGTGGCCGCGATGGCGTCGCCGGCGTACGCACCGGCCATGACGCCGTCGCGCGCGAGCATGAGCTCATCGGCGCCGTCGCCCGGCATCGGGTGTCCGGCGCGCTGCAGCAGCGCGAAGAGCTGTTCCGTGTACCAGTCGCGGTGCGCGGCGACGACCTGGCGGACCGGGTCGCGGGGATCGTGGTACTCGGCAGCGGCGTTGAGGAAGGCGCAGCCGCGGAAGTCCGGTCGGCCGACGTCGTCCGAGACGGCGGAGACCCAGGCGCGGACGGCCTCGACCGGGGAGGCTGCCTCCTCGACCAGGCGCGCGAAGGCCTGCTGCACCCGCTCGTCCTGCGCCCGGATGTAGGCCAGGATCAGGTTGTCCTTCGACCCGTAGTGCTTGTAGAACGTCGCCTTCGTGACGCTCGCCTCGGAGATCAGGCGGTCGACGCCGACGCCGCGGATGCCCTCTTCGTAGAAGAGTCTCGACGCGGTCTCGAGGATGCGGACCTTCGCGCCGCCGGAGCGGGGAGCCGGGGGGACGCTCGACCCGTCCGGCGACGCGAGGTTCGTGCTCGGGCCGGGGAGACGCTGGACGGCCGGTTGGGGGGAATCGACCGTCACAGCGCTGCTCCTCGGACTCATCGGCTCCGCGGGGGAGTGGGGGGACTCCGCCGCGCAGGACTGATGTCCCGAGCCACCGGGTCGGAATCTAGGGGGGCTTCCGACCCGATGTGACGACTGTACCACAGTGAGGACAGACAGACGAGTCTTTCTATCCTCCTCGAATGTACCCCAGTTCGAGGCACGCGCCGCGAGCCTGTGGAATCTGGATGATCGGCCCTGCCGGGTCAGTAGGCTCTCCTGCGATGAACCAGCCAGTGCCGTTACCGCTCGAGGCCCAGGACACGTCCTTCCTGACGTCCGGTGGTGCCTTCGTCCGTCGATCCGTGCTGCCGTCCGGTGTCCGGGTCCTCACCGAGTCGGTGCCGGGGGCGAGCTCCACGAGCCTCGGCTTCTGGGTCGGTGTCGGGTCCCGTGACGAGCGCGAAGGGCAGTTCGGGTCCACGCACTTCCTCGAGCACCTGCTCTTCAAGGGCACCGGTCGACGCAGCGCACTCGACATCGCCATCGCGTTCGACTCCGTGGGCGGTGAGCACAACGCCGCGACCGCCAAGGAGTACACCTGCTACTACGCGCGGGTCCGGGACACCGACGTCCCGATGGCGGTCGAGGTGATCGGCGACATGGTCACCGGCTCGGTGCTCGACGCGGACGCCTTCGCCGTCGAGCGCGGCGTCATCCTCGAGGAGCTGGCGATGGCCGCCGACGACCCGGCGGACGTCGCGGGCGAGGCCTTCTTCGCCGCTGCCTTCGAGGGGCACCCCCTCGGCCGTCCGATCGGCGGGACACCCGAGAGCATCCGTGCCGTCGGGCGCGACGAGGTCCTCGACCACTACCGGGAGCACTACGCACCGAACGGCATCGTCGTCACCGCCGCTGGTGCCGTCGACCACGACCGCTTCCGCGAACTCGTCGAGCGCGTCTTCCGCGACGCCCCGCGGGCCTCGCCGCTCGCCCGGCGCTCCCCGCAGCCCGTCGCCGACCCGGCGGTGCCGCGCCTCGCCGTCGCGCACCGGCCGACCGAGCAGGTCAGCATGCTCCGTGGTTCGCAGGGGCTGGACCTCCGCGACGAACGCCGCCCGGTGCTCAGCGTGCTGAACGCCGTGCTCGGCGGGGGCATGAGCTCGCGCCTCTTCCAGGAGGTCCGCGAGCGCCGCGGACTCGCCTACGCCGTGTCCTCCTTCGCCCCGGCCTACCTCGACAACGGCGCCTTCGGCGTCTACGCCGGCTGTGCCCCGGACAACGTCGCCGGCGTGGTCGAGATCATCGACGCCGAGTTCGCGCGGATGGTCGACGACGGCATCACCGAGGACGAGCTCCGCCGTGCCAAGGGCCAGATCGAGGGAGCCCTCACGCTCTCGCTCGAGGACTCCGACGCCCGGATGACCCGCCTCGGCCGGTCCGAACTGGGCACGGGGGAGTTCACCGATCTCGGCACCGCGCTGCAGCGGGTCGACCGGGTCACCGCCGGCGACGTGCTCGACCTGGCGCGCGACCTGCTCACCCGACCCACGATCACCTCGGTGGTGGGAGCCGTGCAGCGGGACGAACTCGCCGCGGCCATCGGCGTCGAGGGGTGACGGACGTGTCGCACTACCTGTACCTCGTCCGGCACGGCGAACACCAGGACGCCGAGCACGGACTCCGCGACGGCAAGCTCTCCGAACGCGGCAAGCGCCAGGCAGTGCTCGTCGCCGACCGCCTCGGCGGGGTGCCCTTCGACGGCGTGTACCACTCGCCGCTCGACGCCCCGAGCGAGACGGCTGCGTACCTCGCGCAGCGGTTGCCCTCGATCCAGCCGGAGCCCTCGACGCTGCTCTTCGACTGCATCCCGTCGGGACCGACGCCGGACATGCCGCACGCGTACCAGGGATGGTACGGCGGCGTGACGGAAGAGGAGATCGTCGCCGGGCAGGCCCAGATGGGCGACGCCGTCGCCGAGTGGTTCACCCCGGCGCGCGAGGACCGCCACGACCTGCTCATCACGCACAACGCCGTGATCGGCTGGTTCGTCCGCGAGGCCTTCCAGGCACCGGAGTGGCGCTGGATGGGCACCAACGTGGCGCACACGGCGCTCACCATCATCCGGATCCGCTCCGCGAAGCCGGCCGAGGTGGTCACCCTCAACGACCTGGCGCACCTGCCGGTGGAGCTCCGCACGGGTCTGCCGGTCGAGCAACCCGTCTAGCGGCCCGCCACCCAGCGCGCCACGGGGCCGGCCGGGAGGCACGACACCGGTCAGCGCACCGGCTTGCGGTACCAGGCGGTCGCGTTGGGGTTCTCGTTGAAGGCCGCGGTGCGCTCGTACCCGCGGCTCCGGTACATCGCACCCGCGGCGACGAGCGAGTCGTTCGTGTCGAGGACGACGCTCGTCGCGCCGAGGTCCCGCGCGGCGCCCTCCAGTGCGTCCATCACCGCGGTCGCGACGCCCCGACCCCGTCCGGCGGGGGAGACGTAGACGTGCTTCACCTCGAACCGTGCGTCGTCGTCCGGGGTGGCATCGCCGTCCGCACGGGCGGCGATCCGTCGCAGGCCGCCGCACCCGATCGGGAGCGCCCCGTCCTCGTCGACCTCGTACGCGACCACGAACACGCCGTTCGGCGCCGTGAACTCGACGGCCGGGGTGCGCTTCCGCGAGTACGAGCCCTGCGCGCTCGGGAAGGTCGCCTCGCGCTCGTCGAGGTAGGCGTCGAGCAGCGCGTCGACCTCGGGCGCGTCGGCGGGGACGGACCTGACCTGGAGCGGCATGCGTCGATCCTAGGATGGAGTCATGGTCACTCCCGTCGCCGTCGTCGGCGCCACCGGTCGTCTCGGGGGCCTGGTGGCCTCCGTCGTGGAGTCGCTCGACGGCTTCGAGCTCGTCGCGTCGCTGTCCTCGAAGGACGCCGTGCACGAGGCACCGCCGTCGATGTTCGGCGGAGCAGCCGTCGTGGTGGACGTCACCGTCCCCGCGCTGAGCCCCGCGATCGTCGACCACGCCCTGGCGAGCGGCGCGAACGTCCTCGTCGGGACCTCCGGCTGGTCGCTCGACCGCCTCGCGACGCTCCGCTCCGGGCTCGAGGCGCGGCCCGACCAGGGTGTGCTCGTCGTCCCGAACTTCTCGATCGGGTCGGTGCTCGCCACGCACCTCGCCACGATCGCTGCGCCGTGGTTCCCGTCCGTCGAGATCGTCGAGACGCACCACGCGGGCAAGATCGACAGCCCGTCGGGCACCGCCGTCCGGACCGCCGAGCTCATCGCGGACGCCCGTCGCGAGGTCGGTCCCGTCGACGCCCCACACGTCGACCAGCGTGCCCGCGGGCAGCAGGTGGCGAGCGTCCCGATCCACTCCCTGCGCCTGCCGGGGGTGAAGGCGGTGCAGGACGTGCTGCTCAGCGGCCCCGGTGAGACCGTCACGATCCGCCACGACACGAACGACGACGTGGCGTACGTCGCAGGCGTCCGCGCGGCGCTGTCCGCCGTGGTCGGTGCCCGCGGCCTGACCGTCGGGCTCGGCAGCGTCCTCGGCATCGGCCAGCCGTGACGTCGACCTGGCGGTCCCTCCGCTCCCCGTTCTGGGGAGCGGCGCTGATGACCCTGCTGCTCGCGCTCTACATCGGGCTCGTCGGTCAGCGTGCGGTCGCGTTCGTGGCGACCGGTCAGCCGATCGGCATCGGCATCGGCGTCGCGCTGTTCGTCGTCGCGGCGATCGGCGCGCTGCTGCTCGTGCTCGAGGTCCGCTTCGGGCTGCGCATCACACGGCTCGGCGCGCGACTCGAGCGCGAGGGCGCGACCCCGGACGACGTCGTCCCCGTCCGCCCGTCGGGGCGCCCAACGCGCGAGGCAGCCGACGAGCTGTTCCCGCGGTACCGGGACGCCGTCGAGGCCGACCCCGAGGACTGGCGCGGCTGGTACCGACTGGGCATCGTCTACGACGCCGCCGGTGACCGCAAGCGCGCGCGAGCGGCGATGCGGACCGCACTGGTGAAGGCGGCGGCGACCCGCTGACGGACGGGAGGCCCGTGGCGGAGTCCGCCACGGGCCTCCCGTCCGTCGGGTCGTCGGGTCGTTCCGGTCGTTCCGGTTCGTCGGGTCGTTCCGGTCGTCGGGTCAGAAGGCCGCGTCGACCGCGTCCTCGGCGCGCTCGTACCGGAACCGGTAGCCGGAGCCGGTGAGCTTGCGCGGCACCATGCGCTGGCTCGAGAGCAGCATCTCGTCGGCGGCCTCGCGGAGCAGCGTGCGCAGGGCGAAGGCCGGCACGCTGAACAGGTAGGGGCGGTGCAGGTCCTCGGCGACGCGGCGGGTGATGCGGTTCGACACCGCGGCCTCCGGTCCGGCCAGGTTGACGGGGCCGCGCACGTCGGCGGCCTCCGGGCTGGTGGCGAGGTGCACGATCGCGCCGACCTCGTCCTCCAGCGCGATCCACGGCCAGGACTGGCCACCGGTGCCGAGCTTGCCGCCCAGCCCCGCCTTGGTGAGCGGCACGAGGGGTGCGAGTGCGCCGCCGCCCTGCCCGACCACGATGCCGGTGCGGAGCAGCACGACGCGGACGCCCTCGGGGGCTGCGGTCGCGGCGGCCTCCCACTGCGTGCAGACGTCGGCGAGGAAGCCCCTGCCGGCCTCGGCGTCGTCGTCGAGGACGTCCACGGGACGGTCGCCGTACACGCCCGAGGCCGACCCCGACAGGAAGAGCGCCGGAGGGTTCGTCGCGTGGCGCATCGCCTCGACGAGGGTCTCGGTGGCCTGCACACGCGAGTCGAGGATCTGCCGCTTGTACGACTCGGTCCAGGGCAGCCTGCCGATGTTCGCGCCGGCGAGGTTGATCACGACATCCGCGCCGTCGAGCACCGCCGGGTCGAGCGGTCGCGTGCCGGGGGACCAGCGGAACGCGCTCGCGGTGCGGGGTTCGCTGCGGGTCAGGGTCGTGACGTGGTGTCCGGCCTCGCGCAGGGCGCGGACGAGGGGGGTCCCGATGAAGCCGGACGCACCGGCGACGAGGATCGAGAGCGGCTGGGTCGACATGCGGCCCACGGTACTCAGCGAGCCCCGGGTTCTCCTCGTGGACGGAGGCTCGCCGTGTCGTGGACGTAGGCTCTCCGTGTGAGCGAGACCGTGCAGCCCGATCCCACCGTCCCCACTCCCTACGAAGACCTGCTGCGCCGGGTGCTCGAGGAGGGTGCGCCGAAGGGCGACCGCACCGGCACCGGCACGCGCAGCATCTTCGGCGCGCAGCTCCGGTACGACCTGTCGCAGGGCTTCCCGCTGGTCACGACCAAGCGCGTGCACTTCAAGTCCGTCGCCTACGAGCTGCTCTGGTTCCTGCGCGGCGACGGCAACGCCCGGTGGCTGCAGGAGCACGGCGTGCGCATCTGGAACGAGTGGGCGGACGAGGACGGCGACCTCGGCCCGGTCTACGGCGTGCAGTGGCGCTCGTGGCCGACAGCGTCGGGGGAGCACGTCGACCAGATCGCCCAGGTGATCGAGCAGATCCGGACGAACCCGGACTCCCGTCGTCTCATCGTCTCGGCCTGGAACGTGGCCGACGTGCCGGAGATGGCGCTCGCCCCCTGCCACGCGTTCTTCCAGTTCTACGTCAACGACGGCAAGCTCTCGTGCCAGCTGTACCAGCGGAGCGCGGACATGTTCCTCGGCGTGCCGTTCAACATCGCGTCCTACGCGCTGCTCACGCACATGATCGCCGCGCAGACCGGGCTCGAGGTCGGCGACTTCGTGTGGACAGGCGGCGACTGCCACGTGTACGACAACCACGTCGAGCAGGTCCGCGAGCAGCTCTCCCGCACGGCGTACCCGTACCCGACGCTCGAGATCGCGAAGCGCGACTCGATCGACGACTACGTGTACGAGGACTTCACGATCGTCGACTACGAGCACCACCCGGCGATCAAGGCCGCGGTCGCCGTCTGATGGGGTGGACCGAGCCCGTCCGCGGTGTCGGCATGGTCTGGGCGCGCACCGCGTCCGGTGTGATCGGCGCCGACGGCGGCATCCCGTGGCACGTCCCGGAGGACCTCGCGCACTTCCGGCAGGTCACCGGCGACGCCGTGGTCGTGATGGGGCGGCGCACCTGGGACTCACTGCCGCCGCGGTTCCGACCACTGCCGGGGCGTCGGAACGTCGTGCTGACGCGGGACACCTCGTGGTCGGCCGAGGGTGCTGAGGTCGTGCACGACCTGGCGACCGCACTCGACACCGACGAGACCGTGTGGGTGATCGGCGGGGGAGCCGTCTACGCCGACGCCCTGCCCTTCGCCGACCGGGTGTCCGAGACGATCGTCGACCGCGACGTACCGGGAGACACCCGCGCGCCGGCGCTCGACGACGCGTGGGAGCTCGTCGACGAGGGCCCGTGGCAGGAGTCGCGCGTCGACGCCACCCGCTACCGCTTCCGGGAGTGGCGCCGCCGCGCGTAGCGTCCGCGGTGCCCGCGGCGCGGCCGGCGCGCGCCGCCGCGGCCGGCGCGCGCCGCCGCGGCCGGCGCGCGCCGCCGCGCGTAGCGTCCGCGGTGCCCGGCGGCGCGGCCGGCGCGGCCGGCGCGGCCGCCGCGGCCGGCGCGCGCCGGCGCGCGCCGGCGCGACGTGCTCGCGCACAACACGAAGCACGTCGCGCCACGCAATCCCGTGGCGCGACGTGCTTCCGGTTGTGCACCGCGCCAGCCCGCGGCGTCCACCCGCCGGGCCGCGAGTCGCCGCACGGAGCCGGGCCGCGCCTCCCGGCCGCAGCCGTGCGCCGTGCGCGAGCCGCGTCTCCCGGGCGGAGCCGAGCCGCGTCTCCCCGGCGGAGCCGAGCCGCGTCTCCCCGGCGGAGCCGAGCCGCGTCTCCCGGGCGGAGCCGCGCCGCGCCTCCCGGCCGGAGCCGGCCGCGGCGTCGCACCGTCCGCGAGCCGCGCACCGTCCGACCGGACGGCGGTGCCGTCGCGCATCCCCGGTACGCTGGAGGGCGTGTCCCCGCGTGAGAATCCCTTCGGTCAGGTCCTCGTCGCCCTCGTGACGCCGTTCACGGCCGACGGCGAGGTCGACTGGCCCGGCGTCGAGCAGCACATCGACGACTGCATCACGGCTGGCGCCGACGGCATCGTCGTCACCGGCACCACCGGCGAGACGAGCACGCTGACCGACCCGGAGAAGCTCCGCCTGGTCGAGGTCGGCAAGTCCGTCGCCGCGGGCCGCGCGAAGATCATCACGGGCGGCGGCTCCAACGAGACCGCGCACGCGATCCACCTCTACAAGCAGAGCGAGAAGGCCGGCGCCGACGGCGTGATGATCGTCACGCCGTACTACAACAAGCCGACCCAGGCGGGCGTCCTCACCCACTTCCGGATGATCGCCGACGCCACCGACCTGCCGGTGATCCTGTACGACATCCCGGGCCGCACGGGCATCCCGATCACGTACGAGACCATCGTGCGGGCGTCGCACCACCCGAACATCCTCGCCGTGAAGGACGCCAAGGGCGACTTCGCCGAGGTCTCCCGGGTGCTCAACAACACCGACCTCATGTACTTCTCGGGCGACGACACGAACGTGCTCCCGCATCTGTCGATCGGCGCCACCGGGCTGATCGGCGTCACGGCGAACATCACGAGCACGCCGTACCGCACGATCGTCGACGCCGTGAACCGCGGCGACCTGGCGACCGCCACCGCGGAGCACAAGCGCGTCGAACCGCTCGTCCGTGCGATCATGACCCACGTCCCCGGGACCGTCGCGGCGAAGTACGTGCTCCACGGCCTCGGCCGGATCGGCAGCCCGCGCGTCCGGCTGCCGCTCGTCGGCCCCGAGGACACCGAGGCCTACGCCATCGAGACCTCCCTCGAAGCGGTCCGGGACATCCCCGGTGCCGACTTCTCGAACTTCCGCCCGGACCGCAACGCGGCGGCCGGCGGCGCACTGCCGAAGGTGCCAGGCACCACACGTTAGGAAAGCACGCGGCGCAGCGGTAGCGCGTCGCACGACAGTCAGGACCGAATGCCCACCCAGATCTCCACACCGCAGCCGCTCGAACCCGGCACCCTCCGCGTGATCCCCGTCGGGGGTCTCGGCGAGATCGGTCGCAACATGACCGTGTACGAGTTCGACGGCAAGCTGCTCGTCGTCGACGCCGGCGTGCTCTTCCCCGAGGAGCACCAGCCGGGCGTCGACCTCATCCTCCCCGACTTCGGGCCGATCCGGGACCGTCTCGACGACGTCCTCGGTGTCGTGCTCACCCACGGGCACGAGGACCACATCGGCGCCGTCCCCTACCTGCTCAAGCTCAAGGGCGACATCCCCCTGATCGGTTCGACGCTGACCCTCGCGCTCGTCGAGGCGAAGCTCAAGGAACACCGGATCAAGCCCTACACGCTCGTCGTGCAGGAGGACCAGACCGAACAGCTCGGTCCGTTCCACCTCGAGTTCGTCGCCGTGAACCACTCCATCCCGGACGCCCTCGCCGTCGCGATCACGACCCCCGCCGGGCGCGTGCTGCACACCGGTGACTTCAAGATGGACCAGCTCCCGCTGGACGACCGGATCACCGACCTCCGTGCCTTCGCCCGCCTGGGCGAGCAGGGTGTCGACCTGTTCCTGCCGGACTCGACCAACGCCGACGTCCCCGGGTTCACCGCGCCCGAGCGTGACATCGGACCGGTGCTCGAGAACGTCATCTCCCGCGCCCGCAAGAAGGTCGTCGTCGCCAGCTTCTCGTCGCACGTCCACCGCGTGCAGCAGGTCCTCGACGCCGCCGCCGCGACCAACCGCAAGGTCGCGTTCATGGGGCGGTCGATGATCCGGAACATGACCATCGCCGCCGAGCTCGGCTACCTCCGGGTGCCGGACGACGTGCTCATCGACACGAAGAAGGCGAAGAACGTCCCGGACGACCAGATCGTCTACATGTCGACGGGGTCGCAGGGTGAGCCGATGGCCGTCCTCGCGCGCATGGCGAACCTCGAGCACCAGATCGAGATCGGCGAGGGCGACACCGTCATCCTCGCGTCGAGCCTCATCCCGGGCAACGAGAACGCCGTCTACCGGGTCATCGACGGGCTGACGAAGCTCGGCGCGAAGGTGGTCCACAAGGGCAACGCGAAGGTGCACGTCTCCGGCCACGCGTCGGCCGGCGAGCTCCTCTACTGCTACAACATCCTGCGCCCGCGCAACGTGCTGCCCGTGCACGGCGAGCACCGCCACCTGTACGCGAACGCCGACCTGGCGATCCAGACGGGTGTGCCGCCGCGCAACGTCATCCTCGGCCAGGACGGCATCGTCGTCGACCTGAAGGACGGTGTCGCGAGCGTCGCCGGACAGCTCGACATCGGCTACGTCTACGTCGACGGATCGACCGTGGGCGAGATCACCGACGCCGACCTCAAGGACCGTCGGGTCCTGGCGGAGGAGGGCTTCATCTCGATCTTCTGCGCCGTGGACTTCACGACGGGGCAGTGCGTGGTCGGCCCGGAGATCCAGTCGCGGGGCTTCGCTGAGGACGACTCCGTCTTCGACGACGTCCGTCCGCAGATCGCGAAGGCGCTCGCCGACGCGGCGGGCAACGGCACGCGGGACGCGCACGCCTTCCAGCAGGTCGTCCGCCGCACCGTCGGCCGCTGGGTGAACACGAAGCACCGCCGCCGCCCGATGATCGTCCCGGTGGTCATCGAGGCGTAGGCAGACGCGCCGCAGCCGGGCGGGGGGGCGCCCCGCCGTGAGCCCCCCGCACCCCCGGCGGGGCCCCCGCCCCCGGAGAACCCCGGGGTGGGGAGGGGGGCCCCCCCCGGGGCGGGGGGGGGGGGAGC
>NZ_JAURUY010000019.1:0-43760 GCF_030803485.1 Curtobacterium sp. 260 | reverse complement strand
GGGGGGGCGGGGGGTGGGGGTGCGGGGGGGGGGGGGGGGCGGGGGGGGGGGGGGCGGGCGGGGGGGGGGGGGGGGGCCCCCCCCCCGCGGGGGGGGGGGGGGGGCCCCCGCGCCCCCCCCGCCTCCAGTCCGTCACCTGGTCGCGACTACGGCGTGGGCATGCCGCCGTCGACGTGGAGCGTCTCGCCGACCACGTAGGACGACTCGCCGCTCGCCAGGAACACGAACGCCGGCGCGAGCTCGGCGGGCTGGCCCCAGCGGCCCAGGTAGGTCTGCTCACCGGCGGACGGGAGCGCCTCGGGCGGCTGGCCACCGGCCGGCTGCAGCGGGGTCCAGATCGGGCCGGGAGCGACGGCGTTGACGCGGATGCCCTTCGGTGCGAGCTGTGCCGCGAGCCCCTTGGCCATGTTGTTCACGGTCGCCTTCGTGGCGGCGTAGTGCACGAGGTGCGGTGACGGCGCGTACGCCTGGATCGACGTCGTGTTGATGATCGTCGAACCGGGCTGCATGTGCGGCACGGCCGCCTTCGTGATGCGGAAGGTCGCGTAGGCGTTCGTCTTGAAGGTCTCGTCGAACTCCTCGTCCGAGATCTTCGTGATGTCGTCGACGTTCTGCTGCTTGCCGGCGTTGTTCACGAGGATGTCGAGCCCGCCGAGGCCGTCGACGGTCTTCTGGACGAGCTCCTCGCAGAACGCCAGGTCCTTGATGTCACCGGGGATCGCGACGGCCTTGCGGCCCGCGTCCTCGATGAGGCCGACGATGCGGTCCGCGTCCTCCTGCTCCTCGGGCAGGTACACGATGGCGACGTCGGCACCCTCGCGGGCGTAGGCGATGGCGACGGCGGCGCCGATGCCCGAGTCGCCACCCGTGACGAGCGCCTTGCGGCCCTGCAGGCGGCCGGAGCCGCGGTAGGTGTCCTCACCGTGGTCGGCGGGCACGTTCTGCGCCATCTCCTCGTCGGTGCCGGCACCCTGCAGGTACTGCTCGTCCGGCTTCTTGTCGGCGTACATCTTCGTGGGGTCCTGCATCGCGTACTGGTCGAGACCCGCCTGGTCGTTCTGCTGCTCCGTCATGGCCTGGACGGTACGCACCGGGGTACCGCTGTCCGTCCAGCCGGGTGTCCCCCGCGACGCGTCCGTGACACATCCCCAAGATCACGAACACGTGACGACCGGGCTGCGATTCGGTAACACCTGTCGTCCTGTCCGGCTCCGGGCCGTACGGTCGACTGGTGACTTCCCGCACTCTGCTCGCGCTCGGCGCTGCCGTGCTCGCCTTCGCGGCCGGCACGGTCGGGTCCGATGCCCTGGCGGCGGGGGGCGTGGCACCGGCGGCGGCAGCGGAGGACCGCAGCGACGTCGCGGACATTGTCCAGCCACCGATCCGGGTCACCGACCGCGAACTGCGCCGGGTGGACACGGTCGAGCTCGACGCCGAGTCCCTGGTCCTCCGGCACGCCGACGACACCGTCGCGGACGTCCCCATGCGCGACGCGAGGTCGACCGTCTCGCTGCTCAACCGGCTGCTCGGTACCCCGTCGCGCACGCAGACCGCGGTCGGTGACGGCGGCGCGTGCTTCCCGGCGGGGACGACCTACACCTGGGGCGGGGCGGTCCGCGTCGCGGCGCTCCGTACGCCGTCCGCCGTCGGCAACGCGGTCGAGATCCGAGTCCTCAAGGACTCGGTACGGGGCCGGACCGGCGACCGTGTCGAGCTGACCGGTCCTGACGGGGTCCAGGTCGGCGACGACGTCGCGGACGAGATCGCGACGGCTCCGCGCTCCGACAAGGTGTCGTTCGGGTCCGGCGACTCCCGGGCGTGGCAGCTGCTGCTCGAGGCCGGTTGGGCTCCCGACGAGCGTCCGACCGGCGACGACCCCCGCGCGGAACACGACGACGCGACAGACGGTCCGACCCACGACACGGGCGAGGACGCGCAGGGCACGAACGGCGTCTCGGCGCTGACGAACGACACCGAGGTGACGGTCATCGGGTCCCCGATGCCGGTGCACGCGCGCCGGTCCTGCTGACGCGTCCCGCACTGCACGACGGCCGCACGGTCACGACCCGCCCGGCTCAGGCCACGCGGCTCAGGCCACGCGCAGGGACGCCACCACCGGGAAGTGATCGCTCGCGGCCCACGTCTCCGGCCCGTCGTGGTCCATCACGACGCGCTCGGCCGTGACGTCGCCGCGGGTCAGCACCCAGTCGATCCGCTCGCCGGAGTCGACCGGTGCCTGCCACCCGTTGAAGGACGCGGTGCGGTCACCGGGGTCACCCGCGTCCGACCAGGCGTCCCGGTACCCGGCATCGGTGAAGACCCGGGAGGCCGGACCCGCGCCCCACGGTTCGTTGCAGTCACCGGCGAAGACGACGGGGCCGTCGACCGGAGCGAGCCGCTCGACGACGAGGGCGGCGCTGCGCCGACGGACCTCGTCCCCGTGGTCGTTCTCCTCGTGGTCGAAGTGCGCGGTGAGGAGCGTGAAGGCGGCCCCCTCGGCGTCGAGGAAGCGCGCATGGTTGGCGACCCGTGGGTACAGGCTCCCCCAGGTGTTCGACACCGGCTCGTCCGGGGTGTCGGAGAACCAGAAGGTCCCGACGTCGACGGGGCGCAGCCGGTCGCGGCGGAAGAACACCGCGGCGTGCTCCCCCGCGGAGCCCCCCTCGCGGCCCTGCCCGACGGCGTCGTGGTCAGGCAGCCCCTGTCGGAGGGCGTCCATCTGGTGGTCGAACGCCTCCTGCACGCAGAGGACGTCGGGGTCGTGCCGTCGGATGACCTCGAGCACCAGCGGCAGGCGCGCTGGCCAGTCGTGCCGCGGATCCGGGTTCTTCACGTTGTAGGTCATCAGGGTGATCGGACGCGCGACGTGGCTCACCGGTCGACCCTACCGACGTGCTCCCACGGGTGACCCCAGGGTGGTGCCGGGTGCGTCAGTTGATGCAGACGCCTTCCTTGCCGTAGGTCTTCACGTCGGTGGAGCTCGGCGTCGGCTCGGACTCCGCCGGCTTCGACGCCTCGGCCTCGGGCGTCTCGTCCGCCGGGGCGGAGGCATCGTCGCTCGGAGCGGCCGGGGCGGTGACGGTCTTCCCGTCGGATCCGAGGACGAGCGTGACGCCCGACACCGTGGTCGACCGCACGGCGACCGCACCCGGCACCACCGCGGCGACGGCCTTGGCCTGCGCCTCCTGCCCGGCGGGGTACTGCACCTGGGTCTTCTGCGTCGTGTCCGAGGACCCCGGCGTCCCGACCTGGAAGCCGCGGGCCGTCAGGTTCGCGGTCGCCGTCGCGGCGGCGCCGGTGGTCCCGCTGCCGTTCAGCACGGTGACCGTCGTCGCGGCGGGCTCGGCAGCCCTGGCCTTCGTGTACTCCTCCGGCTCACCGACGAGTCCCTGCACGAACGCGGGCAACCCGACGGTGTCGACCTCGACGATCGACAGCGGCGCGCCACCCACCGTGATGGTCGGGGTGCCGAGCGTCGGGATCGTGGCGGACTGGATGTTGCCGGGGCGCAGGTTCCGCATCTGGCTCGCCAGCGACACCAGGTCGGTGTCCGTCTGGATGGAGCTCCCGACCGCGCCGAGGATGTTGTTCATCTTGATGGGGTTGAGCAGGGTGCCCGCGGAGAGCACCTTGCGGGCCTCCTGCGACAGGAAGTACTGCTGGCGCACGTTCCGGTCGAGGTCACCGTTCGGCAGCCCGTGCCGCTGACGGACGAACGACAGCGCCTGCTTGGCGTCGAGCTCCGAGGTGCCGGCCGGCAGGTCCACACCCGAGTACGGGTCGTTCACCGCGTTGTTCAGGCACACCTCGACCGGCCCGAGCTCCTTGACCACCTGGTAGAAGCCGAGCAACGACACCCGGACGTAGTGGTCGATGGTCAGGCCGCTGAGGTCCTGGATCGTCTGGATGAGCAGCTTCGCACCGCCGGTGTCGCCGCCGCCGTTGAGCGTGCCGTAGTAGAACGCGCTGTTGAGCTTGCCCTTGCCGACACCGGGGATCGGGACGTACGAGTCGCGCGGGAACGAGATCATCGTCGCCTGGGACCCGTCGGCGTTGATGTGCAGCACGATCATCGTGTCGGTGTTCGTCGCACCGCCGTCGTCCTCGGTGCTGAGCTCGGCCATCTGCTCGGGCGTCGCGTTGTCCGGGCGGTGGTCGTCACCGACGAGCAGGATGTTCTGCGCCTGACCGTCCACGTCGTCGTCGTCGTCCGACCGCGGACTGATCGCGTCGATCTTCGTGACGCCGCTGTTCAGGCTCGTGAAGGCGAACGCGGCGTAGCCGCCGGTCAGCACGAGGCCCATCGCCAGGACGCCGGCGACCGCGGGGAGGACCACGCCGCTCCCACGCTTCTGGCGCCCGTGGCGCGGCGGCACGTGGCCGCGGCGGGCACGGCGCGTCGTCTGCTCGGGTTCGATGCTCACCCGGAAACCATAACGGCACAGCGTGGAACGGACAGGGAGATCCCTGAGGGTCCGTGCCCGACGCTGTACGCCCGGCGCTCGGTCAGTCGCGCGTGGGCAGGAGGTGGATCGCCTCCATCGCGAGTTGCGCGGCGATCGCCTCGCCCGCGGCCACGGCGTCACGGAGCTTCAGGATCTCGGGACGGATGACGTCGGGCGGGACGAGCTCGGAGAGCTCGGGCACACGGAGCCGGAAGGCGAGGCCGTCGGTGGTCGAGCGGCACAGCTGCGCGAGCGAGGCGTTGCCGCAGCTCTCCGCCCACATCGAGTAGACGTCCGCGCCCTCGCGCGCGACCTCGGTCTGCTGGTCGGCGTCGAGCCGCGCCAGGACGTCGTCGAGCACGGCGGTGACCCGGTCCCGCTCGGCGTCCGAGAACCGTGGGACGGCCAGGCGGACGACCCCGCCGTAGATGACGCCGAGCGTGCGGCAGGCGTCGAGCAGCTCGGCCTCGGTCGGTGCGGCGACGCGGGTGTAGCGGTTCGGCGCCATCTCGATGAGTCCGGCCCGTGCGAGTTCTGCCAGTGCTTCACGGATCGGGGTCCTGGAGACGCCGAGCCACGCGATGAGGTCGTCGTCGTTCAGTCGTTCGCCCGGTTCGAGCGTGCCGTCCATGATCGCGTCGCGGATCTTGTCCTGCACGGTGTCACGGAGCAGCTTGCGCTCTGCGGCCGGCTGCGTGGAGGGAACTGGCATGCCACCAGCGTGTCACATGTGACGCGCTGCGCGCGAGAGGCGCGACGGCCACCACGCCCGGCGCCCCAGGTCGATCACGAGCGCGGGGACGAGCAGCGACCGGACCACGACGGTGTCGAGCAGGACGCCGAACGCCACCACGAAGGCGATCTGCGCGAGGAACAGGATCGGGATGACGCCGAGCGCCGCGAAGGTCGCGGCCAGCACGATGCCCGCCGAGGTGATCACTCCGCCGGTGGCCGCGAGCCCGCGCAGGACCCCCTCACGCGGGCCATGCCGCAGGGACTCCTCGCGCACCCGGGTCATGAGGAAGATGTTGTAGTCGACGCCGAGCGCCACGAGGAACACGAACGCGTACAGCGGGACGGACGGGTCGGCCCCGGGGAAGTGGAACACGTGGTCGAACACCAGTGCGCCGACGCCGAGTGCGGCCGCGAAGGACACCACGACACTGCCGACGAGGACCAGCGGGGCGACCACGCTGCGGAGCAGCAGCACGAGGATCAGCAGGATGACCGCGAGCACCACGGGGATGATGACCGAGCGGTCGCGGATGCCGGTGTCGTTCGTGTCGAGGGCGGTCGCCGTGACGCCACCCACGACCGCGTCGGGGTCCACCCGCTCGACGGCGACGCGGAGGTCGCGGACGGTCCGTTCGGCGGCGCTCGAGTCGGCGGGGTCGACGAGCGTGGCCTCGAGCAGGACGTCCCCGCGCGACACCGTCGGCTCCGTCGTGCCCGTGGCGGCCCCGGCGGCGGCGTCCGACCCCACGGGGACGGTCCCCGAGGGTGAGTCGGTGGAGGCGGCCACCACCCCGTCGACCCCGCGGACCGAGCGGACGGCGTCGACGAGGGCGTCCAGGTCACGCTCGGCGCCGATGACCTGGGCCGGGCTGCCGGAACCCCCGGGGAAGTGGTCGGCGAGGACCCGCTGGCCGTCCCGCGCCTGGGACGACCCGATCACCAGGTCGCTCTGCGGGACACCGTCGGCACGGAGCCCGACGAGGCCGCTGCCCATCGCCAGGAGCGCCACGGTGCAGACGATCCAGACCGTGCGGGACCGGCGCGCGACGAGGCGCCCCACCCGTGCCCACAGTCCGGTCGCGTCCGGACCGGTGGTCGGGCGGCCACCGGAGCCGAAGGCCGGGCGCAGGGGCCAGAACGCCGCCCGACGGAACGCCAGCAGCAGGGCGGGCAGCAGGGTGAGGGCGGCGAGCAGGCTGAAGGCGATCCCGATCGCGGCGACCGGCCCGAGCGCCTTGTTCGAGTTGAGGTCCGACAGGAGCAGGCAGAGCACCCCGACGATGACGGTCCCGCCCGAGGCGACGATCGGCTCGAACGCGCCGCGGAGCGCGGCCCGGGTCGCCTCCCAGCCGGTGCGGTGCTCGCGCAGTGCCTCGCGGTAGCGCGCCGCGTAGAGGAGCGCGTAGTCCGTCGCCGCGCCGATCACGAGGATCGACAGGATGCCCTGCACCTGCCCGTTGACCGTCACGACCCCCGCCTTCGCCAGGGCGTACACCACGAGGATCGAGGCGCACAGGGCGAAGGTCGCCGTCCCGAGCACCAGGAACGGCAGCAGCGGCGACCGGTAGACCACGATCAGGATGACGAACACCGCGGCGAGTGCCACCCCGAGCAGCAGGCCGTCGATGCCCGCGAACGCCTCGGTCAGGTCGGCCGTGAAGCCCGCCGGACCGGTGACGTACCCGGCGACGCCGGCGGGCAGCGCCTCGTCCACCGTGGTCCGGATGGCCGAGACGGCGTCCCCGGTCTCCGCGTCCTCGGTCAGCGTCGCGATGATCTCGGCGGCGTCGCCGTCCTCGCTCGTGATCACGGGGCTCGTGCCCTGCACGTCGTCGCGCTCGCCGATGGTGTCGGCGATCCGACGGGCCGCAGCGAGGTCGTCGGACGTCAGGCCGCCGTCGCGGTCGAGGACGACGATGGCGGGTGCCTCCGAGGCCTGTCGGAAGTCGGCGGCACGCTCCTGCACCTTCGTCGCGTCGGCCGAGGCCGGCAGGAACGACGTCTGGTCGTTCGTGGCGACCTCGGAGATCTTCCCGAAGACGGGACCGCCGACGCCGGCCACGACGAGCCAGACGAGGACGACGAGTGCGGGCAGGACGATGCGGAGGAACCGGGACACGTCGGTGAGCGTACACCGATCGTCAGCATGCTTACTATCTCTGCGCCGACGCCGCCGGGACGACCCGCCCGTAGACTCCGATCATGCACGAACCCGCGGAGCAGTGGCCGCTCGGACGCCTGCTCTCCGCCGCGGCGCGTGCCGTCGAGCGGGAGTGGGACGAGCGACTCCGGGCGATCGGGCTGACCCACGCCGCCCTCGTCGCGATCGACATCCTGCTGCGGACCGGCCCGACGGGCGCGGACACCATCGCCAGGACCGCTCGCGTGCAGCCCCAGACCATGTCGCGGACCCTCGAGCGGGCCGAACGGGACGGCCTGGTCGAGCGGACCGCGCACCCGGAGGACCGCCGGCGTCGCGTGGTGTCCGTCACCGACGAGGGTCGCCGCGCATGGGAGACCGCACAGCACATCGAGCGGGAGGTCCTCCCCGAGGACGCGGAGCTCCGTCGGCGGCTGACCGGCGTCCTGCACCGCTCGTGACACTGAAATACCACATGCGGTAGACTCTCCGGGTCGGCGCAGGGCCGACCCGACCCGAGGAGTCCGATGTCCGAGCGTCGCGCCGCCCGAGCCGCGGCAGCAGCCACAGCAAGAACGGCCCGAAGGCCGCGCAGGCACCCCGCGCTCGTCGCGCTGGTCGCCACCACCGGCACCCTGGTCGGCATCGCCACCGTGCTCGCGGTCGTCGCAGCGGTCTTCGTCGGCAGTCTGACCCGGAGCTTCGACGGCCACACCGAGGCGATCGCGGACCCCTTCCCCGCGGGCGACCGGCCCGCACCTTCCGGCGGCGCCGAGGACATCCTGCTCATCGGGTCCGACTCGCGGGCCGGACTGGCCGACGGCGACCAGCCCGCCGGCGGGCGGTCGGACACGCTGATGCTCGCCCACGTGCCCGCCGACCGCCGCCACGTGTACCTCATGTCGATCATGCGCGACTCGTGGGTCGACGTCCCCGGCCACGGCCAGGCCAAGATCAACGCCGCGTACTCCTGGGGCGGCATCCCGCTCACGGTGCAGACGGTCGAGCAGCTGCTCGACGTCCGGATCGACCACGTCGCCGAGGTCGACCTCGCCGGGTTCGCCGACATGACGGACGCACTGGGCGGCGTGACGGTGCAGTCGCCGCGGGACTTCACGGCGCGGGGCCACCACTTCGTCAGCGGTGCGAACCGGCTCGACGGCGAACAGGCCCTGGCCTTCGTGCGGGAGCGGTACGCGTTCGCCGACGCCGACCACACACGCGTCCGGAACCAGCAGGCGTTCCTGCGCGGGGTGTTCGACCAGGCCCTGTCGCGCGGCACCCTGACGCACCCGGGGCGACTGCAGGAGTTCGTCACCGCGACGAGCGAGCACCTGGCGGTGGACCCCGGGCTCGACGCGGCGACGATCGTCCGTCTCGGGTGGTCCCTGCGCGGGGTCCGACCGGACGACCTGGTCACGTTCACGATGCCGACCGCGGGCAGCGGGACGACCCCCGACGGCCAGTCGTTCGTCCGGTTGGACGACCACGACCGCGCCGCGATCTCGAGCGCCCTGCGGTCCGACGACCTGCAGCGGTGGCTCGAGGATCGCCCGAACTGACGGTCGCGCCGGCGAGTCCCGGACAGCACGAGACCCCCGCGGCAGGTGCCACAGGGGTCTCGTGTCGGATCGGGAGCTCGATCAGGCGGGGAGCTGGAGCTCCTGGCCGGCGTAGATCAGGTTCGCGTCGTCGATCGTCGACGTGTTCGCGGCCCACAGCTTCATGTAGCCACCGTCGATGTTCAGCTTCGTCGCGATCTTGTCGAGCGTGTCGCCCGACTCGATCGTGTACGTCTTGCCGCTCGTCGCGACCGCGGCCGGCTTGCTCGACACGGCCGCCTTCGGAGCGGCCTGCGTGGTCGCCTTCGGTGCAGCCGGCGTGGTCGCCTTCGGTGCAGCCTGCTGCGGCGCGGTCTGCTGCGGCGCGGCCTGCTGCGGTGCAGCCTGCTGCGGCGCGGCCGGGGCCGGAGCGGCGGCCTGCGGAGCGGCACCCGTGGTCCCGCTCAGGCCGAGCTTCGCGGAGCAGGCCGGCCATGCACCCCAGCCCTGGGACGCGAGGACGCGCTCGGCGACGGCGATCTGGGCCTCGCGGCTCGCGGAGGCCGGGTTGCCGGCGCCGCCGTTCGCCTGCCAGGTGCCGAGGTTGAACTGCAGGCCACCGTAGTAGCCGTTGCCGGTGTTGATGGCCCAGTTGCCGCCGGACTCGCACTGTGCGAGGGCGTCCCAGGTCGAACCGGATGCGGCGTTCGCGGGCGCTGCCGCCAGGCCGACACCGGTCGCGGCGATGCCGGCGAAGGCCAGGCCACCGACGATGGTGCGGGTACGGGAAAGCTTCTTCATGGTTGATCGCTCCACCGGGACCACGGACCTGGTGCCCGCCTGAGCGGACCCGGTCGCCACTGCCCGTCCCGACCGATCGCGGTCGTGTCGTGGGGTGCGCCGCCGGGGGCAGTGGTCTCGTGCCGGTGGCGCTGGTCGGCAACCATAGGAAATTCGTGACTGTTATCAAACCGAGACAATGAGTTCTACCCGTGAGTGCTATGTCCCCCACCGGTCTTCCTGAGTGCCCCGATCACCATGGGCATGCAGATCGGTCTGTACCCGGGTACGTGACCTTGGCAGTTTCCTGGCAATGCTGCGGACGGGAGGCCCCTGGCGGCCTGGCAGCGAGCCTCCCGACCGCTGGCTGGTCGCGTCCTGGTCAGCGCCTGGACAGCAGCGTCACGGCCTCGAGGTGGCCGGTCTGCGGGAACATGTCGAGCACGCGCGCCCGCCGCAGGCGGAGCGACGGCATGCGCGCGAGGTCCTTCGCGAGGGTGACCGGGTTGCAGCTCGAGTAGACGACGTGCTCGACCTCGGACTCCTCGAGCCAGGTCGCGAGCGTCTCGCCGATGCCCCGGCGCGGCGGGTTCACCACCACCAGCTCGGGCAGCGCGTCCGGTCGGGCCCGGAGGGCGTGCTCCGTCGCGTCGTCCGCGGCGAAGCGGACGTCGATCAGCCCCGCCTCGCGCGCGGACTGCTTCGCGGAGCGGATCGCCTCCCGGCTCGTCTCGATCCCCGTGACGGCACGACCCGGGCGCGCTGCGTGCAGGGCGAACCCGCCGACACCGCAGTACAGGTCCCACATCGAGGCCGGCCCGACCTCGTCGATCCACGCCGACGCCTGGTCGTACAGCTGGCTCGCGACGCTCGTGTTCGTCTGGAAGAAGCTCTGCGGTCGGAGGTGCATCGCGATCGAGCCGAACCGCATCGGCAGCGTCTCCTGCTCGGTCAGCACGACCTCGCGTTCCCCCTCGGTGACGGCCTTGTGCTCCGGGAGCAGGTTCGCGGTGACCACGACCGCCTCGGGCAGGACCCGCCGCAGGGCGTCGAGGCGCTCACGCAGTCGTGGCAGCTGCCCTTCGGAGCGCAGCACGAAGCGCACCATGAGCTCGCCGTCCGGGGACTCGGTCACGAGCACGAACTTGAGCTCGCCCCGACGTGCGGCCACGTCGTACGGGATCAGCCCCGTGTCGGCGACGAAGTCCGCCAGGACCGGGAGCGCCCGTCGGATGCCCGGCGTGCAGATGCCGCAGTGCCGCAGGTCCACGCCGCGCTGCCGGTGGTCGAGGATCCCCACCGTGGGGCGCTGGACCGTGCCGCCGACGACCATCTTCGCCTTGTTGCGGTACCCGGACTCCGGGCTCGTGATCGCGGGCAACCACTCGATCGCCCCCGGGCCCCCTGCGGCCTCGACGGCGTCCCGCAGGAGTTCCCGCGTGCGGATCTCCTTGTCGAGCACCTGGTCGCCGTAGGGCTGTCCCATGAGTGTGCACGAGCGGCACACCCCCCGGTCGAAGTAGTCGCACTGCATGGCCGGGTCAGGATACGGCAGCGGCGTCCCGCGTCGTCGTCGCGATGCGGTACAGCGAGGTCGTCGCGGTCACGAAGAGCGTCGTGCCGTCGTCGCCGCCGAAGCACAGGTTCGACACGACCTCGGGCACGGCGACGTCGCCGATGCGGGCGCCGTCGGGTGCGAAGACCGTCACGCCCCGGTGGGTCGAGGACCACACGTTGCCGTGGACGTCGACCCGGATGCCGTCCGGCACGCCCTCGCCCTCGCCGAGCCGGGCGAACACCCGGCCGTTCTTCACGCGGTGGCCGTCGACGTCGTAGGCGCGGATGACCGGCTCGTGGGCGGACGAGCTGGCGACGTGGAGCACGCGCTCGTCGGGCGAGAACGCGAGACCGTTCGGTTCGTCGACGTCGAGCACCACGGGGCGCAGGTCCTCGCCGTCCGGTCCGCACCGGAACACCCAGTGGTCGCCGTACTCCCGCTCGCCCGGGTGTCCCTCACGCGGCTGGGTGATGCCGTAGGCCGGGTCGGTGAACCAGATCGAGCCGTCCCGCGTGACGACGACGTCGTTCGGCGAGTTCAACCGACCGTCCGCCCAGCCGTCGACGACCGCAGTGACGACGCCGCCCCGGTCGCGCTCGACGCGTCGCCGCCCGTGCGAGCACTGCACGACGGAGCCGTCGCGGTCCAGCGTGCGGCCGTTCGTGAACTCGACGTCCGACGCGTACACGGTCGTACCGCCGGTCTTCTGGTGCCACTCGAGGATCCGGTCGCCCGGGATGTCCGACCAGCGGACCGTCCGGTCGGACGGGATCCAGCACGGCCCCTCGGCCCAGGTGCTGCCGGTCGCGAGGCGCTCGACGGCGTCGGGGTCGGGGACGAGTTCGGTGAGGCTCGACACGGGTCCTCCTTCGGACGGTGCCCTCCACGCTACGGCGTCAGGCGGTCGCAGCGGCCTCGGCGCGGCGCCGCACGGCCTTCTCGACCGCGGAGATCGCGAGGCCGAGCAGGATCGACGCGACCACCGCGAGGGTCGTCACGAGGAACGGCTGCTCCCGGCTCCAGTGCCCGGTGGCCGCCGCGATCCCCACGCAGTAGGCCGCCCACACCACGTCGGCGACGAGGCAGCTGACCAGGAAGCGCCGGAGGTCGAGCCCGCTGTCCGCACCGACCAGGTTCGTCGTGAGGCGCCCCATCGGGATGAAGCGGCCGAGGACGGCGATGCGTCCGGGGGCCTTCCGGTACCGGGCGTCGATCGACTCCCGCGCCTTCCTGATCTTCGGCCGGCTGAACCACGACCGCGAGCCGAGGTCGACCGTCCGCGCCAGGTGCCAGAGCGCGACGTCGCCGAGCACCATCCCGATCGTCGCCGCGACCACCAGGACGAGCACGGGCAGGAACCCTCCGTCACCACCGACGAGCAGCGTGCCGATCGCGACGACGAGCGCCTGGCTCGGCAGGAACACCGCGACGCTGCCGGCGGCCAGCACGAGCCCGACCACGAGGAAGGCCCAGGGCGTCCCGACGAGCTGGAGCACCATCTCCTGCGCTGCGTCCACCGTTCACCTCCGTCGACGCGGGGTGCGCCGACAACGATCATCCCAGGTCCGGGCCCGGCCGGTGCTCGGTGCGCCGCACGATCTCGCGCATCACGTCGGCGGCCTCGTCCGACCGACCCCCGACGACCGCCTGCACGAGCGCGACGTGCAGGCCGACGTCGTGGCGGTCCGGCCGGATGCTCCCGCGCTCACGGAGCGCCTCCCCCACGACGCGGTGCAGCCGTCGGTACAGCGCGTTGCCGGACAGCTCCAGCACGAGGGAGTGCAGCCGGACGTCCGCGATCGTGAAGTCGACCCGGCGGTCCTCGGCCGCGGTGGACGCGAGCTCGTCCGCGGTGGCGAGGAGCGCCTCCCGTCCGGCCGAGCAGTCCTCGAGCGGTGCTCGTCGGGCCGCCGCGGCGGCCGCTGCCGGTTCCACGGCGACCCGCAGCTCGCGGAGCTCGACGGAGACCTGCGCCGCGTCGGGCCCCCGGAGCCGCCAGCGGACGACCAGCGGATCGAGGACGTCCCAGTCCGTGGGGTGGGCGACGACCACGCCGACGCGGGGGCGCGCACTGAGCATGCCGAGCGCGACGAGGACGCGGACCGCCTCACGGACGATGCTGCGGCTCGCGCCCGACCAGGCCACCAGGTCGTCGGTGCTCCGACGGCTCCCCGGCGCGAAGGTGCCGGTGACGACGGCGGTTCCGATCCCGTCGAGCACCCTGTCGAAGGCGCTCGTCACCGCTGCGCGACGGGTGACAGGACGAGCTCGTCGATGCAGACGTGGGCCGGCGCCCCGAGCACGAAGGCCACCGTGCGGCCGACGTCGTCGGGCTGCAGCATCCGAGCGCGCGCCGCCGCGTCGGGGACCTCGGGACGCTGGTCCAGGAAGTCCGTCGCGACGTCGCCCGGGCACAGGTGGGTGGCCCGCACGCCGTGCTCGGCCTCCTGCTGGTTGAGCGTCCGGACGATCGAGCCGAGGGCGGTCTTGCTCGCCGAGTACGCGACACCGGCACCGGGTTGGAAGGACCAGCCCGCGTAGGACGACACCACCACGACGACACCGCCCGCGTCCCGGAGCGCCGGCAGAGCAGCGTCGACCACCGTCACCACGGCGGTCGTGTTCGTGTCGAGGACGGCGCGGACGTCGGCGAGCGACTGGTCGTCCCACCGTCGCGCCGGCGAGTTCAACCCGGCTGCCAGCACCAGGCCGTCGATCCGGCCGTGCCGTCCGAGCACGGCGTCGCGTGCTGCGGGCACCGCGTCGCCGTCCGTCACGTCGAGCGGCACGACGTCCGCCGTCCCGCCGACCGCGCGGACCTCGTCCGCGACCTGCTCGAGTCGGTCCCGGCGACGCCCACTGAGCACCACCGTCCACCCGTCACGGGCTGCGGCCACCGCGCTCGCCGCCCCCATCCCGCTGCCGCCACCCGTGGTCCAGAGCACCTTCGCCGTCATGCTCGAATAGTATGATGATTCAAGGCACGGGCGCCCACCGTTGCCGGGACAGACCGACGACGGGAGCGACGATGCACCTCGACCTGACCGACCGCGTGGTGGTCGTCACCGGAGCCGGCCGGGGGATCGGCCGGACACTCGCGGCGCGGTTCGCCACCGAGGGGTGCCGCGTCGTCGCGTTCGACCTCGCCTTCGACGACGCCGGTGACGACGGCGTCGACCGTGTCGTCTGCGACGTCGCCGACCCGGCCTCCGTGCGTGCGGCCGTCGACGAGGTCGTCCGCCGGCACGGCACCGTCGACGTGCTCGTCAACAACGCGGGCATCAACGTCACCGGGACCGTCGCCGAGCTCGGCTGGGACGAGTGGCGACGGTGCATGGACGTGAACCTCGGGGGCACCTTCCTGGTCAGCCAGGCGGTCGCGCCGGTGATGCAGGCGGCCGGGCGCGGGCGGATCGTCAACGCCGCGTCGTTCGCGGCGATCGTGCCGAGCGTCGGCAGCGCGGCCTACGCGGCGTCGAAGGCCGCGGTGGTCTCGTTCACCCGCGTGCTGGCGTCGGAGCTCGGCCCGTGGGGCATCACCGTGAACGCCTACGCGCCCGGCATGGTGCCGACCGCGATGAACGGGTTCGCCGAGATGCCGCAGGCCGAGCAGGACCGGCTGCTCGACACCCTGTCGCTCCGGCGGTGGGAGACGCCCGACGACGTCGCCGACCTCCTGGTCTTCCTGGCGAGCGACGCGTCCGCCTACGTCACGGGCACACTGCTGGACGTCTCCGGCGGCAAGCTCGCGACGCAGATCCCGGCACGAGCGCACGGTCGCTGAGGCCGGACGCGGAGCAGAGTGGAGGGAACGCTCGCTCCGGCTGTCCGGTCGCTCAGGAAGTTGCCATCCGCCTCTCCGTAGGCTGTGAGGGCCCAGTGAGCCGGACTGCAGCCCGACCCCGAGGAGGTGCCCGATGGTCTCCGTCCTCGTCGCGTTCGCGATCGTCGCCCTGATCGTCCCCGCCCTGACCCCGCTGATGGGGCGCCGCGTGTTCTACGTCGCCGCCCTCGCCCCCGCCGCCGCCGCGGTGCTGACGATCGCCCAGAGCGACGCCGCACTCCACGGCGGGGTCACGAGCCGGTGGCAGTGGATCCCGGAGCTCGACCTGGCGCTGTCGTTGCGGATGGACGCCCTGTCGTGGGTCCTCGCCCTGGTGGTCTCCGTCGTCGGTGCGCTCGTGCTCGTCTACTGCGCGTCGTACTTCGAGCGGGACGAGCCCGGACTGGGCCGGTTCGCGTCCGTCCTGACCGCCTTCGCCGGGTCGATGTACGGCCTCGTCGTCGCCGACGACGTGATCGTGCTCTTCGTGCTCTGGGAGGCCACGACGGTCTTCTCGTACCTGCTCATCGGGCAGGACGCCGACAAGCGCGCGAGCCGTGCCGCCGCGATGCAGGCCCTCGTCGTCACGACCGCCGGCGGGCTGGCGATGCTCGCCGGACTCGTCGCCCTGTCCGTGACCGCGGGGACCACGAGCCTGTCGGGCATCATCGCGCAGGCACCGGAGCTCGTCGAGCGTCCGGGGCCGCTCGTGCCGGTCGCGGTGGTCCTCGTGCTCCTGGGCGCCCTGACGAAGTCGGCGATCGTCCCCTTCCACTTCTGGCTCCCGGCAGCGATGGCGGCGCCGACCCCGGTCAGCGCGTACCTGCACGCCGCGGCGATGGTGAAGGCCGGCATCTACCTGGTCGCCCGCCTGGCCCCGGCGTTCGCGCTGCTGACCGGCTGGCGCGAAACGATCACCGTGCTCGGCGTGCTCGGCATGCTCATCGGCGGCTACCGCGCGCTGCGCCAGACCGACGTGAAGCTGCTGCTCGCCTACGGGACGGTCGCGCAGCTCGGCTTCCTCGTGCTCGCCGCCGGGTGGGGCGCCCCGGCCGTCGCCCTGGGCGGGATCGCACTGCTCGTCGCGCACGCCACGTTCAAGTCGACGCTGTTCCTGGTCGTCGGAGCCGTCGACCACGCGACCGGCACCCGCGACCTCCGGAAGCTCAGCGGTCTCGGGCGGAAGCTGCCGTGGCTCGTCGTGGTCAGCGTCCTCGCGCTCGCGTCGATGGCGGGCATCCCGCCGACGATCGGCTTCGTCGCGAAGGAGGCCGTCCTGACCGGCTTCGTCGAGGAGCTCCACGGACCGCAGGCGGCCTGGGCGTGGATCGCGCTCGTCGGGGTGACCCTCGGCTCGCTCCTCACCGTCGCGTACTCGCTCCGCTTCCTCTGGGGCACGTTCGCCCGGAAGTCCGGCGTGGCCGACACCGAGCCGCACGGCCTGCACGGACTCGGTGTCGTGCCGTCCGTCCTCGCCGTCGCCGGACTCACGCTCGGCCTGCTCACGCCCGTCGTCGCGCACGGCGTCGAACCCGCTGCCACCGCCGCGGCCCTGCCCGAGGGCGAGGTTCCGCACCTGGCGCTCTGGCACGGCCTGGAGCCCGCGCTCGGCCTCTCCGCGATCACGCTCGTCGGCGGCGTCCTCCTGTTCCTGGCACGACGCCGGGTCGAGGCCCTGCAGCACCGACTCTCCGGGTCACCGAGCGCGGCCGACACCTACCGGAAGACCATGCGTGGGCTCGACCGCCTGGCGACCGGGCTCACGGCCGGCGTCCAGCGCGGTTCGCTCCCCTACTACCTGACCGTGATCCTGTCGGTGTTCGTCGCCGGCGCCCTGGCGAACCTGGTGCTCGGCGGCCCGTGGGCGTTCCGCGTGCGCTTCGCCGACTCGTGGGGCCAGGTACCGGTCGTCGCCGTGATGGCCGTCGCCGCGATCGCGGTGCTGACCGCGAAGACCCGGTTCGCCGCCGCCGTGCTCGTCGGCGTCACCGGCTACGGGATGTCCGTGCTCTTCGTCCTGCACGGTGCGGTCGACCTCGCGCTCACCCAGCTCGTGGTCGAGACCGTCACGCTCATCGCGTTCGTGCTGGTGCTCCGCCGGCTCCCCCCGCGGATCGCCACGGCCAACCCGTCGCGCTTCCGGATCGTGCGGGCCCTGTTCGCCGGCCTCGCGGGAGCCACCCTGGCCGTCGTCGTGGTCGTCGCGGCCTCGGCACGGAACAGCACCCCGATCTGGCCGGACATCCCGGCGCTCACGAAGTCCTTCGGTCACGGCCTGAACGTCGTGAACGTCGCCCTCGTGGACCTGCGCGGCTGGGACACGCTCGGTGAGCTGACCGTCGTCGTCGCCGCGGCCACGGGTGTCGCGAGCCTGATCTTCCTCGATTCGCGCGAGGACACCCTGCCGCGGCTGCGCGACCTGCCGGCGACCGTGACCAGCGACAAGCACCGCCCGGACGGCGAGCCCCGCGCCTGGCTGCCGACGAGCGCGGCGATCCCGACCGGTCGCTCGGCCCTGCTCGACGTGGTCGTCCGCCTGCTCTTCCACGGCCTCGTCGTGCTCTCGCTCTACCTGCTCTTCGCCGGGCACAACACGGCCGGCGGCGGCTTCGCCGGCGGACTCGTCGCCGGCATCGCGCTGGCCGGTCGGTACCTGGCGGGCGGTCCCGCGGAGCTCGGCGCCGCCGCGCCCGTCCGCGCCGGTCGCCTGCTCGGCCTCGGCGTCGCCACCGCGGCCACGACCGCGATCGTCCCGCTGTTCTTCGGGAAGGAGGCCCTGTACTCCGCGTTCTTCGAGGCGACCGTCCCCGTGCTCGGGCACGTCGAGTTCGTCACCGCGACGTTCTTCGACATCGGGGTCTACCTGGTGGTCGTCGGGCTCGTCCTCGACGTGCTCCGGAGCCTCGGTGCCGAGGTCGACCGGCAACGGCTCGAGGACTCGCGGGCGCGCATCACCGACACCACGGAGGGCGACGTCGACGACAACGCCGCCGCCGCGACCCCGGAGGGGAGTGCCGTATGACCATCACCCTGGTCCTCGTCATCGCGATGGCGGTGCTGTTCTCGTGCGGCGTGTACCTGCTGCTGGAGCGGTCGCTGACCCGGATGCTGCTCGGGTTCCTGCTGCTCGGCAACTCCCTGAACCTGCTGTTGCTCATCATGTCCGGCGCGGCGGGCAAGCCCCCGATCGGCGGCTCGTCCGAGGGCATCACCGACCCGCTCCCCCAGGCGTTCGCCCTGACCGCGATCGTCATCACCTTCGCGGTGAGCGCGTTCCTGCTCGCCCTCATCCACCGCTCGTGGAAGCTGTCCCGCGCCGACGAGGTCGAGGTCGACGAGGCCGACGTCGCGATCGGCAAGGACCGCGACGACGATCCCGCGGACGACGACCCCGAGATCGACACCGACCCCGAAGCGGTCCAGAACGAGGAGGCCTCGCGATGACCTGGCTCGTCCCCCTGCTCGTCCTCGTCCCGCTGCTCGGCGCCGCCATCGCGCTCGGCCTCCTGCGGCACCAGAAGCTCCAGCGGGCCATCACGGTCGCGGTGCTCGCGGTGGCCGTGGTCGTGGCCGCCACGCTCATGGTGCTCGTCGACCAGCACGGCACCATCGTCGTGCAGGTCGGCGGGTGGCAGGCACCGTACGGCATCTCGCTCGTCGTCGACCGGCTGAGCGCCCTGCTCCTCACCGTGAGCGCGAGCGTGCTCCTGCTCGTGCTGCTCTTCTCGATCGGCCAGGGACTCGCGGCCGACGACGAGGACGCCCCCGTCACGATCTACTACCCGACCTACCTGGTGCTGGCCGCCGGAGTGCTCGACGCGTTCCTGGCGGGCGACCTGTTCAACCTCTACGTCGCGTTCGAGATGCTCCTGGTGGCGAGCTACGTGCTCATCACCCTGGGCGGCAGCGAGCAGCGCGTCCGCGCCGGCACGACCTACATCATCACGAGCCTGATCGCCTCGGCGCTGTTCCTCGCATCCATCGGCCTGGTCTACGGCGCGACCGGCACCGTGAACATCGCGCAGATCTCGGAGCGCGTCGCCGGGCTCCCCGAGCACGTGCAGCTCCTGCTCCACACGATGCTGCTCATCGCCTTCGGCATCAAGGCCGCGGTGTTCCCGCTCGCCTTCTGGCTGCCGGACTCGTACCCGACCGCACCGGCCCCGGTCACCGCGGTGTTCGCCGGACTCCTCACGAAGGTCGGCATCTACGCGATCATCCGGCTCGAGACGATCATCTTCCCGAGACCACAGCTCAACACGGTGCTGCTCGTGGTCGCGGTGCTCACGATGATCGTCGGTGTGCTGGGGGCCGTGTCGCAGACCGACGTGAAACGACTGCTGTCCTTCACGCTCATCAGCCACATCGGCTTCATGGTGATGGGCGTCGGGCTCGGTTCCGTCGTCGGCACCGCCGCGGCCGTGTTCTACACGGTGCACCACATCGTCGTGCAGACCACGCTGTTCCTGGTGTCGGGGGTGATGGAACGCGTGGGCGGCACGACCTCGACCCGGTCGCTCGGCGGGCTGCTCAAGGCCGCACCGCTCCTCGCCGCGCTCTACCTGGTCCCGGCGTTCAACCTCGGAGGCATCCCGCCGTTCTCCGGGTTCATCGGCAAGCTCGGCCTGTTCCGCGCCGCGGCCGAGGACGGCTCCCCGATCGCCTGGGTGACGGTCGGTGCCGGCGTGGTGACGAGCCTCCTGACCCTGTACGCGCTGATGCGCGTCTGGGACGCCGCCTTCTGGCGGCCCAAGCCGGCCGCCGAGGCGGCGGCACCGCACGCCAGCACGGCCGAGCCGCACGCGCACCTGCGGTCGCCGGAGCCGGCGCCGCTGACCGTCTCCGAGGAGACGGGCGAGGCGTACCACCCGGGAGGCTCGACCACCGTCACCGACGCGGCGCACGCGAGCAGTGCCTCCGGTCCGGCCACCGGCCAGACCCCCGCGGTCGAGCCGTCGGTGCACACGCCGCTGCCCCGGATGCTCGTCGCCGTCACGACGGTGGCGGTCCTCGGGTCGGTCGCGCTCACCGTCGTCGCCGGTCCGCTCTACGGTTACGCGACCCGCGCAGCGGAGTCACTCGAGTCGCCGGACCGCTACGTGCAGGCCGTCCTGGGCAGCACGGACGGAGGCGCTGATGAGTGACACCCGCCGCATCTCGAACGCCCGACGGATCGCCCTCGCCTGGCGCTACGACGTGCCGCTCGTCGCCGGACTGACCGTGCTCTGGGCGCTGCTGTGGGGATCCTGGAGCGTCCTGACGCTGCTGTGCGGCGTGGTCGTCGCGCTCCTCGTCACGCAGCTGCTCCCGCTGCCGCCCGTCCCCCTGTCGAAGCGGTTCTCGCTGCCGCGCGCACTGTGGTTCCTGGTGGTGTGGGCCGGGCACGTCGTCGTCGCCTCGTTCCGGGTGGCCTGGGCGGCCGTCCGACCGCGCGGCGTCCGGCAGAGCTCGATCGTGCTCGTGCAGCTGCACACCACGTCGGAGATGACCTTCACGCTCGCCACCCTGGCGATCTCCCTCGTGCCCGGGTCGTACGTCGCCGACGTCGACCTCCCCCGCCGTCGCCTGCTCATCCACGTGCTCGACACCGAGCGCCGTGAGCAGGTCGACCAGGAGCGGCGGACCGTCGCACGCATCGAGGAGCTCGTCATCCGCGCCATCGGGTCGAAGCAGGACGTCTCCGAACTCGCCGAGCCGCTGCCGGAGGTGACCCGGTGAGCGCCGCGGTCGTCGTCATGGCCGTCGGGATCGCGCTCGTGCTCGTCCTGCTCGGCGCCACGCTCGCGCTGGCCGTCGGGCGGATCGTCCGCGGACCGACGATCCTCGACCGGATGATCGGCTCCGACATGGTGCTCACCACCGCGCTCGTGGTGATCGCCGCGGCGATGGTGGTCCGGCGCGACCTGACCGCCGTCCCGGTGCTGGTCGTCATCGCGGCGACGAGCGTCTTCGCGACCATCGCCGTCGCACGGATCGTCACGCCCTCGTCGGACCCGTCCGACGAGGGGATCGACGTGACCACGCCGGAGCACGCCGCCGAGGAGGAGTCGAAGTGATCGAGATCCTGCAGTCCTTCGTCGACGGGGCCGGCGTCCGCGCGTGGATCGCCCTCGTGCTGATGCTCCTCGCCGCGGCGCTGTCGTTCGGCGCCGCCGTGGGCATCGTCCGGTTCCGGGACCCCCTCGTCCGGCTGCACGCGATGGCGAAGCCGCAGGTGCTCGGGTTGGCGCTCGCCCTGGCCGCGATCGTCGTGGCGGTGTGGACCTGGACGGCGTTCTGGGTCGTGCTGCCGGTGCTCGTGTTCCAGCTCTTCCTGGTGCCGGTGTCGACCCACATGATCGCGCGTGCCGGGCTGCGGTCGAACGACTACCGGCACGAGGACCTGCTGGTCGACGACACCGAGGACTGACTCACCCGGCGACGCGGACCGCATCCTCGTCGTCGTCCGAGAGCCCGGCGCCGTGCGGGTGGACCGGCTGGAGCTGCTCCCACGCGAGCGTGTCCGCCAGCGTCTCGGCGAGCGGCCTCCGGGTCAGCCCGGCCGCACGCGCGCGGTCTGCCGGTCGGTCGTTCATGCCCTGGTGGTCGTCGTCGGGGATCCACAGCGGCAGGGACCGCTCCCCCGCCCACGGAGCCACCCCGCGCGCGAGGAGCACCTCGTCCGGCAGCGGCTCGACCGGGACGTCCACGGCCGCTGCGACCCGTGCTTCCTCGAGGTGCTGCCCCAGCGTGACGACCTCGCCGGGGACGTCGTGGACACCCGCTCGTCGGCCCTCGGCCGCTCCGACGAGCCATCCCGCCAGATCGCGGACGTCGATCACCGAGGTGGGTCGATCCGTGCGCGCCGGGACCACCACCGCGCGGCCGATCTCGGCTGCACGGGCGAACCGCCACGGCCAGTAGCCGGAACGTCCGGTGTGGTCACCTGGTCCGCCGACGAGCCCGGCCCGCGCGATCGAGGCGCGCTCGGGGCCGAAGGCGTCGAGGACCGCACGTTCGCACGCCACCTTCGCGGCGCCGTACTCGGCGGGGTCGTCCGACGGCTCGAGCACGGCGGCGTGCTCGTCGGCACCGCGCTCGGCCTGCGAGGCGTAGACGCTCACGGTCGACACGAGGACGTACCGGTCGGCGACGGGCTCGAGGTCACGGGCTGCGCGACGGACGTGCTCCGGGGTGCGGGAGACGTCGACGACCGCGTCCCATCGCTCGCTGGCGACCCCGGTCAGGGCGTCGTCGCGGTCCCGGTCGGCCCGCACGAGTCGGGCGCCGGTGGGGACGTCCGAGCCGCGCGCGACGCACGTGACGTCGTGGCCGGTGTCGAGGGCGTGCTGCACGACGGTCCGGCCGAGCCAGGCGGTGCCGCCGAGGACGAGGATGCGCATGCAGTCCAGCCTGCACCGAGCGGCGACCGACGGCGCGCGGCGACCGGGTCAGGCGGTCGCGGCCGCCGGAGCGCCCTCGCGGCGGGCGAGCAGCAGGTCCGCCACGGCGGCGACGACGACCAGCGCGGCGGCGTACGCGGGGAACGCCATCGCGGCACCGGTGCCCGCACGCTCGGCGACCTCGCCGACCACGGCCGACGCGACCGACTGTCCGACGATGACCGCCGAGCCGAGGATCGTCATCGTGGTCGCCGAACGGCCGACTGGCGACCGGTCCGATCCCAGGCTGTACTGCGCGACGAGCGTCGGGCCGATGCCGATGCCCATGACACCGAGCACGAGGACGACCGCCACGACGGAGTCCGCCCGGCTGAAGGCGATCGCGCCGCCCAGCAGCACGACCCCGAACACGAGCCAGCGCCAGGTGACACCGAACCGCTGTGGGAACGCCGCCGATCCGAGTGCGAGTGCGGCGGATCCGATCCCCATCACGCCGTACAGCAGGCCGGCCTGGGACGCCTCGCCCTGCTGTTCCGTGAAGGCCGTCAGCGAGGTCAGCGTCGACCCGAAGAAGAGGCCGATGCCGAGGATCCCGACGACGACCACGAGGAGTCGCGGACGGAGCAGCTGCCGGGCCGGGGCGCGCGTCTCCTGTGCCGGCCCACCGACGACGAGGGCGCCGGTCGGGTGCAGCGCGAAGGCGGTGACGAAGACGAAGGTCAGTACCGATGCACCGGCCACGGCCACCCACGGCGCGATCGTGCTCGCGAGCAGGCCGACCAGGAACGGTCCGACGATGAAGACGGTCTCGTCCGCGGCCGACTCGTACGCCATCGTGCCGCTGAAGACCTTGTCGCGGCGTGCCGGGGACATGCGCTGGCGGATGATCGCCACGAGTCGCGTGCGGGACATCGGTGCGACCTGCGGTGCGGTCGCGCCGATCAGGAACGACATCGCCAGGACCGCGAGGTCGGGCGCGGTGCTCGCGACCACGATCGGCAGGACGCCGAGCAGGACGGCGTTCGCGAGTCCGACGGGGACGAGGACGGCCCGCTGGCCGAAGCGGTCGGCGGCCGCACCGACGAGCGGCCCGAAGATCGCCGAGCCGATGCCGACGAAGGCGGAGTTGATGCCGCCGAGGGCGACGGAGTCACGGGACGCGACGACGAGGGTGAGGACACCGACGACCATCATCGCGAAGGGCAGACGGGCGATGAACGCGATCGGGAAGTACCACCGACCGGCGAGGGAGACGAGGGACGCGTCGGAGCGTCGGGGTTGGAGCATGAGGGGGTGTGCCTTCTGGGGCCCGGCCTGATCCGGCGGCGGGCCCATCGGGTGCCGCCGCTGTCCGTCGGTGGGGCCGACGGCCGGTAGATACACACTGCTTGCTGTTGTGTCCCTCCAGGGTACCAAGCCCGTCCGGACGGCACGCGGGGTCGGGACCTGCCACGGGTCGGCCGGGAGGCGCGTGGCGGGGCCGCCACGCGCCTCCCGGCCGTCGTCAGCCGCGTCGCAGGCCGTCGTCGATGCGTGCCAGCAGGTCAGCCGCGGCGCCGAGGCCGCTGTCGTCGCCACCGAGGGCGGCGCGGAGCCGACCCGCCCAGTGCGCGTGCAACCGCGCGATGCTGTCGTGGGCGAGGGCGGTGGGGTGCAGCTGCACGGTCCGGGCGTCGCCCGGATCGGTGCGGCGCTCGACCATGCCCTTCGCGACGAGCGAGCGGAGCGCGACGCTGCAGTTGCTGCGCTGCAGCGCCGTGGCGTCGGCCACGGCACTCGGGGACGCACCCGGGTTCCGGTGCACCCAGCGCATCACGAGCGCCTCGGTGCCGGTCAGCGGGACGATGTCGAGCGCGTGCGGGCCGTGCGGGTCGACCTCGCGACCGATGCGCAGGACGACGTCGGCGAACTCGGCGAGGGCGTCGTCGGAGACCGCTGGTGCCATGTCGTCACTGTACCGTCCAGCGACAATGAGTTATGGTTTCATAACCATGACGACGGACACCGGATCCATCCGCGCCACCACGGCGACGCCCTCCACCCGCCCCACGGGCATCACGACTCCCCTGCTGCTCGTGCTCGGCTTGCTCAGCGCGGTCGCCCCCTTCGCGACCGACCTCTACCTGCCGGCGTTCCCGCGGATGACCACGGAGCTGTCCGCCTCGGCGACGACCGTGCAGTTCACCCTGACGGCGTTCCTGGTCGGCGTGACCGCGGGGCAGCTCGTGTTCGGGCCGCTGTCGGACCGTTTCGGCCGCGTGCCCCCGCTCCTCGCCGGCGCCGCGCTCTGCGTCCTCGCGAGCGCCGCAGCGGTGCTCGCGCCGAACGTGGCGGTGCTCGTCGTCGCCCGGCTGCTGCAGGGCCTCGGCGGGGCGGCCGGCATGGTGATCGGCCGCGCCGTGATCTCCGACCTGGCGACCGGCAAGCCCGCCGCCCGCGCCTTCTCGCTCATGATGATCGTCGGCGGGGTCGCGCCCGTGGTGGCACCGCTCCTCGGCGGTCTGCTCACCGGACCGATCGGGTGGCGCGGACTGCTGACGATCGTGCTCGGCCTGTCGGTGCTGATGCTCGTCGCCGTGCTCGCCGTCGTTCGGGAGACGCACCTGCGCTCGCGGCGTGACGCGCTCCGGGCCGAGCGCGTGGCGTCCGGTTCCCCGCTGCGGGCCCTGAGGTCGCGGACCTTCGTCGGCTACACCGCGGTCTTCGGCTTCGCGTTCGCGGTGATGATGGCGTACATCTCGGCGTCACCGTTCCTGTACCAGGGCATGCTCGGGCTCGACACCGTCGGCTACGGGCTCGCCTTCGGTCTGAACGCACTCGCGCTGATGGGCGTGAGCATCCTGTCGGCGAAGCTCACCGCGACCCGCTCGGTCGAGGGCGTCCTGACGCTCGGCATCGCCCTCGTGGTGGCGTCCACCGTGGCGTTCGCGCTGCTCGTCGTGACCGGGGCACCCGTCCTCTGGCTCGCGGTGCCGCTCTTCACGGCGGTCGGGTCGCTCGGCCTCGTGCTCGGGAACGCGACGGCGCTGGCGCTCAGCGCGGTCCCCGGGGTCGCCGGCAGCGCCTCGGCCGTGCTCGGCGCCCTGCAGTTCGGGCTCGCGGCGCTCGTGTCGCCGCTCGTGAGCATCGGGGGCGAGGACACGGCGGCGCCGCTCGCGGTCGTCATGCTCGCGGCCGCCGTGGTCGCCGTCGTCGCGCTCGTGGCGGCGCGGCGCAGCCGGGCGTAGCAGCGCAGCGTAGCCGGGCGTAGCGGCGCGGGGCCGCGGGGCCGTGCGCCGCTCAGTGGCGGCGCCCGAGCGGTACCGCGGCACCCTCACGCGGGCGGAGGAACGGGATGCGGGGCATCGCCCAGTCGACCCACACGACCCGGGCCGCCGGCGCGACCGCGAGCGCCCAGAGGATCGAGGCCGCCGCGTCCGTCGGGTAGTGCACGGCGTCGATCGAGACCGACAGGAACACGACCACGATCGCCACGACACCGGCGACCCGGGCGACCTGGTGCCACCGCGTCTCGCGGACGACCCACACGAGCGCGATCACGAACGCCGTGATGTAGACCGTGTGCCCGCTCGGGTACCCGGGGTCGGGCTGGACGGGGAACGGGTGCGGCAGCAGTGCCACGTCGGGCCGGGCGCGGTGGACGATCTCCTTGACGACGGCGGACGGCAGCCACGTGATCGCGATCGTCATGCCGAAGCCCAGGGCCGGACGGAGGTCCCGTGCCCGCCACCAGATGACACCAGCGACGACGAACGTGATCGCGATCGCCGGCACCGGGCTGATGACGTGGTAGACCGCCGTCGTGAACGTACCGAGCGCGCCGGTGTGCAGCGTGTTGAACGCCTTCGCGAGCCCCGCGTCCACCGAACCGAGGAAGAACCCGATCACCGTCAGCACGACCACGGCCCCGATGCCGATCGTGACGGTCGCCAGCGGGTGGGGGTTCGGCTCGAGGATGCCGACGACGTCGGCCCTCCTGCGGCGGCGCTCGGGCTCGGTGCTCATCCGCCCATCGTCCCAGGGAGAGCCGCTCGTGCCCGGCACGCGCGGCCCGCGCAGATCAGAGACCGCTCAGCCTGACGCTCGTGGCCCGGCGGAGGACGTCCCCGGCTCAGTCCTCGACGTCGAACACGACGACGCGGCTGCTGCCGGCGCCGATGTGGTCGGCGACCGGACGGTGCTCCGGGTGCGGCAGGTACCCGGCGAGCGCCTCGCGGTCACGGAAGCGCACGGTGAGCATCCAGTCGAACCCGCCCTCGAGGCCCTCGGTGCTGATGCTCGGCCCGGAGTGCACCGACTCCACCCCGTCGATGCGGGGCAGGTGGTCACGGCAGAGCGCATCCGCCTGGACGGCGTGCTCGCCGACCCCGTCCCGCGCTGCGTCCCACTGCACCAGCACCACGTGCGTCACACCAGCCATGCCCTGCTCCCGTCGTCACGGCCCACACTGCCACCCGAGCACTGGGACACCACCCCGCCTGTGTCCGCACGCAACCACGCGACCTACCGTCGGCCGGGTACGAGACGGCACGACGAGAGGAACACCATGGCAAGCGGAGTGGCAGCGGTCTGGGTACCGGTCAGTGACATGCAGCGCGCGGTCGCGTTCTACCGTGACGCGCTCGGCCTGACGGTCGCGAGCGAGGACGACGACTGGAGCGAGATCGACGCGCACGGCCTGCGCATCGGCCTGAACGGTCGGGAGTCGGCGGGCCCGTCGAGCGGCGGCGGCGCGGTCGTCTCGTTCCAGCCGGACGGCAGCATCGAGGATGAGGTCGCCGACCTGCGGTCGAAGGGCGTCGAGTTCGCGGGTGACGTCAGCGAGCACCCGTGGGGCAAGATCGTGCCCTTCAAGGACAGCGAGGGCAACGACCTGCAGCTGTACTCGCCGCCGCAGGGCTGACGCGACGACCCGCAGACGGGAGGCGCGGTGCCAGCTGGCACCGCGCCTCCCGTCCTCATACAGCGCCGTCTAGAACGCGGGCGTCCCGCCGGCGATCGTGATGGTCGAGCCGGACTGGTAGCTCGACTCCGGGCTGACGAGGTGCACGTACGCGGCTCCGAGCTCGGCCGGCTGGCCGGGGCGGCCGAACGGCGACTGCTCGCCGAAGTGCGACACCGTCTCGGCGTCGTCGGACCCTGGCTGCAGCGGCGTCCACACCGGACCCGGCGCGACCGAGTTGACACGGATGCCCTTCGGGGCGAGCTGCTGCGCGACGGCCTCGGTGAAGGTCTTGACCGCGCTCTTCGAGATCGCGTAGTCGATCTTGTCGGGCGACGGGGTCGCTGCCTGGATCGATCCGGTCGTGACGATCGTCGAGCCGGGCTCGAGGTGCGGCACTGCGGCCTGCGTCAGCCAGAACAGCGAGTAGATGTTCGTCTTGAACGTCGAGTCGAAGTGCTCGGTGGTCAGCGACAGGATGTCGTCGTTGCTGTCCATGCGACCGGCGACCATGACGAGGGTGTCGAGCCCGCCGAGCTCGTCGACCGCCTTCTGCACGAGGTCCTTGCAGTACTGCTCGTCGGAGATGTCCCCGGGGACGAGGACGGCCTTGCGGCCCTCGGACTCCAGGAGGTCGCGGACCCGCTCGGCGTCCTCCTGCTCGTCGGGCAGGTAGGAGAGGACGAGGTCGGCACCCTCACGGGACATCGCGATGGCGGCGGCGCGGCCGATGCCGGAGTCCGCACCGGTCACGATGCCGCGGAAGCCGGTCAGCCGTTCCTTGCCGACGTAGCTCTGCTCGCCGTGGTCGGGCTCCGGGTCCATCTTCCACGCGGCACCCGGCAGGGACTGCTCCTGCTTCGGGAACGGCGGCTTCGGGTAGAGGGAGTTCGGGTCGCGCTTCTCGTACTGGCTCATGGGGCCATGGTGCTCGCGGGCTGCTCCGTGCCGGTCCAGTCGGCCTCCTGTCACCCGGGCACCCAGGTCGCGCCCGGGCGACGGGCGTTGCCTGCTCGCGGTCACCCGATCAGCAACTGGAGGCAGCGAATGGCCAAGACCTGGTTCATCACCGGAGCATCGAAGGGCTTCGGCCGCGAGTGGGCGGAGGCCGCCCTGGAGCGCGGGGACTCCGTCGCGGGCACTGCCCGGGACACCGACGACGTGCAGGCACTCGTCGAGCAGTACCCGGACACCTTCCTGGCGATCCGGCTCGACGTCACCGACAAGGCCGCCGACACCGCTGCGGTGCAGCAGGCCGCGGAGCACTTCGGCCGGCTCGACGTCGTCGTGAACAACGCGGGTTTCGGCCACTTCGGCATGGTCGAGGAGCTCACCGAGGACGAGGTCCGCGCGCAGCTCGAGACGAACTTCTTCGGCGCGCTCTGGGTCACGCAGGCGGCACTGCCGATCATGCGCGAGCAGGGCTCGGGCCACATCGTGCAGGTCTCGAGCATCGGCGGCATCAGCGCGTTCCCGACGGTCGGCGCGTACCACGCGTCGAAGTGGGCGCTCGAGGGCCTGTCCCAGTCCCTGTCGCAGGAGGTCGCGGGGTTCGGCATCTCCGTCACCCTCGTCGAGCCGGGCGGCTTCTCGACCGACTGGTCCGGCCCGTCCTCGAAGCACAGCGAGGAGCTCGACGCCTACGCGGACGTCCGCGAGGCCGCCTCGAAGCGTCCGTCCGCATCGGACCCGGGCAAGCCCGAGGCGACCCGCTCGGCGATCCTCAAGGTCGTCGACGCCGAGCAGCCGCCGCTGCGCGTCTTCTTCGGCAAGGCGCCGCTCGGCATCGCCGAGCAGGACTACGAGTCGCGGCTCGCGACGTGGCGCGAGTGGCAGCCGGTCGCCGAGGAGGCACACGGCGCCTGAGCGCCCACGTCGCCGACGTCGCCACGTGTCGGACGGGAGGCTCCCCACCAGCTGGTGGGGAGCCTCCCGTCCGACGGTGGGTCGCGTCGGTCAGACGCCCGCCGTCGACCGGATCCACGAGGACGACTGCGACAGCAGTGCGTAGTTCGACCCGGCCGTCGTGTCCGCACCGGGGTCGGCGCTGTCGCCGGTGGAGCACACCGCGACGACCTTGCCGTTGACCAGGAGCGGGCCGCCGGAGTCGCCGTGGTTCGACGCTCCGGTGACGCCGGTGACGTGCTGCGCCTTGCCGCTGTAGGCGTCGCGCGTCGCACCCGTGAGCGACACGGTCGCCTGGTACAGCCCGTCCGACTGCTGCGCGTTCGCCCGCAGGCCGTAGCCCTGGATCACGCCGGTCCCGCTCGACTTCGCCGCGGCGGTCAGGTCGAGGGGGGCGTAGGTCGACAGCGCGTAGGTGCTGCGCAGGTGCACGAGCGCGATGTCCCCGGCCGGCGCGGCGCTGACGCGGTCGATCGCGACGGCGGTGCCGCGGTTCGTGGTGGAGTTCGAGTGGTAGACGTTCATCGCGCCGATGCCGTCGATGCAGTGGCGGGCGGTGACGATCCACGAGGCGTTGATCTGCTCGCCGGTGCAGTTGCTGACGTACCCGGACGGGATGGTGCCGCCGGACGCCTCGAGCTGGACGGCCCAGGTGGTCGTGGGTGCCTTCTCACCGCCGACGACCTCGGTGCCCGCGGGCAGCGCGGAGGCGGGGGTGGCGGCGAACACGCCGCCGGCGACGACGGCCACGGCGGCGAACGCCGCTGCGAGGGTGTGCTTCACGGGGACTCCTCTGTTCCTGGCTCCTGCACCGTTGCAGGATGCAACTGCGGTCATCCTGAGCCTCGTCCGGGGGCCGCGCCAGTCCGCACTTCCACCGACACCGGCCCTCCGCGGCCGCTGCCTATGCTGATCCCGTGCCCGACCCCGCCGTCACCGCCGCCGCTCCGGACGCACGTCGCCCGGTGATCGCGATCGCCGGACTCGCGATCGAGACCTCGACCTTCACGCCCACCCGGACCCTCGCGCCCGCCTTCCACCCGGACCGCGGTGACGAGGTCGTGGCGCGGTACCCGTTCCTGGCGTCGTACGCGGACTCAGCCGACTTCCGCGGGGCGCTCATCGGCCACGCACTGCCCGGCGGGGTCGTCGCCCGGCAGGCCTACGAGGAACTCGCCGACGAGATCGTCGCGCGCCTGACGGCGATCGGGCCGGTCGACGGCCTCTGGTACGACATCCACGGCGCGATGGTGGTCGAGGGGCTCGACGACGCCGAGACCGACCTGCTCGGCCGCATCCGCGCGGTCGTCGGGCCGGACGTCATCGTGTCGGCATCGATGGACCTGCACGGCAACGTCACGCGGGAACTCGCGCACCAGGTGGACCTCGTCACCTGCTACCGCATGGCCCCGCACGAGGACGCCCTCGAGACGAAGGAGCGCGCGGTCCGGAACCTGGTCGACGTGCTCGCCACCAGGCCGGTCGGAGGACAGCGCCCGGTGAAGGCGTGGATCCCGATCCCGGTGCTGCTGCCCGGCGAGCAGACGTCGACCCGCATCGAGCCCGCGGCGTCGATCTACGGGCAGGTGCCGGAGGTCGAGCAGGAGGACGGCGTCCTCGACGCGGCGATCTGGGTCGGGTACGCCTGGGCCGACCAGCCACGCGACCGTGCCGTCACCGTGGTCACCGGGTGGGACCGCGACGTCGTGGCCGCGGGCGCCGAGCGCCTGGCCCGAGCGTTCTGGGACGCCCGCGAGGACTTCGCGTTCGTGGCACCGACGGGCTCCTTCGACGAGTGCCTGGCCGCCGCCCTCGCACCCGGGGCCGCGCGTCCGTTCTTCGTGTCGGACTCCGGTGACAACCCGACAGCCGGCGGTTCCGGTGACATGACCTGGGGTCTCACGCAGGTGCTCGCACACCCGGCCTTCGCCACCCCTGACGGCCCCACCGTCATCTACGCGAGCGTCCCCGGCCCGGCCGCCGTCGCCGAGGCGGTCGCGGCCGGGGTCGGTGCGACCGTGACGGTGACGGCGGGCGCCGAGGTCGACGACGTGCACGCGGGGCCGATCACGATGACCGGCCGGGTGCACGCGGTCAAGCACGGCGACCGGGACGCCGAGACCGAGGTCGTGCTGCAGGTCGGCAGCGTCTTCGCGATCCTGACGACGCTCCGCAAGCCGTACCACCACGAGCACGACTTCACCGATCTCGACCTCGACCCGCGTCGGGCCGACGTCGTCGTCGTGAAGATCGGCTACCTCGAGCCGGAACTCTTCGACATGGCGGCCGACTGGATGCTGGCGCTCACTCCGGGAGGGGTCGACCAGGACCTGCTCCGCCTCGGGCACCACCGGATCGAGCGGCCGCTGTTCCCCTACGATCGGGAGTTCGCGACGCCGCCGGACCTGTCCGCGCGCATCGTGCCGCCGTCGAACGAACCCCTCGGAGCCGCCTGATGACCGTCGCCCTCGAGATCGCCGTGACGTCGCCCGCTGGGGCCCTGGTCGCCCGTGACGGGGGCGCCGACCGGGTCGAGCTCTGCATCGGCCTGGAGCTGGGCGGCCTGACGCCCTCGCAGGCCCTGGTCGAGGCCACGCACGAGACCGGGATCCCGGCGCACGCCCTGGTGCGCTGCCGCCCCGGGGGCTTCACGTACGACGACGACGAGCTCGCGCTCATGGAGCGGGAGGTCCGCACGGTCCTGCACTCGGGAGCGGCCGGGGTGGTGGTCGGTGCCCTGCGCCCGGACCGGACCCTCGACGAGGACGCCCTCCGCCGCTTCGTGGCCGCCACCCGCTCGGTCTCCGCGCACGCCGAGGTCACCCTGCACCGCGCGGTCGACCACGCCGCCGACCCGGTCGCGACGGTCGCGCGGCTCGCCGACCTCGGCGTCACGCGGGTGCTGACCTCCGGCGGCGCCGCGAGCGCTCCGGCGGGAGCGACGACGATCGCGCGCATGGTCGACGCCGCCGGGCCCGTGCAGGTGATGGCGGGGGCCGGGGTCCACGCGCGGGACATCGGAGCACTGGTCGCGACCGGGGTCGCCGCGGTGCACCTCTCCGCCAAGCGGTCGGTCGCGGGCGGTCACGACGGCGTCCCGATGGGCAGCGGCGACGACGGTTCCGGCCACACCGTCACGGACGCGGCGGTGGTGGCAGCAGCGCGGACTGCCCTCGATCAGTCGGCCTGACGGCGGTCCCGGCGGAGCCGTCAGCCCAGGGCCACGACCCGGTCCGCAGCGGCGATCGCGACCGGGTCGTGCGCCGCGTGGACGACGACGACACCCGCGGCGGCCTCCGCGGCGAGCGCCGCCGTCACGAGGGCCGCGGACGCCGCGTCGACGCCCGCCGTCGGCTCGTCGACGAGCAGGACCGGCGCGCGCTGCGCGAGACCGAGGGCGACGAGCGTGCGCTGCCGCTGCCCGCCGGACAGCTCGTCGAGCGGCCGATCGGCGAGGTCGGTGATGCCCATCCGGTCCAGCTGCGCGTCGACGACCGCGTGGTCCGCCCGTCCGAGCGGTCGCCACCAGGGCCGTGCCCGCCAGCGCCCCATCGCGACGGTCGACCGCACGGTCAGCGGGAGCGCGGACGACGGGACCGCCTGGGTCACGTACGCGACTCCGCCGGACGGGAGGCCCGACACGGCCCCGCCGACGGGCGTCACCACTCCGGCGAGCGCGTCGAGCAGCGTCGACTTGCCGGATCCGTTCGGTCCGGTGAGCGCCGTGACGACCCCGGCGGGGAACGTCGCGTCGAGACCGTCGAGCACCGTCCGGTCACCGCGTCGGACGACGCGGTGCGTGACCTCGAGGGCAGGGGGAATCGCGGTGGTGAGCACCTGAGCACGCTATCAGTATCGATAGTCGTTTTCATGTAGCGTCTCCCAGCGTGACCTGGCTGACCGACCCGTTCTCCGTCGACTTCATGCTGCGCGCCCTCGTCGGCGGCACCCTGGCGGCGGTCCTCTGCGCGGTCGTCGGCACGTGGGTGCTCGTGCGGGGCATGGCGTTCCTCGGCGAGGCACTCGCACACGGCATGCTCCCGGGCGTCGCGGTCGCCACCCTCACCGGGATCCCCGCCGTGCTCGGAGCGGCCGTGAGCGCGGGTGTGATGGTGGTCGGCGTCGGCGCACTCCGTCGTCGCGCCCGGCTGTCGTACGACACCTCGATCGGGCTGCTGTTCGTCGGCATGCTCGCCCTCGGGGTCATCATCGTGTCCTCGTCCCGGTCCTTCGCCACCGACGTCACCGCGATCCTGTTCGGGGACGTCCTCGCCGTGACCCGGACCGACCTCGGCGGGCTCGCCGTCGCGGTCGCCGTCGCACTCGTCCTCGCCGCGGCGTTCCACCGGCCCTTCACCGCGGCCGCCTTCGACGTCCGGAAGGCGGCGACGCTCGGCCTCCGTCCCCGACTGGCCGAGGTCGTGCTCGTCGGGCTCGTCACGCTCGCGGTCGTCGCGTCCTACCGCGCGGTCGGGACGCTCCTGGTCGTCGGGCTCCTGCTCGCGCCCGCCGCCGCGGCCCGGGCCTGGACCCGGCAGGTCGGGTCGACCATGCTCCTCGCCGCGGTGATCGGCAGCGCCGCCGTCACCACCGGCCTGCTCGTCTCCTGGCACGCGGGGACCGCCGCCGGCGCGAGCATCGCGGCGGTCGCCGTCGCGGGCGTCGCCGTCTCCCGCGCCCTCGCCGCCCTGCTGCCGCACCGGGGGCGGCGGACGACCACGACCACACCAGCACCACGAGAGGGAGCATGACGAACCCCACCACCACCACCCGTCGCGTCGCGGCGCGACGCATGACCACCGCAGCGGTGGCCGCCGGACTCGCGCTCGGCCTGACCGCCTGCTCGACCACGGGCACCACCGGACCAGCTGCCGACGACGCGACCGGCACGGCGAAGCCCCACGGCTACGTCGAGGGCGCGAGCGAGGCGCAGGAGCCGCAGGTGCGCCTCCTGGCCGTGTCCGCCGCCGGCGAGACGGCGGTGCACGACCTGCTGAGCGGCGAGACCACGGCGCTCGACGACGTCGAGGCACCGGAGCACTCCGCGACCGACGGGCGGTTCCTCGTCAGCAGCACCGAGGACCGCACCACGATCGTCGACGGCGGTTCGTGGACCGTCGACCACGGCGACCACACGCACTACTACGCGGCCGAACCGCGCGTGGTGGGCTCGATCGACGGCGGCGGGCCCGTCGAGGTGCACTCGTCGGAGACGATGACGACCATCACCTGGCCGGAGCATGGCGAGGGCGTCGTCCTCGACCGGGCCGCACTCGGACAGGGCGACGTCGAGGAGACCGTCCGGATCGACGCGACCGTCCTGCTGCCGTTCGGCGAGCAGCTGGTCGCGGGCACCGACGACGGCGTCCGGGTGCTCGACGCCGACGGCGAGCCGACCGGCGCCGAGGCCGCGTGCACCGACCCCGCGGGCGGCATCGTCACCCGGGCCGGCGCCGTGGTCGGCTGCTCGGACGGGGCGGTCGTCCTCGGCGAGGACGGCGAGACCACCACCGTCGCGCTGCCCGACGGGGCCGCACGCCCGACGGCGTTCTCCGCCCGCGCGGGTCGACCGACGGTGGCCGGGCTCGCCGGCGACCGGGGCGCGTGGCTGCTCGACAGCCGCGAGGGCACCTGGCGACTCGTCGAGACCGAACGGCCCCTGCGCGCCGTGACGGCCGTCGACGACGAGGACGAGCACGTCGTCGGCGTGGACGACCAGGGTCGAGTCGTGGTGATCGCGGCGACGACGGGCACGGTCGCCACCACCGAACCGCTGCTCGACCCGGGCGAGCAGCCGCTCCTGCAGCTGGACGCCCAGCGCGCCTACGTCGCCGACGCCTCCGGGCAGCAGGTGCACGAGATCGACTTCGCGGACGGTGCACGCCTCGCGCGGTCGATCGACCTGGCCGCGGCGCCCGTCGCGTTCGCCGAGGTCGGACTGTGACCCGCCGGTTCCGCGCCACCGCCGCGCTGGCCGTGGCCGCCGGACTCGTCGCGGCGACGGCGGGGTGCTCGTCCGCCGGGTCGGACCGCCCGGTCGTCGCGGTGACGACGAACATCCTCGGCGACGTCGTCACCGAGGTGGTCGGGGACGCGGCCGAGGTGATGGTCCTCATGCCGGCGGGCGCCGACCCGCACTCGTTCGAGGTCTCCGCACAGGAGGCCGCCCGGCTCCGGAGCGCCGACCTCGTCGTCGAGAACGGGCTCGGGCTCGAGGAGGGCGTCGCCCGCCACGTGGAGGCCGCCGCCTCCGACGGTGTCCCGGTGTTCACGGCCGGCGAGCACGTCGACGCGCTCGAGTGGACGACGGAGGACGACAGCGGCCCTGATCCGCACCTCTGGACCGACCCCGCACGCATGGTCGACGTCGTCGAGGCCCTCGACGACGCCCTGCGGGACGCGGGCGTCGAGCCGAGCGGGACCGACGCGTACCTCGACGAGCTGGCCACGCTCGACACGGACATGTCCGACGCGTTCGCGGGCATCCCGGAGGACCGACGGGCACTCGTGACGAACCACCACGTGTTCGGGTACCTGGCGGACCGGTACGACTTCCGGGTCGTCGGCGCCGTCATCCCGAGCGGGACCACCCTGGCGTCGCCGAGCGCGGCGGACCTGCGCGACCTCGCGTCGGCGATCGACGAGGCGGGCGTCCCGACGATCTTCGCCGACCTCTCGCAGCCCGCACGGCTGGCCGAGGTGCTGGCGGACGAGGTGGACGTGCACGTGGCGATCCGTCCGCTCGCCACCGAGTCGCTGACCGAGGACGGTGTCGCCTCGACCTACCTCGGGATGATGCGGTCGAACACGGCGGCGATCGTCGACGGCCTGTCGATTTCTAATTGAGAATGAGAATCAGTACAGTGAACGGCATGACAACTCTGCGCACCACGCTCGCGCCCGCAGCCCTGCTCGGCGCCGCGGCCCTCGTCCTCACCGGCTGCTCGACGGGCCCCGCCGACGCGGAGGCCGAGGGTACCCGCACCACGGAGGCCGCATCCGCCGAGGGCGACCGCATCGTCCTCACCTACGACGGCGGCCTGCTCACCCTCGACCAGGACCTGCGGGTCGTCGCCGACGACAGCATCGACGGCTTCACCCGCGTGAACCCCGCCGGGGACGGCCGCCACGTGCTCGTCACCGTGCCCGAGGGCTTCCGGGTCCTCGACACCGCCGCAGACCCGGCCCTGACCGACGCCGTCTTCCCGGCCGACACCGGCGGCCACGCGGTCGTGCACGGCGAGAAGACCGCGCTCTTCGCGGACGGCAGCGGTGACGTCACGGTGTTCGACCACGACGACCTCGACGGCGCCACGCTGCCCGAGGTGGAGACCACGGAGTCCGAGGCGGCACACCACGGCGTCGCGATCGTGCTCGAGGACGGCACGCTCCTCAGCACGATCGGCACCGAGGAGGAGCGCACCGGCGTCCGCGCCCTCGACGAGGACGGCACGGAGCTCGCCCGCTCGGAGGAGTGCCCGAACGTGCACGGCGAGGGAGCGGTGCAGGGCGAGGTCGCGGTCTTCGGCTGCACCGACGGCGCCCTCGTGTACCAGGACGGCGCCTTCACGAAGATCGACGCCCCGACCGAGTACGGCCGCACCGGCAACCTGTTCACCACCGAGGACTCGTCCGTGGCCGTCGGTGACTACAACGACGACCCCGACAGCGAGGGCTACCTGCTCGACCAGGTCGCACTCATCGACGCCGCGTCGGGCGAGTACCGCGTGGCCGACATGCCCGAGGGTGTGGGCTTCACCTTCCGCGACATCGCGCGTGGTCCCGGTGACGAAGCCGTGATCCTCGGCTCCGACGGCGCCCTGCACACCTTCGACGAGCAGACGGGCGAGCCGATCGACACGTTCGATGTCATCGACGCCTGGGAGGGTCCGACCGAGTGGCAGGACGCCCACCCCGCACTGAAGGTCGCGGGTGACGTCGCGTACGTGACCGACCCGACCGAGCGGAAGATCCACGCGGTGGACCTCACCACCGGGGAGGTCGTCGCGTCGAGCGACGAGCTGCCGGGCGTCCCCAACGAGATCGCGGTCGCCTGACGGCCGACGTCACCACCCGACGGACGGGAGGCGCGGTACCGGCTGGCACCGCGCCTCCCGTCCGTCCGTCGGTCGCGGCTCAACCGACCGCCGGTCGCCACATCGAGACCGGAGCGGCCGCCCGGAAGCCGGTGATCGGCGCACCGTCCCCGAAGCCGTGGCGACGGTAGAGCCGGCGGTTCTGCGGCGTCGAGGACTCGAGGTACGCGTGCTGCGCGAGGGCGTCGACCCGGCGCAGCGCGTGGTCGAGCAGGAGCCCGCCGACCCCCTGACCTCGGGCCGCGGCAGCGACACCGATCTCGGCTAGGTACCAGTGCGGCGCATCGGGGCGGGCGCGGTCCATCCGTCGGAGGTGCCGCAGCGCGCGGAGGGCACCGCCGGTCCCGAGGACCCGGAGGAGTGCCGGGACCTGCCGGACGAACGCCAGCGTGCCGCCGACGTGCGGCCGAGGCGCCTGCCAGAACGCGGCGCCGAGCAGCCGGCCCTCGTCGACCGCGACGTCGAGCGCCCGGGCGCGTTCGGGGACGGCCCGGACGAGCGCGGCGAAGAGGGCGCCGAGCACGACGACCCGGTCCTCGCCCGGACGCGGCGGTCGGACCTCACCGAGGACGGGGTCGGCAGCGAAGGCCTCGGCGAGCACGGCCGCGGCGGCGGGCACCTCGGACGGGGATGCGGGACGGACGGTGATCGACACGGGGACTCCTCCACTTTCGGCCATTTGGCCAGATCAGCTTGCCGACCACTCCTGCGGACGCCCCGTACGCTTCCTGTGATGACGCAGGACCAGCAGACGCGGTCGTACCGCCCCCGAGGGGAACGGCGTGACGAGCTCCTCGACGCGGCTGCCCTCGTCGTGCGCGACCACGGGGTGACCGGCCTCACCACGCGGGCGGTCGCCGAGCGCGCCGGCGTGGCGCACGGGGTGGTGCACTACGTCTTCGGCGCGCGGCGGAACCTGGTGGTCGCGCTCCTCGAACGCCAGGCACGGGACGTCCTCCCTCGCGTGCTCGCCGCTGCCGACGCGCGGCACGACCTCGCCGACGCGATCGATGCCGGAGTGGCCGCGTACCTGGACCTGGTGCGCCGGGAACCCGAACGCTTCCGCCTCCTCGAGGCCGTCAGCGGCACCGCCCTCGACGGTGACGACGCGCTCGTCGCCGCCGAGCGAGCCCTCTGGCGCGACGGGGTGGCGGCCGGCATCACCCGCTGGACCGCGCGGCACGGAGTCGAGCTCGCCGAGCCGACCGCGGTGGCGGCGGACGCGGTGCTCGCCCTGGTCGACGGCCTCGGGCGCGCGGCGTGGGGCGACCCGGACGGCACGTCGACCGATCGTGCACGCGCGGTGCTCGTCCGCGGCCTGGCGCACGCGCTCATCCGCTGAGCACCGGCGGGCCGGGTGGACGAACTCGCTCGTGATCAGCGCCAGGTCCGCGCGACCACCCAGCCGTCGCCCTCGGGGACGATGTCGACGACGACGGCGTCCCCCTCGGCGCTGACCTGGAAGCGCCACCCCACCGTGCGCTCCGGCGCGTGGGTCATCGCCGACGGCAGGAACTCCGCCGTCGCGGTCAGTCGCGTCGGACTGTCGCTCACCCGCCAGCGTCGGTCCCGCCACACCATCCGGTCCGGCACCCCGCGCTCCCACCACACCGTGGCGACCTCGTGCGTCAACATCATCCCGACCTCCCGATTCGAACGTGTGTTCGAATGGTAGGCGATCGCAGGACGACACGCACGTGCGGGGTCGACGGGTGCGCACCGCGTCCACCGACGTCGTCACCGCCGGCCCGTCGTGGCTCAGCCGCGCTCGGCAGTCTGCGTGGCGAGCATCCCGAGGAGCGCGAGGGCATCGGCGTCGGGGGATCCCGGCGCCGCGGTGTAGAGCACGAGGAACTGGTCGCCGTCGACGAGCGCGAGGCTGTCGCAGTCGACCGTGACCGGTCCGACCGACGGGTGGTGGAAGGTCTTCGTGAGCACCGGAGCCGGCTGCACGTCGTGTCGTGACCAGAGCCGCGCGAACTCCGCGTTCCCCGTCCGGAGCTCGTCGACGAGCGCGACCACCTCCACGTCCGTCGGGTGCTGCGCGAGCGTCGTCCGCAGCTGCATCACCACCTGGTGCCGGAACTCGGCGCCGTCGGAGATGCCGTACGGCGGCTCGGACGCCCCGCCCGTCCCGCCGACGGGGAAGGCCTGCCGGGCGAGGTTGCGGCCCCGACGGTCCCGCAGGGCGAAGTCCTCCAGGAGCGCGGCGGCCAGGGGGTTCCACGCGAGGACCTCGAAGTCGGCGGCGAGCACGATCGCAGCGGTCAGCGGCAGACGGTCGACGACCGCCAGGATGCTCGGCCGCACCTGACGCCGGATGCTCGCGGTCCGTGTCCGGGCGGTCCCGGCGAGCAGGTGGAGGTGGTCGGACTCGGCGTCGGTGAGGCGCAGCGTCCCCGCGATGCCGGCCAGCACCTCGGCGGAGGGCCGAGGGGCTCGTGCCTGCTCGAGCCGGACGTAGTACTCGGTGGAGATGTGGGCGAGGACCGCGACCTCCTCGCGGCGCAGCCCGGGTGTGCGCCGGCGGGTCCCCGACGGGAGCCCGACGTCCTCCGGCCGCAACCGCTCGCGCCGTGCGCGGAGGAACGCGGCCAGCTCCTGCTTGTCCATGTCCCGATCCTCCCCCCGCGGGCACGTCGCCGTCCTGGTACCGGGTGTACCTGGCTGCGCGGCCACCGCGGGACGGACGCTGACGGCATGAACGATCACACCACCACCCGTCCGAACGGCCTGCTCACCGGCAAGGTCGTGTTCGTCTCCGGCGCCAGCCGCGGCATCGGTGCCGCCGCCGCCCGGCTCTTCGCCGACGAGGGCGCCGCAGTCGTCCTCGCCGCGCGGAGCACCGGGTCCCTCGAGACCGTCGTCTCCGGGATCCGCGACGCCGGCGGCACCGCGGACGCCGTCGCGCTCGACCTCGCCGACCCGGCGAGCATCCGGGCCGCCGTCGACCGGGTCGACGAGCTGCACGGGCGACTCGACGGCGCCTTCAACAACGGAGCCGCGATCCAGCAGCCCGGCCCGCTGGACGCCACGAGCGACGAGGACATCGACACCCAGTTCGCGGTCAACTTCCGGGGCCACTGGGTCGCGATGACCGCCGAGGCCGCCCTGATGCGCCGCTCCGGCGGCGGGGCGATCGTGAACACGTCGAGCATCGGCAGCCGCCGGGCGAACCCGGCCCTGCCCGCCTACGGGGCGATGAAGCGCGCCCTGAACAGCATCACCGAGACCGCGGCCGTGACGTGGGCGCCCGAGGGCATCCGCGTCAACGGCATCACCCCGGGCGGCACCGCGACGGACATGATCGCCGCGTGGGAGGCGGCGACGCCGGGGATCACGGAGCAGATCGACGCCTCGGTCCCGCTCGGCAGGATGGCCCGCCCCGAGGAGGTCGCCGAAGTCGCTGCCTGGCTGCTCAGCGACCGGGCATCGATGGTGACCGGTGCGAGCATCCCCGTGGACGGCGGCGCCGGGGCCTGACGCACACGCGGTACCCGCTCTGCTGGACGTGGGCCGTCCGTGCACCGACGATCGAGGCGCACGATGGACCACGACCCGGGAACACGCGCCCGGGGTCGCCGGTTGCACCCGGTGATGCCGCAGCCAGCGGCAACGACGACGCCCAGGAGGCCAGCATGACCACGACCGAGACCGCCATCCTCGCCGGCGGGTGTTTCTGGGGAGCGCAGCAGCTCCTCCGCCGCCGACCCGGTGTCATCAGCACGCGCGTCGGCTACTCCGGCGGCGACACCCCGAACGCCACGTACCGGAACCACGGCGACCACGCCGAGGCCGTCGAGATCGTCTTCGACCCGTCGCAGATCTCGTACCGCGACCTGCTCGAGTTCTTCTTCCAGATCCACGACCCGTCCACGAAGGACCGGCAGGGCAACGACGTGGGTCGCAGCTACCGTTCGGCGATCTACTTCACGAACGACGAACAGCGCCAGGTCGCACTCGACACCATCGCGGACGTCGACGCCTCCGGCATCTGGCCGGGCAAGGTCGTCACCGAGGTCGAGCCCGCGGGCGACTTCTGGGAGGCCGAGGAGGAGCACCAGGACTACCTCGAGAAGTACCCCGCTGGGTACACCTGCCACTTCGTGCGTCCGGGCTGGAAGCTCCCGCACCGCGACGAGGCGACCACGACGGTCTGACGTCGCGTCGTGACGGACGGGAGGCGCGGTGCCAGCCGGCACCGCGCCTTCCGTCCGTCACGGGGTACGCGGGCGACGTGAGGACACAGTCGCCGACCGCTAGAAGTGCACTATGACCACTTCCTCCCGCACCCCGCTCGGCGTCACGCTCGTCGACGGCGGCGCCAACGTCGCGCTCTTCTCCAGCACCGCCGAGCGGGTCGAGTTCTGCCGCTTCGACGAGGACGGCACCGAGCACCGCACCGAGCTCCGCAACCGCACCGGCTACACCTTCCACGACGTCGTGCCGGACGTGACCGTCGGCACCCGCTACGGCTTCCGCGTGCACGGCGCCTGGGACCCGGCGAACGGCCTGCGCCACAACGCCGCGAAGCTCCTGCTCGACCCCTACGCGACCGCCGTCGACGGCTCGTACGAGTGGGGCCAGGCCCTCTTCGGCCACGACATGGAGGACCCCGAGCAGATCGACGAGACCGACTCGGCGAGCGCCATGCCGAAGTCCGTCGTCGCGGACCGCGAGTTCGACTGGGACGGCGACACGCTGCTCCACACCCCGTACCGCGACACCGTCGTCTACGAGGTGCACGTCAAGGGCTTCACGAAGCAGCACCCGGACGTGCCCGAGGAGATCCGCGGCACGTACGCGGGCCTGGCGCACCCGGCCGCGATCAAGCACCTGACCGACCTGGGCGTCACGGCCGTCGAACTGCTGCCGACGCACCAGTTCGTTCAGGACTCGACCCTGGCCGACAAGGGCCTCCGCAACTACTGGGGCTACAACAGCATCGGCTTCTTCGCCCCGCACGACGAGTACTCGTCCTCGGGCACGGCGGGCCAGCAGGTCACCGAGTTCAAGGAGATGGTCAAGGCCCTGCACGCCGCGGGGCTCGAGGTCATCATGGACGTCGTCTACAACCACACCGCCGAGGGCAACCACATGGGCCCGACGCTGTCCTTCAAGGGCATCGACAACCAGTCGTACTACCGCCTGGTCGAGGGTGACGAGGCGAACTACTTCGACACGACCGGCACGGGGAACTCGCTCAACGTGTCGCACCCGTCCGCGCTCGGGCTCATCACGGACTCGCTCCGCTACTGGGTCGAGGAGATGCACGTCGACGGCTTCCGCTTCGACCTCGCGACGACCCTGACCCGTCAGGACGGCGAGGCCGAGAAGCACTCCGCGTTCCTCGACATCATCCACCAGGACCCGGTGCTCCGCGAGGTGAAGATGATCGCCGAGCCGTGGGACACCGCCGGCTACCAGGTGGGCGGGTTCCCGGCCGACTGGTCGGAGTGGAACGGCAAGTACCGCGACGACCTCCGCGCGTTCTGGCGCGGCGACGAGGGCACGCTCGGCGACGCCGTGCAGCGCACGCTCGGCTCCCCCGACGTGTACGAGGGCTCCCGTCGCTCCCCGCTCTGCTCGGTGAACTTCGTCACCGCGCACGACGGCTTCACGCTGGCCGACCTGACGATGTACGCCGAGAAGCACAACGAGGCCAACGGCGAGGACAACAACGACGGCGAGAGCAACAACACGTCCTTCAACGGCGGCATCGAGGGCCCGACCGACGACGGCGCGGTGAACGACTACCGCGACCGCCAGCGCCGGAACTTCCTCGGCACGCTCATGCTCTCCGCGGGCATCCCGATGATGCTCGGTGGCGACGAGATCGCCCGCTCGCAGGGCGGCAACAACAACGCGTACTGCCAGGACGACGAGATCTCGTGGTTCGACTGGGAGGCCGCCGACCAGGACCTGCTCGCCTTCACGACCGCGGCGATCGCGTTCCGCAAGCAGCACGAGGCGCTCCGTCCGCTCTGGTACCGCACGGCCCCCGGCGACTCGGAGTCGACGGTGCAGGTGCTCCGCGCGGACGCGCAGGGCTTCGAGGACGGCGACTGGGCCGACGCGGGCAACCGCGCGGTGATCCTGGTGCTGCAGCAGGGCGACGACACCGTCGCGGTGCTGCTGAACGCCTCGGGGACGACCGTCGAGTTCACGCTGCCCGAGAAGCCGGGCGGCGGCACGTGGTCGCTCGGCCTGTCGAGCGACCACGACCAGGCCGTCGAGGGCGACGCGGCGACGCTGCTCGTGCGCGACGCGTCGTTCACCGCACTGGTCTAGTCCCCGGACGCACGGACACGAGGACGGGAGGCGGGGGGGCCGCGGGGCCCCCCCCCCCCCCCCCCCGGGGGGGGGGCGCCGGGGAGGGGGACGGGGGTGTGAGAGGAAAAAAAAGTGGAAGA
>NZ_JAURUY010000018.1:0-47918 GCF_030803485.1 Curtobacterium sp. 260 | reverse complement strand
CCCGGTGTTGTGCCGGCCCGCGCCGGGGGGGGGGGGGGGGGGGGGCCCCGGGGGGGGGGGGCCCCGGGGGGGGGGGGGGGGGGGGGCCCGCCCCCCCCCCCGCCTCCGGACCGTCTCCTGGTCGCCCGACGGCGACCGGGCGGATCAGGCGGCGACGCGCTCGTCCGCCGCACCGGCCAGGGCGCGGAGCGCGCCCTGCACGAGCTCGACGACCTCGGCGTCTTCGCGCGGGTGGGTCTCCGCGAACCGGACCACCGACTGCGGGATGGCGACCTTGACGTCCTCCAGGACCTTCGCACCCGCGATCCCCGCCGACTTGCGGGCGTCGTCGTGTGCCCACACGCCGCCGTACTGGCCGAACGCCGAGCCGATCACCGCGAGCGGCTTGCCGGACAGCGGCGACGAGCCGAAGGGCCGCGAGCCCCAGTCGAGCGCGTTCTTCAGAACGGCCGGCATCGTGCCGTTGTACTCGGGGGTGACGAGCAGGACCGCGTCTGCTGCGGCGACGGCGTCGCGGAAGGCGACGGCGGCAGCCGGCGGGGTGTCGCCGTCGATGTCCTCGTTGTAGAAGGGCAGGTCGACGATGCCGTCGAACGTCGTGAGGGTGATCCCCTCGGGGGCGTGCTGCTCGGCAGCCTCGGCGAGCTTCCGGTTGATGGAGCCGGCGCGCAGGCTGCCGACGAGGGCGAGGACGTTCGTCATGGTGGATCCCTTCTGTCCGTGACCGCTCGGTCACGGAATGGTGTCAGGGACAACCAATGTGCTCGCTGGGTGCGCCATTCCCGATCGGACCACCACTCGGGTCCCGCTGGGTACGGTGGCCGGGTGAGCAGCCACCGGACGCCCGCCAGCAGCCCGCGCACCACCGACCCGGACTGGTGGCGTCAGGCCGTCGTCTACCAGGTGTACCCGCGGAGCTTCGCCGACACCGACGCGGACGGCCTGGGCGACATCGCGGGCATCACGAGCCGTGTGCCGTACCTGGCGTCGCTCGGCGTCGACGCGGTGTGGTTGTCGCCCTTCACCCCCTCGCCGCTCGCCGACGGCGGGTACGACGTGGCGGACTACCGAGACGTCGACCCGCGCCTCGGCACGCTCGACGACCTCGACGCGTTCGTCCGCGCCGCACACGAGCACGACGTGCGCGTCATCGTCGACGTCGTGCCGAACCACACCTCCGACCAGCACGCGTGGTTCCGCCAAGCGCTCGCCGCAGAGCCGGGGTCACCCGAGCGGGCGCGCTACGTGTTCCGTGACGGAGCGGGGGAGTCGGGCGAGCTCCCGCCGAGCGACTGGGTGTCGAACTTCGGCGGCAGCGCGTGGACGCGGGTGCCGGACGGCCAGTGGTACCTGCACCTGTTCGCGCCCGAACAGCCCGACCTCGACTGGTCGAACCCCGAGGTGCGCGCCGACTTCGAGCACACCCTGCGGTTCTGGTCCGACCGCGGCGTGGACGGCTTCCGGGTCGACGTCGCGCACGGGCTCGCGAAGGACCTGTCGACGCCGTACCGTCCTTCGAACGAGAAGGCGCTGCCGCTGGACGGCTCCGACCCGCTGTACGACCGCGACGAGGTGCACGAGATCTTCGCGACGTGGCGCTCCGTGCTCGACGAGTACGACCCGCCCCGCGCCGCGATCGCCGAGGCCTGGGCGCCGGCCCCGCGTCGCGTGCTCTACGCCCGGCCGACCGAGCTCGGGCAGGCGTTCAACTTCGACCTGCTCGAGGCACCGTACGACGCACGGGCCTTCCACGAGATCATCGAGCGGAACCTCGCCATGTCGGCCGAGTCCGGCGCTTCCTCGACCTGGGTCCTGTCGAACCACGACGTCGTGCGGCACGCCACCCGCTACGGCCTGCCCGACGGCACCGACACGGATGCCTGGCTGCTCACCGACGGCACCGAGCCCGAGCTCGACCGTGCGCGCGGTGGACGTCGGGCGCGTGCGGCGACGCTGCTGATCCTGGCGTTGCCCGGGTCCACCTACCTGTACCAGGGCGAGGAGCTCGGCCTGCACGAGGCGCCCGCGATCCCCCACGAGCTCCTGCAGGACCCGAAGTGGATCCGCAGCGGGCACACGGTGAAGGGGCGGGACGGCTGCCGGGTCCCGATCCCCTGGACCCGGACGGGGCCGTCGTTCGGCTTCGGCGACGTCGCACCGCACCTGCCGCAGCCGGAGGACTTCGGCGACTCGTCGGTCGAGGCCGAGGACGGCGACCCCGCTTCGACGCTGTCGCTCTACCGGCAGGCGACGGCGGCCCGACGACGGCTGCAGCAGGGCGAGGAGCTGACGTGGTTGGACGCCGGTGACGACGTCGTGGCGTTCGCCCGGCACGAGGGCTGGCGGTCCGTGACGAACCTCGGGACGTCTCCGGTGCCGATGCCGTCGGGCTCGGTGGTGCTGGCGTCCAGGCCGCTCGACGCAGGCGAGGGGATGCTCCCGGGCGAGACCACGGTGTGGCTCGGGTGAGTCCGGTCTGACCGGGGTGGCTGCGCACATCCCTGCACAGCGGCTGGTCTCGGGAGCGTTCTCCCCAGAAGGGCTCGACGGCCGCTGACGAGGTGGTCCCGCTCGCGACGGCCGTCCTGGCGGCGCCGGCGCTCCTGCCCTCCAGCTCCTCGGCGGACGACCTCGCGTTCCCCTACCGCAACGGCTTCGACTCCGCCGGGGGCGGCACCCTGAGCGGCGACGCGCAGGTCGTCGGCGGTCGGCTGCGGCTCACGGACCAGACGAAGGACCAGGCCGGAGCGTGGTCGACGGACGACACGTTCCGCTCGGACCTCGGACTCGACATCGAGTTCTCGTACGCCATGTACAACGCGGTGGGCGACCAGGGTGCCGACGGGCTGCTGCTCTTCCTGGCGGACGGCAGCGCACCACAGGGCGTCGGAGCGTACGGTGCCGCGCTCGGGTACGCCTGTCGGTCGAGTGCGACCCAGGGTGGTGGCCAGCCGTGCGACCTGCCCGGCCTCCCGGGTGCCTTCGCCGCCGTCGCGGTCGACCACTACGGGAACTTCTCCCAGCGCATCAACCAGTCGGGCGTGGGCCGCGAGCCGGACACGATCGTGGTCCGTGGGTCCGGTGACGGCACCACCGGCTACCGGTACGTCGACGGGGTACCGGCTCCCGGCGGCACCCTGACCGACGGGCCGACGAAGCGGAAGGTCCGGGTCAGTCTCGTGCCGGGGGCATCGGGTGAGCTCTTCATGACCGTGCGCCTCGAGGACCGGGGGCTGCTCCGCACCGTCCTCGACCGCGTGCCGCTGCACGGCGACGCCCAGGCTCCGCTCCCGGACACGCTCCGGCTCGGCTTCTCCGCCGCGACCGGCAGCTTCGCCGACGTCCACGAGGTCGACGACCTCCGGGTCTCGCAGCCCGTCGACCTCGGCGTCTCCCAGGAGGTCCCCGAGTCCGGTCGGCCCGGACAGCCGTTCACGTACACCGTGACCGCGTCCGACGCCGGACCGAACCGGTCCGATCCCAGCGCGTTGCACGTCGACGTCCCGGACGGTCTGCGGGACGTGACGTGGACCTGCACCGCGACCGACGGATCCGCCTGCGGAACGGCCAGCGGGACCGGCGACGTGGACGCCGGGCTCGACCTGGTCCCGGGCGGTGCCGCGACGGTCACCGTGTCGGGAACCGTCGCGGACGATGCCGCGGGGGCGCTCGAGAGCACCGCCACCATCGCGCCTCCGGCGTCGCTGTCCGACGTCGACGAGTCCGACAACCGGTCCGTCGTGACGAGTCCGATCGAGGCGGCGCCGGCGCCCGAGGCGCAGCTCGAGACCGACAAGTCGGTGTCCCCGTCCGTCGACGTGGCACCGGGGGACGAGGTCGAGTACCGCGTGACGGCGAAGAACCGCGGTCCGGACCCCGCGCACGACGTGGGCGTGGTCGACGACCTGCCGGCGGCGATGCGCTTCACGGGGTCCGAGGACGACTGTTCGGCCGAGGGACAGCACGTGACGTGCCGGTCCGAGGGGGACCTGGCGGTGGGTGAGACGCGCTCCTTCCGCGTCCGGGCGGTGCTCGACCCCGGCTACACCGGCGACGGATCCGACGTCGTCAACGTGGCGACCGCGACGTCGCCCACCGATCCGGACGGGGGCGACCCGTCCCCGGAGGTGTCGATCGGCGTCACGGGGCCCGGCGACGGCGACGGCGACGGCGGCGAGGGCGACGATGGCGGCACGGGTGCGCCGACGCCGGCCGTCTCCGCGAGCGCCTCGCCGTCCCCGGGGGTGCCGACGGCTGCCCGCGGCGGACGGACGGGCGGCGGAGGGGCCGGCGCCGGGGCCCTCGCGTACACCGGCGCCGAGGGGCTCGGGCTCCTCGCCGCCCTGGCTGCTGCCGCAGTCGGGCTCGGCGCCGGGGGCTGGTGGGTCGCACGACGTGGGCGCGCGGCCGACGACCCCGACTGACGGGGAGCGCGTCACCGCCGGTCGGGGCGCTCGGACCCCGGCCGGCGGTGGTGGCTCCCGTCGGTACGGGCTCCGGTCCGACGCCCGGGGCGCCGGCGGTAGACTCGGACCACGATCCGCATGCCCGAAAGAGGTCCCGTGTCCGACTCCGTGGACGACGCCGGCCAGCGCGCGCGGTACTGGCCGATCCCCGTCCTCCGGGCCGTCCCAGCCGCGGTCGTGGCCCTCGTCATCACCTTCTCGTCCAACCACGCCGCCGGCTACGGCCTGCTGCTCTTCGGCGGGTTCGTGATCGTCGACGCCCTCGTGCTCGGGTGGGCCGCCCTGCGCCGCATGCCCTCCGACGAGCGCTCGCGTCCGACCACGTTCGTGCAGGCGGTCGTCTCCCTCGTCGCCGGTGTCGCCGCCCTGGTGACCAACGGCGTCGGGCTCGGCGCGTTCATCACGGTGGTCGTCGGGTGGGCCGTGCTGACGGGAGCCCTCGAACTCGCACAGGGACTCCGAGCGCGCGGCCGGTCGCCGTTCGCCCGTGACTGGACCACGATCGGTGGGCTCACCCTGCTGCTCGCCGTCGCGTTCCTGCTGACACCGCCGGACTACTCCCAGCAGCTCGGGGGCGTGGAGCAGGTCACCGGCACCCTGGACGCCGCCGTCGTCCTGGTCGGACTGCTCGGCGCCTACCTCGCCATCGCGGCGGTCTTCCACGTGATCGCCGGACTCTCGCACAAGTGGGGCACCACGGCGCCTGCCGCAGCCCCGGACGGAGCACCACACGCATGAGCACCCCCAGCCGTCGCGACCGTCTGCGCCCCGCCGAGCTCCTCGTGATCTCGGCGGTCGTCGCGGTGTTCACCGGAGCGGTCGTGCTCTTCTCGACGCGTGAGTTCGAACTCGCCCTGGTGTTCCTCGGTGTCGCGTTCATCGTCGTCGTGGTGGTCCTCGCGATGCTCCAGCTCGCGGCGTCGAGCGACCAGGACGACAACGACATGCTCGGCGGCCACAGGTCTCCGGGCGATCGGTCCGAGGGCGACGACTTCCACTGACCCCGCTCCGGCGACCGTCGTCCCTGGCGACACGTCCGGGCGGAGCGGTCCGCGCGCCGATCACGCCGACACCGACGCCGGTCGCGACACCCGCCTGCGTCGTGACCACCCCACGGCCAGCTGAACGCCGTCGGGGAGATCTGGGGGGGGGGGGCTGACGGCCGGGAGGCGCGGTGCGGGACCGTCCCGCGCCTCCCGTCCGCCGGTGGGACACGTCCCGCACGGCCCTCCGGACCTCACCCCACCCGTGCGGCCACGACGTCGCGAGCGAGCGTGCGCGTGGCGCGGTTCGGTTCGGTGTCCGACCGCATCGCGAGCCCGATGCGGAGCGGCTCGACCTCGTCCTCGAGCTCGAGCACGGCGCCGTCGTACCGGACGCCCGGGTCCGGGACGACACCGACGCCGAGCCCGGCCGAGGCGAACCGGATCACCGCAGGCATGTCGTTCATCTCCGCCACGACCCGGCGTCGGAGGCCGAGGCGCTCGAACGCGGCGTCGAGGATCAGGCGGTTGCCGAAGCCGTGCGCGGTGTCGACGAAGGGCTCCCCGGCGAGTTCGGCCAGGGACGCCGACGGGCGGGCAGCGAGCGGGTGGTCCGCGGCGGTGTAGACGCGGAAGGGCAGCTCGCGCAGCGGTTCGACGACGACCCCGGGCGGGACGGACGGCAGGCCCGTGTACGCCAGGTCGAGCCGCCCGGCGACCAGGTCCTGCACCAGGCCGGTGGTGCCCGAGGGAGAGGTCATCAGCTCGACGGCCACGAGCGGGTGCCGCCGCCGGAACCGCCGCAGCACCCCCGTCAGGTCGACGACGTCCATGCTCGTGAAGATGCCCAGCCGTACCCGGCCGCGGAGGTCGACGTCGTCGACGGTCGCCAGGTCCCGCATCCGCTCCAGGGAACCGAGCACGGCGCGGGCGTGCGGGAGGAGGTCCTCGCCCGCTGCGGTCAGCACGAATCGCCGACCGGTGCGGTCGAACAACCGCACCCCGAGCGAGCGTTCGAGGGAGGCGATCCCGGCGGAGACGGTCGACTGGGCGGCCCACAGGCGTTCCGCGGCGCGTGTCACGGTCCCCTCGGCGGCGACCGCCACGAACTGTTCGAGCAGGCGGGTCTCCATCATCCGAGTATCGACCAGATCGATGACACCCATCAAGACCACCCGTTGGACTCGATGACGCCGCCGGGGCACCATCGGACCATGACCTCGACCACCGACGCGGCTCCGGCCCCGACGACCGGCTCCCGTCCCGTCCCCGCTCCGCGTGGGCGGCGCACGCACTCCCGTCGCCGGCACGGTTTCGGCTTCTGGGCCGTGGCCTTCGCGTTCCTGGCGGTGATGGCGTTCGCGACCGTCCCGGCACCCCTCTACGTGATCTACCAGGCGCGCGACGGCTTCCCGACGTTCACGACCACGGTCGTCTTCGCCGCCTACGGTGTCGGGGTCGTCGCCTCGCTCTTCCTGGCGGGACACCTCAGCGACGTGCACGGACGACGCCCGTTGATCCTGGTGTCGATCGCCCTCGAACTCGTCGCGGCCGTGCTGTTCCTGCTGTGGTCCGACGTCGCCGGCCTCGTCGTTGCGCGGTTCGTCACCGGCCTCGGCGTCGGGCTCCTCACCGCGACGGCGACCGCGCACCTCGGTGAACTGCGGGTCCGGGCGACCGGCTCGTCCGCGTCCGCGCAGGGTGCGAGCGTCGCGGCCGGCGCCGTGAACCTCGGCGGTCTGTCGCTCGGCGCCCTCGTCGGGGGCGCGCTCGCGGAGTTCGTCGGGCAGCCGCTCGTCGTGCCGTACGTCGTCTTCGTCGTCGCCCTGGCGGTCGCGTTCGTCGTCGTCCTCGCCGCGCCGGAGACCGTCGACCGTCCGGAGCAGCCGGTGCCGTACCGACCGCAGCGGATGGCCGCCCCTGAGGGGCAGGCCGGCGTGTTCTGGGCCGCCGGTGCCGCGGCCTTCGCCGCCCTGGCCGTGCAGGGACTCTTCACCTCGGTCGCTCCGACCTTCCTCGGCACCACGTTCCACGTCACCGACCGGCTCGCCGCGGGCGCCACGACGTTCGGGGTCTTCGCCGCGAGTGCGGTGTCGCAGATCGTCTTCGCCAGGCTGTCCCAGCGTCGGCAGATCCGGCTCGGTCTGGTGCTGCTCGTCGGTGGTCTCGTCGTGCTCGCGGTCGCCGCCGTGCTCCTGCAGGTCGCGGGCTTCATCGGCGGCGGTGTCGTGGCGGGTGCCGGCGTCGGGCTGCTCTTCCGGGCCGCGATCGCCCGCGCGGGGTCGCTCGTCGGGCCGGAGCAGCGCGGCGGGGTGCTCGCGGCGACGTTCCTCGTCGCGTACGCGGGACTGACCGTGCCCGTCGTGGCGGTCGGCGCCGCGCTCCTCGTCGTGCCGACGCTCCCGGTGCTGCTCGCGTACGTGGCCTTCGTCGTCGCACTCGCACTGGTCGCCGGCCTGCGCCTGGCCGCCCGCGCGGCGTAGTCCGCCGCGACCAGCCGACCACGCGGACAGCCGTTCGTCTCCCGGCATACTGGAGCGCATGCCCCAGCAGCGCCGACGTCCGGCCGTCACCGTCGTCGCCGCGGTCATCGCGGCCGGCCTGGTCGCCGGCGGCTTCGCCCTGACGGCGCAGCGCAGCGGCGAGGACCCGGTGATCGGCGGCGGAGCGTCCACCGTCACGCCCAGCGCGACCGCCGCCGACGGAGCGACGCGCGACGGCACCGTCACCATCGAGCGGACGGGCCCTGACCTGCCCGGCGGCGACGTGCTCGACCGCTGCGACGCCGACCGCCGGGCCGTGGTCGCCCGGTACGAGACCGCCGCGCTCGGACGGGTCGAGCTGCAGTGCGGCACGTCCGGCCAGGGCTACGAGCACATCCGCGTCCGGCACACCGCCGACTGGCAGGACGTCGTCCGGGGCCACGGCTCACGGGACTGGGACGACGCGATGCTCACCGCCGTCCGGTCCGTGCTCGAGGCACCGCCCGCCGGCTACCCGCAGGACGCCGGGGACGGCAAGGTCTGCTACGCCGCGCCCGTCCGCTTTGACGACGGCTCGCGTCCCTCGGCGGAGCCGAACGTGCGGGTGATCGTGTCGGAGACGACCGACCGGGTGATCACGGCGTTCCCCACCGACGACGGCGGCTGCTGACCGCACCGCACCGGGCCGGTGCGCAGGCCCGGCCGACCAACCCGTCCCGACGCGTGCACCTCGTGCCTACGCGTGCACCTCGTGCTCGTGCCGCCGGTGCGAGACCGGTTCGAGCTGGAAGGTCGAGTGCTCGACGGGGACGTCGAAGTGCTCTGCGACGCACTGCTGCAGCGCGTCGAGGATCCGGGGCGCGTGCGCGGTCGAGAAGCAGTGGTCGTCGACGACGACGTGCGCCGTCAGGTTCGGCACGCCGGTGGCGACGAGCGTCGCGTGCAGGTCGTGCACCTCGATCACGTGGTCGAGCTCGAGGATGTGCGCGCGCACGTCGTCGAGGTCGAGCCCGGGCGGCGTGGACTCGAGCAGCACGTTCGCGGTCTCGCGGAGCAGCCGGACGGCCCGCGGCAGGATGAGCAGCCCGATCAGGATCGCGGCGATCGAGTCGGCCCGCTCCCACCCGGTGAGCGCGAGGACGACGGCGGCGGCGATCACCGCGACGGACCCGAGGGTGTCGTTCAGCACCTCGAGCCGAGCCGCCCGCGAGGTGAAGCCCTCGCCCGACGCCCGGGCGAGCACCGCGTAGGCGACGAGGTTGCCGACGAGTCCGACCACACCGAACACGAGCAGCGGGCCGGCGTGGACCTCGGCGGGGACGAACAGCCGCTGGATCGCCGAGACGACGACGAAGACGCCGACCGCGAGCAGGATGGCTGCCTGCGCCGTGGCGCCGAGCACCTCGGCACGCTGGTAGCCCCACGTCCGTTGGGCCGTCGGGGAGCGGCGCGCGAGCCGGGTGGCGACCAGCCCGATGCCGAGGCCGCCGGTGTCGACGACCATGTGCCCCGCGTCGACGAGCAGCGCGAGGGAGCCGGTGACGATCGCGCCGACGACCTCGGCGAGCAGGATGCCCGCCGAGATGCAGAACGCGACGAGCAGCGCGCGCTCCGAGGCGACGGCGTGCCCGTGCGCGTGGTCGTGTCCCATGCCTCGATCGTAGGCAACGAGGCCGACACCGTGCCACGATCGGCATCGTGACCCCGTCACCCAGCTTCTGGTCTCCACCCGGGTGACGGTCCGTGTGCTGGGACGTGCCCGGAGCCTCCCGGCCCTCGCCGCTCCGCGTGTCACGCTCGTGGAACGATTCGATGACGATGCCGACGTGCAGCGCGTGTCCCTGCGGCTCTCGGCGCCGCTGATCGGCACGCTGTACCGGTACGAGGGCGCCTTCCGCTACCGGATCGAGCCCGACACCGGACGGGGGACACCATGAGCGACGACACTACCCGCGCGCCGAGGGGCCGCGCCGTGATCGCGGGAGCGGGCGGCTTCGTCGGACGGTACCTGCAGCGTGCCTTCCTCGACGAGGGGTACGAGGTCGTCACGGTCGGACGCACCGGCGATGCGGTGTGGGGCAACACGCTCCGCATCCGCGAGCTCGTCGACGGTGCCGCGATCGTCGTGAACATGGCGGGGAAGAGCGTGAACTGCCGCTACGGGCGTCGGAACCGGGCGGAGATCGTGCGCTCCCGGGTGGACACCACGCTCGAGCTGGCCGAGGCGATCCGCACCGCCGAGCACCCGCCGCCGCTGTGGCTGAACGCCTCGACCGCGACGATCTACCGGCACGCCGACGACCGACCGCAGGACGAGGTGACGGGGGAGCTCGGCGAGGGCTTCTCGGTCTCGGTCGCGAAGGCGTGGGAGGACGCCCTGTTCAGCGCGGACCTGCCGCACACCCGTCGGGTCGCGCTGCGGATGGCGATCGTGTTCGGCGACGGCAGTGCGCTCGTCCCGCTGCTCCGACTGGCCCAGGCCGGCCTCGGCGGCCCGCAGTTCGACGGGCCGTGGTTCCCGACGCGTGCACGGCTCCGCGCGGGTACGTACCACCACGACCGGCACACGCGTGGGCGGCAGCGGTTCAGCTGGGTGCACATCGCCGACGTCCTCGGGGTGATCCGGTTCGTGCGCGACCACGAGGACATCGACGGGCCCGTGAACGTCTCGAGCCCGGAGCCGTCGGACAACCTGACCGTGATGGCCACCATCCGCGACGCGGTCGGACGGCGCTTCGGACTGCCGACCTGGCGGTGGATGCTCGAGATCGGGTCGTTCGCGATCCGCACGGAGACCGAGCTCGTGCTGAAGAGTCGGTGGGTCGTGCCGACACGACTGCTCGAGGCGGGCTACGAGTTCCGGTACCCGCACCTGCGCGGCGCGCTCGCCGGCATCATCGCCGAGCGCCGGCAGCACCGGGGCTGACCGGCACCGCCACCGCCGGCACCGCCGCGGCCGGCACCAGCCTCGAGGTCCGCGACGACCACAGCACGGCGACCACCACCACGGCGCCCGCCACGACCTCGACCACGTCCGGCACCTCGCCGAACGCCGCCCACGACGCGAGCACCCCGATCACGGGGACGAGCATCGAGAACGGTGCGACGGTGCTCGACGGGTACTTCCCCATCAGGCGCGACCAGATCCCGTACCCGACCAGGCTCCCCGCGACGACGATGTAGAGCAGGCCGAGGTCGGCCGGCAACGCCGACGCGGTGAACGCCGTGCCGAACGCCCGACCGACCCGCTCCGGCCCCTCGACGAGCAGCGACAGTGCGAACATCGGTACCGGCGGGACGACCGCCCACCACAGGGTCAGGTGCAGCGGGTTCACCGGACCGGTCCGCCGTGTCGCGACGTTGCCGAGCGCCCAACCCAGCGCCCCGCACAGCACGAGCACGACCGGCAGCAGCGCCGCGGTCTGCGCCCGGTGCACCGCGATGACGCCGAGGGCCGCGACGGCGACGGACACCCCGACGACCTGACGGGCGGTGAGCTTCTCGCGCAGCAGGACCCCGGCGAGCACGACCGTGAACGGCGCGGACGCCTGGATCACCAGCGACGCGAGCCCGGTCGGCATCCCGGCCGCCATGCCGAGGTACAGGAACGCGAACTGCAGGACGCCGAGCGTCGCACCGACGAGCACGATCCACCGGAACGGGACCCTCGGCCGCGGGACGAACAGGAGCGTCGGGACGGCCAGCAGGCTGAACCGGACGGCGGCGAGCAGGAACGGGGGCCAGTGGTCGAGGGCGATCGTCGTCGCCGGGAAGTTCAGACCCCACGCCACGGCGACGACGAGGGCCAGGATGCGGTCGCGGAAGAGCACGGGTCGATCGTCCCGCACGAGAAGCGGTAGCACCAGCGCACGGTGCGACAGCATCGTTGTAGGGTCCCTGCATGGTCGGCTTCGACATCGCCCTGCTGCCGGTCCTCCGCGAGCTCGCGGAACGAGGGACCGTCACCGCGGTCGCAGCAGCCACGCACCGCACCCCGAGCGCCGTGTCGCAACAGCTCCGCACGCTGCAGCGCCAGGCCGGCGTGCCCCTGGTCGAGCGCGTCGGACGCGGCGTGCGCCTCACCGCGGACGGCCGGGCGCTCGCCGACATGGCCACCGGTGTCGCGACCGCGCTCGCCACGGTGGAGTCGGCGTGGTCGGAGCACCTCTCGGGGGTGAGCGGGACGGTCGACCTCGCGGTGTTCCCCTCGGCGGCCGAGCTGCTGCTGCCGGGGCTCCTCACCCGCATGCGCGAGCACCCGGGCATCGTCCTCGAGCTCTCGGACGTCGACGTCAGCGAGGGGGAGTTCGCGCCGCTCACCGCCGACCACGACGTCGTCATCGGGCACCGCCCGGACGGTGCCCGCCGCCCCGACGGCGCCGTCGAGACGGTCGCGCTGCTCCGGGAACCGCTCGACGTCGCCCTGCCGCTCGACCACCCGCTCGCCGACCGGGAGCGCGTCGGCATCGAGGACGTCGTCGACGAGACCTGGATCGGCGTGCCCGAGGACTACCCGATCGACCGCGTGCTGATCGCGATGGCCGCGGCGTCCGACACCCCGCCGTCGGTGGCGTTCCGCACGATCCACCTGCCCGTCATCGAGAACCTGGTGGCCGCGGGGCACGGCATCGCGCTCGTGCCCCGGTACACGTCGGGCACGCGTGCGGCGGGACGGTTCCGGTTGGCGACGCTCGCCGACGTGCGGGCGGGCCGGCGGATCGAGGCGCTCACCCGTCCGGACCGCGCGGTCCGTCCCGCGGTCCGCACCGTCCTGGAGGCGTTGGTCGCCGAGGCACGGGCCGTCACCTCCTGAGGTGGTGACGTGCGCGGCGGGGCCGCCCCGCGCCTCCCGTCCGGTGCGCCTGCTCGCGGTCTCGCGGAACGCAACGACGGCGGCTGCTCGCAGGGGTGTGCCGCTGCGAGGAACCGCCGTCGTTGCGCCTTGCGGAAGGGGTCGGACTAGACGTCCAGGCGGTCGACGAGCTCGTCGGCCAGGCCCGTGTAGGTGCCGGGCGTGAGGTTCGTCAGCCGTGCCTTGGCACCCGACGAGATGTCGAGGCCGTTCACGAACGCGACGAGCTCGTCCTGGCCGATGCGCTTGCCCCGCGTGAGCTCCTTGAGCATCGCGTAGGGGTCCTCGATGTTCGACTGCCCGGCGGTGACCTCGGCGCGGATGACCGTCTGGATCGCCTCGCCGAGCACCTCCCAGTTGTGGTCGAGGTCCTCGGCCAGCCGGGTCTCGTTCACCGCGATCTCGCCGAGCCCACGACGCAGGTTGTCGAGCGCGAGCAGCGAGTGCCCGAACGCGACGCCGATGTTCCGTTGCGTGGTCGAGTCGGTCAGGTCACGCTGCAGGCGGCTCGTCACGAGGGTCTCGGACAGCGTCGAGAACAGCGCCGACGAGATCTCGAGGTTCGCCTCGGCGTTCTCGAACCGGATCGGGTTGATCTTGTGCGGCATCGTCGACGACCCCGTGGCACCCGCCACCGGGATCTGCGTGAAGTACCCCATCGAGATGTAGGTCCACACGTCGGTCGCCAGGTTGTGCAGGATCCGGTTCGCGTGGCGCACCCGGTCGTACAGCTCGGCCTGCCAGTCGTGCGACTCGATCTGCGTCGTCAGCGGGTTCCACGTCAGGCCGAGGCCCTCGACGAACTCCTTCGACAGCGCGGGCCAGTCGGCCTCGGGGTCGGCGGCGAGGTGCGCCGAGAAGGTCCCGGTGGCGCCGGAGAACTTGCCGAGGTACTCGCCGTGCTCGATCTGCGTCAGGACGCGCTCGAGGCGGTAGACGACCACCGCGAGCTCCTTGCCGAGGGTCGTCGGCGTCGCGGGCTGCCCGTGCGTGTGCGAGAGCATCGGCACGGCGCGGAGCTGCTCCGCCATGGTGCGGAGCGTCGCCAGGACCGAGCGGTAGGCGGGCAGCCACACCTGGTCGACGGTGTCCCGCACCGTCAGTGCGTACGACAGGTTGTTGACGTCCTCGCTGGTGCAGGCGAAGTGCGTCAGCTCGGCGATGGCGTCGAGCCCGAGCTCGGACAGGCGGCGACGGACGAAGTACTCGACGGCCTTGACGTCGTGCCGCGTCGTGGCCTCGATCTCGGCGAGCTCCGCGATCTGGTCGTGGCCGAAGGTCTCGACGACCCGGCGCAGCGCTGCCTTGTCGTCGATGCTCAGCGGCGAGGTGGTGAACATCGCGTGGTCGGTCAGGAAGATGAGCCACTCGACCTCGACCACGATGCGTGCGCGGTTGAGGCCGGCCTCGGAGAGGTGCTCGCCCACCGTGTGCACGACCGGGTAGTACCGCCCGTCGAGCGGGCTGATCGGCTGCGGGGGAAGGGGGGTCATGGGGCTCCCTGACGGACTGCCGGTTCGAGTTGGCGGAAGAGCGCCCGGCAGGCACGCTCGACGGTCGAGAGCACTCGGTCGAACTCGTGCCGGTCCGCGTAGTACGGGTCCGGCACGTCGGCCTGCTGGGGCCAGGCGTCGTCGTACCGCAGCAGGAGCGTCACCTTGGCGGCGTCGTCCATGGTCGGTGCCCACGAGCGCAGGACGCGTTCGTGGGAGCGGTCGAGTGCGACCACCAGGTCGAGGTCCGGGAACCGGTCCGGGTCGAACTGGCGGGCGCGATGCCTGCTGCCATCGTATCCGCGTGCTGCGAGTGCCGCGATCGTGCGCTCGTCCGCGGGCTCGCCGACGTGCCAGTCACCGGTGCCCGCCGACTCGACGACGAAGCGGTCGGCCATGCCGGCGTCGGCGGCGACCTGTGCGAAGACGATGCCGGCCATGGGGGAGCGGCAGATGTTGCCGCTGCAGACGAACGAGACGCGGAACGGGGCGTCGGCGTCCGGGCTCATGTGCACATCATGGCGCACGGACGTGCCGTCCGCGACGGCGGTCCGACCGGGAGGCGCGGCACGGCCCTCGTCGTCGGCACGCGTCGCGCGGGCGGCCGGCTCGGTGCGGCCCGCGGTCACGGACGCGGGCGGTTCAGCACCGGCCGCACGAACAGCCCGATCAGCCACGAGAACACGGCGAGCACGAAGGCGCCGACGATGCCCCAGCCGAAGGACTCGACGTCGAGCCCGAAGCCGATCGCGTCCGAGATGCCGGCGACGATGAGCAGCAGCACGGCGTTCACGATCAGCGAGATCAGGCCGAGCGTCAGGACGTAGAGCGGGAACGCGACGATCCGGATGATCGTGCCGATGACCGCGTTCACGAGCCCGAACACGAACGCCACGAGCAGGAACGTGAGCACCACGGCGGTGGTGTCCCCGTCGCCGAACGGGGTGACGGTGACGCCGCTCACGATGAGGGTGGTGAGCCAGAGCGCAACGGCGTTGACGACGAGGCGGACGAGGAATCGCATGCCCTCATGATGCCCGTCGCGCCCCGGACGGTCCCCGGTAGCCTGAGCGCGTGACTGACGAGCGCGTGCACATCCGGCCCGAGGTGGCCGTCCTCCCCGCGTACAAGCAGGGGCGCCAGGCAGCGCCCGACGCCTTCAAGCTGTCGAGCAACGAGAACCCGTTCCCGCCGCTGCCGGGCGTCGTCGAGGCCGTGCAGGCGCAGACGGCCTACAACCGCTACCCGGACGCCACCGCCCTGGCCGTCCGCGCCGTGCTCGCGAACCGCGCCGGACTCACCGTCGACGAGGTCCACGTCGCGCCCGGCAGCGTCGCGATCCTGCACGAGCTGGCCCGGGCGACGAGCGGCCCCGGCGACGAGGTCGTCTACGCGTGGCGCTCCTTCGAGGCCTACCCGGGTGTCGTCACGGTCGCCGGTGCCACGAGCGTGCAGGTGCCGAACCGCCCGGACGGCGGCCACGACCTCGACGCCATGGCCGACGCCGTGACCGACCGCACCCGCATGGTCATCGTCTGCTCGCCCAACAACCCGACCGGTCCCGTCGTCACGGGCGCGGAGTTCGAGACGTTCATGGCGCGCGTGCCGTCGACCGTGCTCGTCGTGCTCGACGAGGCCTACACGGAGTTCGTCACGGAGCCCACCGCGGTCCGTGGCACGCCGCTGCTCGAGCGGTACCCGAACCTCGTCGTCCTCCGCACGTTCTCCAAGGCGTACGGACTCGCGGGCCTGCGCGTCGGGTACGCGTTCGGTCCGGCGTACGTGCTCGACGCCGTCCGTACCTGCGCGATCCCGTTGTCGGTGACGGCGCAGGGCCAGGCGGCGGCGCTCGCGAGCCTCGAACGCGAGACCGAGCTGCTCGACCGCGTCGCCGAGCTCGCGGCGAGTCGTGACCGCATCGTCGCCGCGTTGCGCGGCCAGGGCTGGGACGTCCCGGACGCCCAGGGCAACTTCGTGTGGCTGCCGACCGGGGAGCTGACGGCCCACGCGGCCGAGCGCTTCGAGGCTGCCGGCATCATCGTGCGGGCCTTCGGGAACGAGGGCATCCGGGTGTCGGTCGGGGAGCACGAGGCTGTGGAAACGCTCCTCGAAACGGCGGGGTCGCTTGTGGGGGACCTCCAGGCGGCCCGGTAGGCCCTGGCGTTACGCTGACCGACATGTCATTCCACGCCGCGGCCCCCGCGACGGCCACCGTCCGGATCCTCGACCCCGAGGGCCGGTTCGTGGAGACCGACGAGAACGCCGAGTACGCCGCTGTCGCGCGGACGATCCCGGACGAGACCCTGCTGGCGATGCACCGCCGCATGGTGCTCACGCGTCGGTTCGACCACGCGGGCCACAACCTCCAGCGCACCGGTCAGCTCGGCCTCTGGGTCCCGAGCCACGGACAGGAGGCCGCGCAGGTCGGCTCCGTCTTCGCCCTCCGTGCACAGGACCACGTCTTCCCGTCGTACCGCGAGCACGCCGTCACGATGCACCGCGGTGTCGAGCCGATGGAGATCATCGCGATGTACCGCGGCCAGACGCACGGCGGCTGGGACCCGGACGAGCGCGGCAACACGCACATCTCGACGCTGGTGATCGGGTCACAGACGCTGCACGCGACGGGCTACGCGCTCGGTCAGCAGCTCGACGGCGACGTGGGCACCGGTGACCCCGACCGCGACGCCTGCACCATCGTCTACTTCGGTGACGGCGCGACCAGCCAGGGCGACGTGAACGAGGCGTACGTCTTCGCCGCGTCGACGAAGGCCCCCGTCGTCTTCTTCCTGCAGAACAACCACTGGGCGATCTCGGTGCCGGTGTCGGTGCAGTCGCCGACCCCGCTCGTCGACCGCCCGCGCGGCTTCGGGATCCCGAGCGTCCGCGTCGACGGCAACGACGTCCTGGCGTCGTACACGGCGTCCCTCGTCGCGACCGACCACGCCCGCTCCGGGCAGGGGCCGGCGTTCGTCGAGGCCGAGACCTACCGCATCGGTGCGCACACGAGCTCCGACGACCCGACCCGCTACCGCCTCGACGACGAGCTGACCTCGTGGGTGGAGCGCGACCCGATCGCCCGTTCGGCCGCGTACCTGCGCAGCCGCGGGGTCACCGACGAGCAGCTCGCGCGCTTCGACGAGGAGGGCGAGGACATCGCCGCCGACGTCCGACGGGCGACCGTGGCCCTGACCCCGCCGTCGGTGGACGTCATGTTCGACAACGTGTACCGCGAGCCGCACCCGGTCACCACCGCGCAGAAGGCCTGGCTCGAGCAGTACGAGGCCGGGTACGAAGGGGGCTCCCACTGATGAGCACGACCGAGCAGCTCTTCGACTACACGCTCCGCGCCCACCCCGGTGCGGGCGAGGTCCCCAGCGAGCCCGTGCAGACCCTGCCGATGGCCAAGGCGCTCAACGCCGGCCTCGCCGCCGCGATGGCCGCGGACGACAAGGTCCTGCTCATGGGCGAGGACATCGGCCAGCTGGGCGGCGTCTTCCGCATCACCGAGGGCCTGCAGGAGCGGTTCGGTGCCGAGCGCGTCCGTGACACCCCGCTCGCCGAGGCCGGCATCATCGGCACCGCGATCGGCCTGGCACTGCGCGGCTACCGCCCGGTGGTCGAGATCCAGTTCGACGGCTTCGTCTGGCCGGGCTTCGACCAGATCACCTCGCAGCTCGCCAAGATGCAGAACCGCCTGCCGCAGCACATGTCGCTGCCGGTCGTCATCCGCATCCCCTACGGCGGGCACATCGGCGCCGTGGAGCACCACCAGGAGTCCCCGGAGGCGTACTTCGCGCACACCCCGGGCCTGCGCGTGGTCAGCCCGAGCACGCCGAACGACGCGTACTGGATGATCCAGGAGGCGATCGCGTCGAAGGACCCGGTCGTGTTCCTCGAGCCGAAGTCGCGCTACTGGCCGAAGGGCGAGGTCGACCTCGTCGACGGCCACGTCCCGATGCACACCACGCGCGTCGCCCGGACCGGCACCGAGGTCACCCTCGTCGGCCACGGTGCGATGGTGGCGACCCTCATGCAGGCTGCGGACATCGCCGAGGCCGAGGGCACCAGCTGCGAGGTCATCGACCTCCGATCGATCTCGCCGATCGACTGGGAGCCGCTGCTGACCTCGGTCCGCAAGACCGGCCGGGTGGTCATCGCGCAGGAGGCCTCCGGCTTCGTCAGCGTCGGCAGCGAGATCGCCGCGACCGTCGCGGAGCAGTGCTTCTACACGATGCAGGCGCCGCCGATCCGGGTCTCCGGGTTCGACGTCCCCTTCCCGGTGTCGAAGCTCGAACACCTCCACCTGCCGGACGCGGACCGTGTCCTCGAGGCCGTCGACCGCGCCCTCGCATACTGACCGAGCCGACCAGAACGTTCGAAGGAGCCGCAGTGCCCGCCGCCGAATTCCCCCTGCCCGACGTGGGCGAAGGCCTGACCGAGGCCGAGATCGTGCAGTGGCGCGTCGCGATCGGGGACGAGGTCGCCGTCGACCAGGTCCTGGTCGAGATCGAGACCGCGAAGTCGCTCGTCGAGCTGCCGTCGCCGTTCGCCGGGACCGTCACCGGGCTGCTCGTCTCCGAGGGTGACACCGTCGAGGTCGGCAAGCCGATCATCCGGGTCGACTCGGACGTGCAGGTCGCGTCGACGTCCGCCCAGCCGGGAGGCCCGTCCACCGTCGCCGACAGTGCCCCGGCCTCGCCGGACGTCGCCGTCACCCCGCCTGCCGCAGCGGCCGCTCCGGCTCCCGTCGCGCAGACGCCGCCGGCGCCCGTGCAGCAGGTCTCCGTGCAGCAGGCCCCGCCGGCACCGGCCCCCGCAGCGGCTCCGTCGCAGCCGGTCGCTGACCACGCGACCGTCGTCGGCTCCGACGAGTCGTCCGGCGCCGTCCTGGTCGGTTACGGCTCCGCGACCACGTCCCCGTCCCGCCGGAAGCCGGGCGCCCGCCGGGCCGCAGCGCTCGCCGCCGAGGCGAGCCGTGCCTCCAGTGCGGACGCCGTCGCCGCGGCCGAGGCCGCCTCGGACCCGGGCGAGGACAGCATCTCGCAGGCCGTCGGGGAGCAGGGCTCCCGACCGCGCAAGGCCGTCGTGTCGGGCATCGTCCTGGCGAAGCCGCCGATCCGGAAGCTCGCGAAGGACCTGGACGTCGACCTGACCGAGGTCGTGCCGACGGGTCTCGCCGGCGAGGTCACGCGCGACGACGTCATCCGGCACGCGAAGCAGGCCGGCGTCTTCCGCAACATCGAGACGCCCGAGTGGGGCGACGTCCGCCGCGAGACCATCCCGGTCAAGGGCGTGCGGAAGGCCATCGCGAAGGCGATGACCACGTCGAAGTTCACGGCGCCGCACGTGTCCCTGTTCGTCGACGTCGACGCGACCCGCACCATGGAGTTCGTCAAGCGCCTGAAGTCCTCGCCGACGTTCGCCGGCGTCAAGGTCTCGCCGCTGCTCGTCTTCGCCAAGGCGGTCATCTGGGCCGTCCGTCGGAACCGGTCGGTGAACTCGACCTGGACCGACCAGGAGATCATCGTCCACCACTTCGTGAACCTCGGCATCGCCGCGGCGACCCCGCGTGGGCTCATCGTGCCGAACATCAAGGACGCGCAGGACATGTCCCTGTTCGAGCTCGCGAAGGCGCTCGAGGACCTGACGCTCACCGCCCGCGACGGCAAGACCACGCCGCAGCAGATGGCCGACGGCACCGTGACGATCACGAACATCGGTGTCTTCGGCATGGACACCGGCACACCGATCCTGAACCCGGGCGAGGTCGCCATCGTCGCGATGGGCACGATCAAGCCGAAGCCGTGGGTCGTCGACGGCGAGGTCCGCTCGCGCATGGTGACCACGATCGGTGCATCGTTCGACCACCGGGTCGTCGACGGCGACGTGGCCTCGCGCTTCGTGCACGACATCGCTTCGGTGCTCGAGGAGCCGGCGCTGCTGCTCGACTGACGCCTGCACGCCCGTCACCGGTCCGGCCCCGGGCTGCGCGAAGCCGCAGTCCGGGGCCGGATCGCGCGGACGTCGCGTGGTGTCCACCCACTTGTCGGGGGTCGGGGTGATGATCGGACCATGGCCCACCAGCTCCTGACCCCACAGCAGGAGATCCGGACGGATCGCCTGGTGCTGACACCGCTCACGCCCGCCGACATCGACGACGTGCACGCGGTGTTCTCCGACGCGCGGACCTGGGGACACCTGCCCTCCGGGCGGCACACCGACCGTGCGACGACGGTCGACCTCGTGCAGCGCAAGATCGGCGGTCGGGCCCGGTACGGCCTCGGTTCGTGGACGGTCCGCACGACGGACGGAGCGTTCGTCGGGGTCGGCGGCGTCGACATGACGACGTCGGGGGTCTGGAACCTCGGCTACCGGTTGGCTCCCGCGGCCTGGGGGAACGGGTACGCCGGCGAGCTCGCGCGCGCAGCCGTGGCCGAAGCGCACCGCGCAGCTCCGTGCGCACCGGTGACCGGCCGGGTGCTGACGAACAACCCGGCGTCGGCCGCTGTGCTGCGGAAGGTGGGGCTGTCGCTCGTCTGGCAGGGGTCGGCGTCGGTCGCTGCTCCGGACGGCGTGCTCGGTCAGGTGTGGACCGACCGCGAACTCACCGACGACCAGTTCGCCTGGCTCGTCCGCAACGCCTGAGGCGTGCTCCCGTCACCCCGCTGCGGACAACGCGGCCGCGAACGGCCCGACGTACGTCCGGAACGACCACTGCACGGTGTTCCAGTCGTGACCGCTGCCCGGCGCTGACCCGATCTCGACCCGGGCCCCGGCCTCCCGCGCGGCCGCACCGAGCTCCCGTGCGTTCTCGCTGAACTCCCGGTCGGACGACCCGGCGGTCAGCCAGAGGGCGTGGCCGTCCAGCCCGTGCTCCCGCATCTGCGCGATCGGTGCCGCCGCCTGCCAGGCCGCCACGGATCCGCCGAACGCCTGGTCGGCGCTGTGCTGCGGGCCCTGGTCGATCGGCTGGAGCTCGCTCGACACCGCCAGCGCCGCACCGAAGGCGGACGGGTGCACGGTGAGGAACTGCATCGTGCACGTGCCGCCCTGCGAGAACCCGGTCAGCCCCCAGGCCTTCCGATCGGTCGTCGCGGGCAGGTTCGCGTGGATCCAGGTCGGCACGTCCTGCGTCACGTAGGTCGCGACGTTCCCGAGCCGGGAGTCGACGCACATCGTGTTCCTCCCCGGCGCGGAGAGCTGGTCGATGCTCACGACGATGGGCGCCCGACCGTCGTGCGCGCGGGCGTAGGCGTCCAGGGGTTCCGCCAGACGACCGGCGGTGAACAGGTCCCCGGGCGCACCCGGCTGCCCCGAGAAGGCGATGACGACGGGCAGTGGTCGCGGGTCCCGCACCAGGGCCGCCGGCGGCAGCCAGACGACGGCCGGCCGCGCGTCGAAGTGCGAGCGCGTGCCGGGGATGGTCGCGGTCCGGACGATCCCGGCGGTGGGCATCGTGTCGAGGGGAGCGGCGTCACGGTCGTAGGCGGGCCACGGGTCGCTCTGCACGACGGTGCCGAGCGTCGGGTACTTGGCGAACTCGACGTTGATGCCGAGCGCGGGCACGACGAGCGCCGCCGGCACCAGGACGATCGCGAGCGCGCGACGCCATCCGCCGCCCTGCACCAGACCGGTGACCGCGAGGGCGAGTGCCGCGCCGGCGAAGGCGCTCCACATCTGCGTGATCGGGCTCAGCGCGACGCCGAACAGGTCGACGACCTGCGTGGTGAACCAGCAGGCGGCGAGCACGACGAGCGCGGCAGCGGCAGCGATACCGGCGCGGAGGGCCGCTCGGCGCCAGGCCTGCCGCGATCGCCACTGCCGCACGGCGGGCAGCAGGACGGCGGTCGCGAGCACGGCGAACGCCAGGTCGGCCGGCACGAGCTTGTCGGGTGCCTGCAGCTGCGTCGCGAGCAGCCACTCGGAGGGACTCACGAGCGGGTGGCCGGCTGCTTCGCCACCGGTGCGACGTGGGCCTGGCGGAGCGCCCACAGGTGCTTGGGACGGAGCCCGGGCACGTACGCGCTGGTGAGCGCTCGAGCCACCCGGGGGGCCTGCAGCGCGCTCGGGACGACGAGCCAGAGCGGCTCGTGGCGCGCGCCGAACTTCTCCTTGAAGCGCTGCAGCGACCGGAAGCCGTAGACGGGCTCGAGCGCCCGGGCGAGGAGCGCCGACCCGCGGGCCACCCAGGACCCGGCGTCGGTGTGCGGTGCGAGCGGCGTGCCCGAGAGGCTGATCGTGGTGAGGCCGGCCTCGCGGGCGCGCAGGGCGGTCCGGGCGATCAGGAACTCCATCACCCCGGGCATCCCGTCCTCGCCGCGTCGCATGACGTCGAGCGTGTACCCGGTCAGGGCACCGTGCTCGTAGACGGGCAGCCAGCTCGTGACCGCGGTCACCCGACCCTCGGCGGTCACGGCGAGCAGCAGTCGGACGTCCGGGTCCTCGAGCTCGCGGAACCCACCGAGCGTGAAGCCCATCTCCGGCAGACGACGGTCTGCTGCCCAGCGGGTGCAGATCGCCTCGACCTGCGCGCGCTGGTCGGCGTCGAGGGCGGCGAGCGTGGTCCACTCGTCGCGGAGCCCCTCGCGGTCGGCGCGGTTGGACGCGGTGCGCAGGTCCTGGCGCTTCTTGCCGCGCAGGTCGAACGTCGTCACGTCGAGCACGGACTCCACGCCCACGGGGAAGGACGCCCACCCCTCGGCCGCGAGGATCGCCCGCACCGGTTCGTGCACGCTCGTGAACGCGGGGGTCCAGCCGTTCCGCTCGCAGGCGCGGGCGAACGCGGCGACCACCTCGGCCCGGTCCGCGGCGGCGCACGCCGGGTCCGACACGGTCAGGGCGACGTCGCCGTGCACGCGGTAGGCGACGGCACCGAGCCCGTCCGGGTGCGTCCAGGTCGCGTTGCCCCGCCAGGTGCCCATGTGCCCGAGCGTGCCCGCGTCCCCCTCGCGGAGCATGCCGAGGTAGTCCTCGCCGCAGGTCGGCGTCGCGCGGAAGCGAGCGCGCACCAGCTGGCCGCGGAGCACCACGATCGCCAGGAGCACGGCGGCGGGGACGGCCCAGGCCCCGAGCAGCGTGACCTGCCACTCGACCTCGTCGGTCGTCAGGCCCTGCCACTGCACGAAGCCGTCCTGCAGTGGTTCGATGAGGAACACGTCGGCGAGCACGGCGGACAGCGTCACCAGCAGGCCCGCCGCCAGGACGAGCCCGGTGCGACGGCCGCGCTGGACGAGCCAGGCGGCCCCGATCAGGAGCACCCCGACGAGCACGGTCGCCCGGTCGCTCATGGCATCGGCGAACGGCGACAGGACGCCGTCCGGCTCGGGCACGACGAGCGTCACCAGGGTGCCCGAGCCGAGGGCGACGAGCGTGGCGACGACGATCGAGCGCGGGTGGGCGACGACGGTCCGGTCGGCGCGCGGCGCGGTCGGTGCCGGCCGGGAGGCGCGGCGCACCACGAGCTCGCCGGCGGCGGTCCCGAACAGAGTCGCCAGGGCACGCGCGGTGTCGGAACCGTGGCCGGCGAACAGCACCAGGGTGAGCACGACCGTCCACAGGACGGCGCGGACACGACGTCGGCGGGCCGGCGGCATCGTGGCGGAGGCCGCGGCGAGCAGGGCGGTCGCGACGGCGGACGGGGCGAACAGCGGCTCACCCGCGGCGGCCTCCGCGTGGGCCTCGCCCATCGCCGATCCGACCGTCACCGCCAGGAAGGTGACGGCGACGGCCGCGAGCGGGGCGCCGACGCCGACCAGGACGGTGCGCAGCGATCCGAGCGTGCGTTCCGCGAGCACCGTGACGGCCACGACGACCGCGAGGGCTGCCCAGGCGACCGGCGGGTGGTGCGGGAAGTCCGGCTCGGCGTGCGCGACGCGTGCCGTGACGGCGAGCAGGACGGAGGCGACGCCGACGCCCACGGAGACGGGGTGTCGACGGATGCTGGCGACGAGCGCTGACTGGACCACGCTGCCATCACAGCCGACCCTGCCGGGTCGGCGCATCGGGCGGTGGCGTGAACACGGGTGGCCGATCGGCCACCGACCGTCCCTCGGAGGGCTGGTCACCCGTCGTCCGCCGCTCGCTCGCCCGGCCGTCAGGGGGCGGGAACGCTCGGTCGGTGCTCGACGGGCAGGCGCAGGTGCAGCGCGAACCCGTCGCCGGGCTGCGGTCCCGAGTCGAGGCGGCCGCCGAGGAGCGACGCGCGTTCGCCGAGCCCGATGAGCCCCAGGCCGGACCCGGGCAGTTCGAGCCGGTCGGCACGTGCGGGCCCGTTCACGAGGTCGACGAGCACCTGGTCGCCGTGCAGACGGCCGCTGATCCGGACCACGGCGCCGGGGGCGTGCTTCCGGACGTTCGTCAGGCCCTCCTGCACGAAGCGGTAGACCGCGCGCTGCACGGGCAGGGGCAGGGTCGCGGGCAGGTCGACGGCCGCGTCGGTCTCGAGCCCGCTCGCGGCGACGAGCCGGGGCAGGTCGGCGAGCACGGGCTGCGGGGCGATCTCCCGGTCGGTGCCGCCGGACGCCCGGAGCACCTGGACCATCTCGCGCAGCTCCTGCAGGGTCACGACGCACAGCTGCCGGATCGTCCGCGCGAACGCCCGCTCCTGCTCGTCGCGCCCGGCCATCTGCACGCCGCCGGCCTGCACCGCGATGAGGGTCACCTGGTGCGAGACGACGTCGTGCATCTCGCGCGCGAGCAGGGCCCGTTCGCGGGAGAGGGCGACCTCGGCGGCGCGACGCCGTTCCTCGGCGCGGGAGGCCCCGAGCTCGGCGATGCGGTCCACCAGGTCCGCGCGGGTCCGCACGAGCAGGCCGATCGAGAGCGGGCCGAGCGCGAAGATGAGCGCGTACACGATCGACACCACGATCTCGTCGAGCTGCTGCGGCGGGCCGACGACGAACCCGCTGAACCCGACGAACTGCACGACGGCGGCGAGGAGCATGAGCCACCGGCGGTCCGTCCGCTCACCGAGCGTGAAGAGGGCGATGCTCGCCGCGACGACACCGGATCCGATGAAGAGCCCGGGCATCGTGAGCGCGAAGGTCAGGACGGGGAGTCGCCGACGGAGGACGAGCGCACCCGCCGCGACGAGCGACAGGGTGATCTCGGTCGTCGTGGCGCCCGCGATGTCGAGCACGGCGTCGACGACGGCGGCCGCGAGGAAGAGCGCGTCGACCAGCCACCACGGGGCCGGGTGGGCGCGCGCACGACGGAGGCCGACGTCGACGAGTGCGTCGAGCCTCCCGTCCGTCCGCGCCAGCAGTCGTCGGACGCGGCCGGACGGAGCGGGCTCAGCCATCGAGCAGCCCGGCCTCCGCCGCGCGGAGCGCGAGCTGGACGCGGGTGGTGACACCGAACGCGGCGAGGAGGGCGCGGACGTCCTCCTTGACGGTGCCGGTGCTGACGCCGATGCGCTGGCCGATCTCGGGGTTGCTGGCGCCCTCGGCGACGAGCCGCACCACGGCGTGCTCCCGGTCGGACAGCTCCGGTGCCGGCGTCGTCGGCCGGTGGGCGAAGAGCCGGGTCCGGTCCACGCCCGGCGCCAGGACGATGCCGCCGCGGGCGAGCGCCCGGACGTACTCCGCGAGCGACTCGGGGTCGGTGTCCTTGAGCAGGAAGCCGGCCGCCCCGGACTCCATCGCCCGGGCGACCACCTGGGTGTCGGTGTCGAACGTGGTGAGCATCGCGACGGCCGGGGGCTCGGGCAGCTGCCGGAGTGCAGCGAGCACCTCGAGCCCGTTCACCCGGGGCATGCGCACGTCGAGCAGGACCACGTCGGGGGCGTGCCGGCGCACGGTCTCGACCGCGTCGACGTCACCGCTCGTGGCGACGACGTCGATGTCCGCCGCTGCGCCGAGGATGAGTTCGAAGCCGTACCGGACGAGCGTCTCGTCGTCCACGATCACCACCGAGGTCACGGGCGTCATCTTGTCACGGCGTTGGCTTCTCGCATCCTGATCGCTACTGTGAGGACGACTGGTCATGTCCGCACAGGACCAGCTGGGCGAGGACCGCCCGGAGTCGACGAGCACCGGAGCACGAGGACCGCATGACGAGCCGCATCACCGAGGGGGCCGAGCCGAAGCACCAGCAGCTGCGGCGGATCCTGCTCGACCTCGCGACCGCCCGACTCGCGCCCGGCGCGGCGATCCCCTCGGAGCGGCAGCTCATCGCCGAGTACGGGGTGTCCCGGATCACGGTACGCGAGGCCCTCGGACAGCTCGTCAACGAGGGCTACCTGGAGCGCGTGCGCGGCAAGGGCACCTTCGTGGCGCACCGTCCCGTGCAGTCGACACTGCACCTGGCGTCCTTCACCGAGGAGATGCGCGCGCTCGGCCACGTCCCGACGACCGTCGTGCTCGTGCGCGAGGAGCGGGTCCCGCCGGCCGACACCGCGGCGGCGCTGCGCCTCGACGAGGGCGACACGGCCCACCACCTGAAGCGCCTGCGGATGGCGGACGGCGCACCGGTGTCCGTCGACGACGCCTGGCTCTCGGCGACGGCGTACCCGGGTCTGCTCGACCAGGACCTGTCCGGGTCGGTGTACTCGCTCGCGGCGGACACGTACGGCGTGCCGATCGACCGGGCGCAGCAGACGGTGGCGGCGAAGCCCGCGGCCGACGACGTCGCGACGCTGCTCGGGACCAGGACCGGGGCGCCCCTGCTCGAGTTCGACCGGGTGTCGTACTCGGGGGACCGCCCCGTCGAGCACGCGCGGTCCTGGTACCGGTCCGACCGCTACCGGGTGCAGATGGAGGTCACCGCCCGACGGCCGGGGGCGTAGCGCGCGCTGCCGCCCGCCCCCGCGGCCGGAGCCGAGCCTCGGCTCCGCGGACAGGTTCGCGGTCGTGCGCCCGCGAAGACGTCCGCGGGGCCGAGACTCGGCGGGGTTCCCCCGCGGTCAGACCGTGTAGAGCGTGGCGCCCTCGGGCGCCGTGGTGCCGACCGAGCCCTGCTCGACCGAGTCCGGCGCACTGCCGAGCACCACGACGGGGCAGACCGGGGAGTAGCCGGCGGCCTCGATCACGCTCGGGGTGAACCGCACGACCGGGTCGCCGGCGTGCACGGTGTCACCCTCGGCCGCGAGCAGCTCGAAGCCCTCGCCCCGCAGCTTCACGGTGTCGATGCCGACGTGCACCAGGACGTCCGTCCCGGCGGAGCCCTGCAGGGCGAAGGCGTGCGGGTGGAGCTTGACGATCGTGCCGTCCACCGGGGCGACCGCGGTCACCGGACCCGCGACACCCGTCGGGTCGACGGCGACCCCCGCACCGACCAGCTGCCCGGCGAACACCGGGTCGGGCACGTCGGCGAGTGCGACGACCGGGCCCGCGAACGGGGTCCGGACCGCGGTCACAGTTCGTCCTGGATGTCCTGCGCGAGGTTGTCCGCGATCGGACCGACGATGACCTGCCACCCGGTGCCGCCGCCGACGACGGCCTGCGCGCCCGCTGCCTGCAGGGCGGCCTTGTCCACGAGGTCGCCGTCCTCGACCTCGACGCGGAGGCGCGTGATGCAGCCCTCGACCTCGTCGATGTTGTCCGCGCCACCCAGTGCGGCGATGATGTCGGCTGCCTTGATGTCGGCCATCGTTTCCTCCTCGTTGCGGATTCCGTGCCGGGTTGACACGCATCTGGTCACCGGTTCAGACTACGGAACTGGTCATGACCGGACAGGACCGGACCCGGCGGTACCGCCGAGGCTACCCGGGGTCCTCGCATGACTCAACTCACCCCTGCGCCCAGCTCCACCCGATGACGAGAGGAACGCCGATGAGCACCGCTGCTGCAACGGACGTGCCGGACGAGAAGACCCTGAAGAAGCAGTCCAGGCTCTTCGCGAACGCCCAGCGCCTCGGTCGGAGCCTGCTCCTGCCGATCGCGGTCATGCCGGCCGCGGGCATCCTCAACCGCCTCGGCCAGAGCGACATGCTCGGCGCCATCCCCGGCTTCGAGCAGGGAGCCTCGGTCATCGGCGCCGCGGGCAACGCGATCTTCACGTGGCTACCGCTGCTCTTCGCGGTCGGCATCGCGATCGGCTGGGCGAAGAAGTCGGACGGCACCACGGCGCTCGCCGCGGTCGTCGGCTACATGGTCATGTACGAGGTCTGGAAGGTCATGTCACCGATCGTCCTGGCGGGCGTCGAGGACGCGAACGGCGACCAGAAGATGATCAACTACGGCGTCCTGGGCGGCATCGTCATGGGTCTGGTCGCGGCAACCATGTGGCAGCGCTTCCACCGGACGAAGATGCCGGACTTCCTCGGGTTCTTCTCGGGTCGCCGCCTGGTGCCGATCCTCACGGCCGCCGCCGGTCTCGTGATCGCGGTCCTGATGTCCTTCGTCTACCGCTACTTCGACATCGCCCTGACGGCGGCGGGTGAGGCCGTCGCGGACAATGCTGTGATCGGTGGCGGCATCTTCGGCTTCGCGAACCGCATGCTCATCCCGATCGGTCTGCACCAGCTGCTCAACTTCTTCCCGTGGTTCCAGCTCGGGAGCTTCAACGACGGCACCACGATCTGGCACGGCGACATCGCCCGCTTCCTCAACGGAGACCCGACGGCCGGCATCTTCCAGACCGGGTTCTTCCCGATCATGATGTTCGCGCTGCCCGCCGGTGCGCTCGCGATCTGGCGGAACGCCAAGCCGCAGAACCGCAAGGTCGTCGGCGGCATCATGATCTCGGCCGCGCTCACCTCGTTCGTGACGGGCATCACCGAGCCGCTCGAGTACTCGTTCATGTTCGTGGCGTTCCCGCTCTACGTCATCCACGCGGTCCTCACCGGGACCTCCCTGGCCCTGGTCAACGCGCTCGGGATCCGGGACGGCTTCTCGTTCTCGGCCGGCGCGATCGACTACGTGCTGAACTTCGGCAAGGCCGACGGGGCGATCTGGCTCATCCCGATCGGCCTGGCGTACGCGGTCGTCTACTACTTCCTGTTCTCGTTCGTGATCAGGAAGTGGAACCTGCGGACACCGGGTCGCGAGGACGACACGATCGCCGAGAACACGATCGACGCGGCCACCAGGCCCTGATCGCTCGCTGATCCTGCTCCGGACGGGAGGCGCGGTACCGGCTGGCACCGCGCCTTCCGTCCGTCGGTCGGCTGATTTTGACAACCGTTATCAGCAAGCCGTACGCTCGCACCATGCAGAACCGTCGCCTCCTCGCCCTGCCGCTCGTCGCCGGCGCCGCAGCCCTCGCGCTGAGCGGCTGCGCCACGTCCTCCGCCTCCGGTGACGCCTCGGGTGACGGCACCGTCCGGATCGTCGCCTCGACGAACGTCTACGGCTCGATCGCGCAGGAGATCGGCGGCGACGACGTCGAGGTCACGAGCATCCTCGACGACCCGTCGCAGGACCCGCACTCGTTCGAGTCGAGCGCGAAGACGCAGCTCGCCGTGTCGAAGGCCGACCTGCTCATCGAGAACGGCGGCGGGTACGACGACTTCATGACCACCCTGGCGAAGGCCTCGAACACGAAGGCCGACACGATCAACGTCGTGGAGCTCTCCGGGCTCGACCAGGGCGGCGACGCGGAGTTCAACGAGCACGTGTTCTACGACTACCCGACGATGGTGAAGCTCGTGGCCGACCTCGAACAGCGTCTGACGAAGCTCGACTCCGCGCACGCCGACACCTTCGAGCGCAACGCGAAGACCCTCACCACGAAGCTCGACGACCTCGAGTCGCAGACGGCCGCGGCCAAGGAGGAGGTCGACGGCGAGAAGGTGTCGTACACCGAGCCCGTCCCCGGGTACCTCTTCGACGCGATGGGGCTCGACAACGTGACGCCCGAGGCCTTCGCCGAGGCCATCGAGGAGGGCGACGACGTCCCGCCGGCCGCGCTCAACGACACCCTCAAGCTGTTCACCGGCAAGCAGGTGCGGCTCCTCGCCGTGAACGAGCAGACCTCCAGCCCCGAGACCGAGCAGGTCCAGAAGGCCGCCGAGCAGGCGGACATCCCGGTCGTCGGTGTCACGGAGACGCTCCCGAAGGGGGAGGATTACGTCTCGTGGCAGCAGGCGAACATCGACGAGATCACGGGGGCGCTCGCGAAGTGACCGCGGTCCAGACCCCCTCGCGAACCGCTGCGGCCCCCGGCCGTGGCGGTTCCGCCGTGCTCGCCCTCCGTGACGCGGCGCTCTCGTACGGGGCGCGGACCCTCTGGTCGCACCTCGACCTCGACCTGGCGCCGGGCGAGTTCGTCGCCGTGCTCGGGCCGAACGGTGCCGGCAAGACCTCGCTCCTGCGCACCGTGCTCGGCCAGCAGCGACTGACGGGCGGGACGATGTCGTTCCTCGGGCAGCCCGTCCGTCGCGGGCACCGGAGGATCGGGTACATCCCGCAGCAGCGCCTCATGGAGTCCGGCACGCCCCTGCGCGCACGGGACATGATCGCCCAGGGGGTCACCGGCTCCCGGTGGGGTGTCCTGCCCGCCAGCCGGGCCGAGCGCGCTCGGGTCGACCGCATCCTCGACGAGGTCGGTGCGACCGCGTTCGCCGACGCCCCGGTGGCCGAGCTGTCCGGCGGTGAGCAGCAGCGCACCCGCGTCGGGCAGGCCATCGCCGCGGACCCCGCACTGCTCCTCTGCGACGAGCCGCTCATCTCGCTCGACCTCCGGCACCAGCGGGGCGTCACCGAGCTCATCGACCGGCAGCGTCGGCAGCAGGACGCCGCCGTGCTCTTCGTCACCCACGACGTCAACCCGATCCTCGACGTCGTCGACCGGGTCCTCTACATCGCCGGCGGGCGCTTCCGCATCGGCGCCCCCGACGAGGTCCTGCGTGCCGACGTGCTGAGCGACCTCTACGGCACCCCGGTCGACGTCGTCCGCACCATGGGACGGATCGTCATCGTCGGCGCGAACGAGGCCCACGACCAGACCGGGGCGCACCACCACTGCGATGCCGACCCGCACACCACCACCCCGGACGAAGGACGCATCTGATGGACGTGCTGTCGACCGTCTTCTCGTTCCAGGACTACGGCGAGCTCCTGGTCCTCGTCCAGAACTCGATCTGGGCCGGCGCCGTGCTCGGCATCGTCGGCGGGCTCATCGGCCCGTTCGTCGTCGCGCGGAACATGCCCTTCGCGGTGCACGGCATCTCGGAACTGTCCTTCGCCGGGGCCAGCGCCGCCCTGCTGTTCGGCGTCAACGTCGTCACCGGGTCGCTCGTCGGCTCCGTCGTCGCGGCGCTGCTCATCGGGCTGCTCGGCTCGCGGGCCCGCGACCGCAACTCGATCATCGCCGTGCTCATGCCGTTCGGTCTCGGGCTCGGTATCCTCTGCCTCGCGCTGTACAAGGGCCGGGCGGCGAACAAGTTCGGGCTGCTGACCGGGCAGATCGTCTCTGTCGACAACCCGCAGCTGACCTCGCTCGTCGTCGTCTCCGCGATCGTCGTCGTGACGCTCCTGGTGATCTGGCGCCCGCTGATGTTCTCGTCGGTCGACCCCGACGTCGCGGCCGCTGCCGGGGTGCCCGTGCGGACCCTCGCGATCGTGTTCATGCTCGCGCTCGGGCTCGCGACCGCGGTGTCGGTGCAGATCGTCGGCGCGCTGCTGGTGCTCTCGCTGCTCGTCACCCCCGCTGCCGCCGCGCTCCGCCTGACCTCGCACCCCGTGGTCGTCCCGGTGCTCTCGACGGTGTTCGCGGTCGTGTCGGTCGTCGGCGGCATCCTGCTCGCACTCGGCGGCGGACTGCCGATCAGCCCCTACGTCACGACGATCTCGTTCGTGATCTGGGTCGTCTGCCGGATCGTCGGCAGCCGCAGGGACAGACGCGGACGCGACCGCATCGCGGACCGTGAGCAGACCGACGGAGGCGTGCCGCGCCTCCCGACCGGGACCGACGCGTCGACCGACGCGACCCGCAGGGAAGGAGTCACCGCGTGAACGCCGTGCAGAAGCCGAAGCGGAACACCTGGCAGCGGGAGGCCGTGCGCAGCGCGCTCTCCGGCACCGAGGGGTTCGTCAGTGCGCAGGCACTCCACCAGCACCTCCGGGACGGTGGTTCCACGATCGGGCTGGCGACCGTGTACCGGGCGCTCGCCGACCTGGCGACCGAGGGCGACGCCGACTCGCTGCAGCAGGACGGTGAGTCGCTGTACCGCGCGTGCACGACCGACGCGCACCACCACCACCTGATCTGCCGGAACTGCGGCCGCACGGTCGAGATCGAGGCGGACCCGGTCGAACGGTGGGCGCAGGAGGTCGCGGCGGCGAACGGCTTCACGAACGCCAGCCACGTCGTCGACATCTTCGGCGAGTGTGCGGTCTGCACCGCGGCGCGCACCGGCGAGTAACCTCCCGCGCATGCACGTCATCCTGGTGCCCGGGTTCTGGCTCGACGCGAGCGCGTGGGACGAGGTGGCGCCCGTGCTGCAGGAGGCCGGGCACTCCGTCCAGGCGATCACACGGACGGGCGACACGCTCGACGAGCAGGTCGCCGGGATCGTGGCGGTCCTCGACGCCGTGGCCACGCCGGACGAGCCCGTCGCGCTCGCCGGGCACTCGGGTGCGGGTCCGATGGTGCTCATGGCCGCCGACCGACGACCGTCGCTCGTGGCGCACCTGCTCTACGTCGACACGTTCCCCGGGCCGGACGGCGCCGTCGTCAACGACGAGTTGCCTGTGGTCGACGGGGTCGTACCGCTGCCGTCGTGGGACGTCTGGGAGCCCGCGACCGTGCGTGACGTGACACCCGCGGTGCGCGAGGACCTCGAGCGCCGGGCGGTCCCGGAGCCCGCGGCCGTGGCGTCCGACCCCTTCCACTACACCGACCCCGCGCGGCACGCGATCCCGGCGACGGTGGTGTCGTGCGAGGTCCCGGCGACGGACCTCGCGGCGATGGTGGCGGAGCACCACGCGTGGACGACGGAGCTCGTCGCCGTCGAGGACCTGACGATCGTGGGCCTCGAGACCGGGCACTGGCCGATGTTCACGGCTCCGCGGGAGCTCGGCGCGCTGCTGGTGCAGGCGCTGGCGCCGCGGCCGACCGCGGGACCGTAGGCCGCGGGCGCGTCCGGGCGCGTCCGGGCCTCCTGGCCGTCCTCGTCGCACGACTTGCCGCGCGCATCCGTCCTGGTCGCACGACATGCCGTCTGCCGAGCCGCCCGACGGCAAGTCATGCGACCGGAAGTGCCGAGACAGGCCGGACCGGAACCGGCGTGACGGGGCCGAGCCGCGCCTCCAGGCCGGTACCGGTGCGACCCGGACGGGAGGCCCGGCTTGCGACACGCGCGGCCGTCCCGTAACGTTGACCCCTGGTCCGCCGCGTCCGCGTGGCAGACCCAGTTGTTCCAAGCCCTCCGACCGTCGCGTACGCCGCGGTCGCGCGGTGTCTGCGGGTCCTTCGACAGGGTCAGCGGGCCTGGGCGGCGCGCACAACCCCCTCGCTGCGGTCACCTCACGGTGACGAGCGCGTGCGTGCCAGGCAAGTGACCTTGGGAGCGGCCGTCCGGTCGCTCGGTACCTCAGGAGGAAACCATGGCAGCAGTGTGCCAGGTGACCGGAGCCACCCCCGGCTTCGGACACAACATCTCGCACTCGCACCGCCGGACGAAGCGTCGCTTCGACCCGAACGTGCAGAAGAAGACGTACTACGTGCCCTCGCTTCGCCGTAACGTCACGCTCACGCTCAGCGCTAAGGGCATCAAGGTGATCGACGCACGCGGCATCGAGTCCGTCGTCAAGGATCTCCTCGCCCGTGGGGAGAAGATCTGATGGCCAAGAAGGGTCAGGACGTCCGTCCGATCATCAAGCTCCGCTCCACCGCGGGGACCGGGTTCACCTACGTGACCAAGAAGAACCGTCGCAACAACCCGGACCGCCTCGTGCTCAAGAAGTACGACCCGGTGATCCGCAAGCACGTCGACTTCCGTGAGGAGCGCTAAGCATGGCGAAGAAGAGCAAGATCGCGAAGAACAACCAGCGCGCCGAGGTCATCGCGCGCTACGCCGAGCGTCGTCTCGAGCTGAAGAAGGCCCTCGTGGACCCGAACGGCACCGACGAGTCGCGTGAGGCCGCCCGCGTCGGCCTGCAGAAGCTCCCGCGCGACGCGTCGCCGGTCCGCTACCGCAACCGCGACGCCATCGACGGTCGCCCCCGTGGCCACCTCGGTGAGTACGGCATCAGCCGTGTCCGCTTCCGCGACATGGCCCACCGTGGCGAGCTGCCGGGCATCACGAAGAGCTCCTGGTAAGCACCAGCACCACCGAACGCCCCGTCCCTGCAGAGGGACGGGGCGTTCGTCGTTCCCGGCTGTGCGGGGTACACCGGCGTCACATCCGCCACTCGGACCCCTCCAGACCCTCCACAACCCCGGAAATCCGGGCGAGTCGGTCGTCCGGACCCCGCTCGGCTGGTAGGTTCGCTGACGGTTCCGCCGGGCGTGCTCGTCCGCGGGGCCACCACGTCCAGGGCACCCCGCTCCGGGCGGGCGGGCGTCCCGGACGTCCCACCGACACTGCAAGAAGTCCGAGGAGGACATCCATGGCTGACAAGTCACTGAACCGCACCGAGCTCGTCGCTGCCGTCGCGCAGGAGTCCGGCCAGAGCCAGGCCACCGTCAACGGCGTCGTCGACGCGCTGTTCAGCGTCGTCTCGTCGTCGGTCGCCGACGGCACGAAGGTCACGATCCCGGGCTGGATCGCCTTCGAGAAGACCCACCGCGCCGCGCGCACCGGCCGCAACCCGCAGACGGGTGACGCCATCGAGATCGCCGCGAGCGACTCGGTCAAGGTCAGCGCCGGCTCGAAGCTCAAGGCTGCCGTCAAGTAGGACCGCTCAGCACCACCGGGAAGGGACGGCTCCGGCCGTCCCTTCCGTCGTTCCCGGGCGGCTCCCGTGTCCGCGGTGTCCCGGCCTGTCCTGCACGGCCTGGAGGCGCGGCGCACCGCCCACAGGTCGACCCACCCGGCGTGCCGTGGTCGGTCGGGCACCGCCTAGGCTTGTCGGGTGGACCGGATCGCACGCATCGCCGGCCCCGCCGTGCTGCTGCTCGTCGGGTTCGTCTCCCTCCTCGTCGCCCTCGTGATCGGCGGCGGGGCGGATCGCGCACTCATCGCCGACCCGGGCGCGGTCGTGCGCTTCGGGCTGCCGATCGCCCGGCTCGTCGTCGACCTGTCCGCGGCAGCGACCATCGGCGGGCTCGCGCTCACCGTCGTCGGACTCTCCCGCACCCGCCCCGAGTGGAACCGCGCGATCGACGTCGCCGCCGGTGCCGCCGGGGTCTGGACCGTCGCCGCCGCCGCCACGACCTTCTTCACGTTCCTGTCCGTCGCCGGGTCGGCCCTCAGCCTCGACGAGCAGTTCGGCCAGTCGATGGGGGTCTTCCTCACCGGCACCGACCTCGGCACCGCGTGGCTGGTCTCCGTGCTCATCGCCGCCGCCGTGACGGTGCTCTGCTTCGCCGTCCGCGGGCGGGGCATGGTCGCGCTCACCGCCGGCGTCGCGATGGTCGGGCTCGTGCCGCTCGCGCAGCAGGGGCACGCCGCGGGCACCGCGAGCCACGACTCGGCGGTGACCGCGCTCGGACTGCACCTGGTCGGCGCGGCCCTGTGGGTCGGTGGCCTGCTGCTCGTCGTGCTCCTGCGGAACGTGCTGCCCGGTGACCGGTTGCCGCTCGTCGTCGCGCGGTACTCGAGCATCGCGCTCGGCTGCTTCGTGCTCGTCGCGGTGTCGGGGACGGCGTCGGCGATCATCCGGATCGGCGCCCCGGCGAACCTCGCCAGCCCGTACGGCGTGCTCGTGCTCGTGAAGACCGCCGCGCTCGTCGGCATCGGCGTGCTCGGCGCGGTGCAACGTCGTCGTGCGATCCGGTCGCTCTCCGACGCCCCGGAGCGCCGCGGTGCGTTCTGGACCCTCGTGCTCGTCGAACTCGCCGTGATGGGCATCGCGAGCGGGTTCGCCGCAGCGCTCGGACGGACCGCGACGCCGGCCGGCGAGGTCGCCCTCAGCAAGACGACGAACCCGACCCCGGCCGAGCTGCTGACCGACGACCCGCTCCCCGCGGCGCCGGGGTCGTGGGGTTGGCTCACCGCCTGGAACATCGACCTGTTCTGGCTGCTGGCCGCCGTGCTCGCCGCTGCCGCGTACACCGCCGGCGTGGTCCGACTGCGGCGTCGTGGTGTCTCCTGGCCGGTGCGCCGCTCCGTCGCCGCCGCGATCGCGGTCGTCACGCTGGTCCTGGCGACGTCGGGGTCGCTGCACACCTACGACCGCTTCCTGGTGTCCGCCAACGTCGGCGCGCACGTGCTGCTCGGCCTGGTCGTCCCCGCACTCCTCTGGGCGGCCGCTCCCGTGCAGCTCATCCGGTCCGCCGTGCACCCGCGCGACGACGGCTCGACGGGCGTCCGCGAGTGGACGGGCCTGCTCGTCGACAACGGCGTGGTGCGGTACCTGGCGCAGCCGTTCCCGTCCTTCGTGCTCCTCGCCGCGGTCTGGTGGGGGCTCTACGCCACCCAGGTCCTGCGCTGGTCGGTGAGCGACCCGTCCGGCCGCACCCTGGTCGACGTCGGGCTCCTGCTCGTCGGGCTGTCCGCCGTGCCCACGCTCCTCACTCCGGTGGCCGCCGGTGCCCGGGCTGCGAGCACCGGCGCGGCGCTCGTGCGGATCGCAGGTGCGGTCGTCGTGGCGGCGGGCACCGTCTCGCTCGGCATCGCGATGCAGGGGCCCCTCGGCCTGCTCCAGGCGTCGTGGTTCGGCGCGATGGGCCGCGAGTGGGGCCCGACCCCGATCGACGACCAGGCCCGGGCCGGAGTCGTGCTCGTCGTCGCGGGGATCGCGCTGCTCGTGACGGTCGTCGTCGTCACGGTGCTCCGACTACGCGGCGACCGACCCGCGCCCGACCGTGCGCCCGCCACCGGGTCGGCGAGCACGGCACCGGACCCGGCACCGGCGTCCGGGACGGCCGAGCGGTGAGCGTCGAGCTCAGCGCCGAACAGCGGGCGGTGTTCGAGTACATCGAGCACACCCGCGACCACGTCTTCATCACCGGACGCGCGGGCACGGGCAAGTCGACGCTCCTCAACCACCTGTCGTGGAACACCGAGAAGCAGGTGGTCATCTGCGCGCCGACCGGGGTCGCCGCGCTCAACGTCGGCGGGCAGACGATCCACTCGCTGTTCCGGCTGCCGATCGGGCTCATCGCCGACGCCGAGCTCCGCCAGGGGCCGGAGACGCGGAAGCTCCTCAACACGATCGACACCCTGGTCATCGACGAGGTCTCGATGGTGAACGCCGACCTGCTGGACGCGATGGACCGGTCGCTCCGCAAGGCCCGCGGACGGCAGTTCGAGGCGTTCGGCGGGGTGCAGGTCGTCATGTTCGGTGACCCGTACCAGCTGCCGCCGGTCCCGGGCGACGGCGACGAGCGGGCGTACTTCACGGACCACTACCGGTCGATGTGGTTCTTCGACGCGAAGGTCTGGCTCGAGGCCGAGCTGCACATCGTCGAGCTCGCGACCGTGCACCGGCAGCGAGACGACGCCTTCGCGGCGATGCTCACCGCGGTGCGGCACGGTCGGGTCACGGCCGACATCGCCGGACAGCTCAACACGGCCGGAGCCCGGCCGGCGCCCGACGACGCCATCACCCTGGCGACCCGGAACGACACGGTCTCGCGCATCAACAAGGCGGCCCTCGACCGGCTACCGGGCACGGTGAAGACCGCCAGGGCGGACGTCAACGGCGACTTCGGCGGGCGGAACTTCCCGGCGGACGAGGCGCTCGAGCTGAAGCCCGGCGCGCACGTCATGTTCCTCCGCAACGACCCCGACCAGCGCTGGGTGAACGGCACGCTCGGCGTCGTGACCACCATCCGGGACACCGTGTGGGTCGACGTCGACGGGGAGTCCTTCGAGGTCCAGCCGTCCGTGTGGGAGAAGTTCAAGTACTCCTACGACCCGGACAAGAAGGAACTGAAGAAGGACACCGTGGGGGAGTTCCAGCAGTTCCCCCTGCGCCTGGCCTGGGCCGTGACGATCCACAAGTCCCAGGGCTCGACGTACGACCGCGCGGTGGTCGACCTCGGCAACCGGGTCTTCAGCGCCGGGCAGACGTACGTGGCGCTGTCGCGGCTGACGTCGCTCGAGGGGCTCTACCTGACCCGTCCGCTGCGGCCGCAGGACATCATCGTGGACCTCGACGTCCGACGCTTCATGTCCGAGGCACCGCGGGTCGTGGCGACCGAGCTCGAGGCAGCGCCCGACCCCGACGGCGACTGACGCACCGGCCCCTCCGCCCCCCGGTGTCGGACGCCCGCCGGTCGGGCCAGATCCGTCACGGTCGGCAGGAAGTGTCGACGAGTCGTGCCCGCTCGGCGGACGGCCCTGGCGTGTCCTGCCCGCTCGGTGGAGCACCCGTGGTGGGTCCTGCCCGCTCGGTGGAGCACCCGTGGTGGACCCTGCCCGCTCGGCGAGCCCGGCCGAGCCCCGACGACGACGACGCCCCGCCCACCAGCCGGTGGACGGGGCGTCGAGGACGTACGACGGGCGCGTCAGGCGCGCTGGGCCGCCCGGATCGCGCGGACGTTCTCGCGGTCCGCACCGAAGGCGGTGAGGAGCAGGACGACGCCGATGATCGCGTGGAACAGGTTGTCCGCGAAGGTCAGCGCGAAGACGTTCACCGAGGTGCCACCGAGCGCGAAGCCGTACACCGCCATGACGACGAGCACGACGCCGACCAGACGGTTGCCGTTCCGCGCACCGATGGTGGTGCCGAGGCTCGTGATGAGCAGCACGACGGCCAGCAGGATCCAGAGCAGGCACATCGCCGGGTTGACGCCGAACGCGTTCCAGAGCATCCCGCCCTCGCGGCTGAAGAAGCCCGGGTCGCCGTCGGCGGCGAAGAAGAAGCCGAGGAAGCCCCAGAGCGCCAGGAGCGACCCCACCGTCAGGGCGAGGCCCCGGTTCGGCGACGCCGTGATGCTGGGTTCCTTGATGGCCACTTCGGTCTCCTCCTGGTACAGGGTGGTCGCACCGGACGGACCGGCGGCGGGAGCCGGAGCACCTGCCCGCGGTGCACGGGTGGTGCGGCCGTCGGATCCTGAGGTGGCTGACCCCTGGTTCACAGGCGCGGACCGGCGGACCAACGGTATCGTGTCGGACCCCGACCGTCCGAATCGCACGCGCGGCACCAGCCGGACGAGGAGACCGATGATCGCCACACCGAGGAGGACCACGCCGGTGACCCGCACGCCCGAACGCACCGCGCCCGAGTCGCGCGGACCGTTGGTCTCGCGGCGCTTGCGGTGGGGGCTGCTGGCGGCTCTGGGGTTCGTGATCGTGCCTCTCGTCTACGCCGTCGCCGTGCTGACGCCGGTCGGGCAGCGGGTCGAGGACGCCGCGCTCGGCGGGGTCCGGGAGTCCGACCTGTTCGGGTCGGACACTGCACTGAACGTCATCTCGGTGCCGGTCATCCTGTTGCTGGTGGTCGTGATCGCCGCCGTCGCGTTCGCCCGGCGCCGGCTCGCGGTCGGACTCGGAGCGGGCGTCGTGGTGCTCGCGTCGGCAGCCACCTCGACTCTCGTGAAGCGTATCGCCGAGCGCCCGGAGATCGCCCAGTCGGAGACGCCCAACTCGTACCCTTCCGGACACGCGACGATCGCGCTCGCGGCACTGTTCGCCGTGCTCCTCGTGACGCCCCGGCGCTGGCGACCGGTGGTGACGATCGTGGGGGCTGCCTATGCCGTGTTCGTGGCGAACCAGACGGTCGTGTACGGCTGGCACCGGGTGAGTGACATCGTCGGGGCCTGCGCGATCGCCCTGTTCTGGCTCGGGCTCGTCCGTGCCGTCGGACCGCGGGTCGACCGCGGGGAGCGCGGTGACCGGGACGGACGTCGGGGACCCCGTCGCCTGGTGACCGCGTTGCTCCTGGTCGCGACGGGCGTCGGTCTGCTCGTCGGGGTGGTCGCCGTGGTCGCGGGCCTGGCCGGGGTCGCCGACCTGCACGATGCGGTCCTGGTCGCGGGCCGCATGGCGTCGAGCGTGAGCGTGCTGGCGGTCGTCACGGCCGTGTGGCTCGCGGACGGGCTCCACCACGCCGCGCAGACGGACGAACGCGCCCTGCCGCCCCGCCGCTGAGCTGCAGTCCAGGCGGACTGCCCCCCAGAACGAGTGGACGCCTCGACGACCGGGAGGCGTCGCCGCTGAACGCCTCCGGGCACACCCGGCGCTGATCGCCTCCGGGTGCACCTTGCGCTGTGTGCCTCCGGACGCACCCGGCGCTGGCGGGAATGCCCGGGGCTGCGGTACGTTGTACCCGGCAAGTCGATGCAAACGCATCGAACAAGCAGCACCAGCAGCCAGCAACAGGAGGCGGGCACCATGCAGTTCGGGATCTTCACCGTCAGCGACGTCACGACGGACCCCACGACCGGCACCACGCCGGACGACACCCAGCGCGTCCGGGACATCCTGACGATCGCCGAGCACGCGGACCAGGCCGGCCTCGACGTCTTCGCCACCGGCGAGCACCACAACCCGCCGTTCGTCGCCTCGAGTCCGACGACGATGCTCGGCTACCTGGCCGGTCGGACGGAGCACATCACCCTGTCCACGAGCACGACCCTCGTCACCACGAACGACCCGGTCCGCATCGCCGAGGAGTACGCGATGCTCCAGGTCATCAGCGACGGCCGCATGGACCTCATGATGGGCCGCGGCAACACCGGTCCGGTGTACCCGTGGTTCGGGCAGGACATCCGCCAGGGCGTGAACCTGGCGATCGAGAACTACGCGCTCATCCGCCAGCTGTGGGAGAACGACGTCGTGAACTGGCAGGGGAAGTTCCGCACCCCGCTGCAGGGCTTCACCTCGACCCCGCGTCCGCTCGACGGGGTCGCGCCCTTCGTGTGGCACGGCTCGATCCGCACGCCGGAGATCGCCGAGCAGGCCGCGTACTACGGCGACGGCTTCCTGCACAACAACATCTTCTGGCCGATCCAGCACACCGAGCAGATGGTCGGTCTGTACCGCCAGCGCTTCGAGCACTACGGGCACGGCACGGCCGACCAGGCGATCGTCGGCCTCGGCGGGCAGTTCTTCGCCCGGAAGAACTCGCAGGACGCCTGGGACGAGTTCCGCCCCTACTTCGACAACGCCCCGGTGTACGGCCACGGCCCGTCGATGGAGGACTTCACTGCCCAGACCCCGCTCACCGTCGGCTCGCCGCAGCAGGTCATCGACCGCTACGCCACGATGAAGGACCACGTCGGGCACTACCAGCGCCAGATGTTCCTCATCGACCACGCCGGGCTGCCGCTCAAGACGGTGCTCGAGCAGATCGACATCCTGGCCGAGGACATCGTCCCCGAGCTCCGGAGGATCAACGAGGCGGACCGTCCGGCGCACGTGCCGTCCGACCCGCCCTCGCACGCCGACCGCGTGGCCGCGGCGCTCGCCGCGGGGACCGCGACGAGCGACCACGTCGCGGCCGCGGACGAGTGGACGGGTGCGTCCGTCTGATCACGTGACCCCCTGACGGACGGGAGGCGCGGTGCCGGCTGGCACCGCGCCTCCCGTCCGTCGCCACGCGCGTTCCGACCCATCGCACCCGACCTGGGATGCCGTTCCGCGCGAAGGAGGTCGGAACTTCCGACCCGCTGCGCGCGGAAAGGCCTCCTGCGCGCGGAAAGGTCTCCTACGCGCGGAACGGTCTCCTACGCGCGGGGCGTCTGCTGCGGAGCGGTGCTGACCCCGGGCTCCGGGGTGACCGGGCGAGCGGGCACCAGCTTGAGGCCGACGACGCACCCGACGATGCCGGCGATGAAGAGCAGGCGCAGGAACGTGACGGGCTCGGCGCCGGTCGCCATGCCCCACAGGACGGTGAGGGCCGCGCCGGTGCCCGTCCACACCGCGTAGGCGGTGCTGATCGGGATGTGCTGCAGCACGTACCCGAACGCGACCAGGCTCACGACGATGGTGACCGCGAAGAGGGCGGTCGGGCCGGGGACGGTGAAGCCGTCGCTCGCGCCGAGGGCCGTGGCCCAGACGGTCTCGAGCGCCGCGCTGACGAACAGGACGAGCCACGCCACGTCAGCTCACCACCTTGAGGCCGACCACGCAGGCGACCAGGCCGAGGACGAGGGCGACACGGGCGACCGAAGCGGCCTCCTGACGGCGGAGGATCGCGACCACGACCGTCAGCGACGCCCCGATGCCGACCCACACGGCGTAGGCCGTTCCGACCGGGATCGCCTTCATGGCGAACGCGAGTCCCACCATGCTGAGCACCATGCCGGCGACGAACACGATCGTCGGCACCACCTTCTTGAACCCGTTCGACGCGCTCAGCGCGGTGGCCCACACCGCTTCGAGCACACCGGACAGGACGAGCACGACCCATGCCATGGCGGTCTCCCTTCCTCGTCACGAGTCGCACGACTGTACGACTCCTGCCGGACCGACGCTAGCACGAGTCGTACGAGCGTGCGACGATGTGCTGGTGACCACCAGCGAGGACCTCGAACAGCGCCGTCTCGACGTGTCCGACGCCGCGTGCCGCGTCCTCGCCCGCGACGGACTGGGCGCCCTGAGCGTCCGCGGCGTCGCCGCCGAGGCCGGGTTGCCACCGAGCACCGTGCGCTACGTGTTCCCGACGCAGGCCGCGATGCGCGAGCACACCATCACGCTCGTGTTCGACCGGACCCGGGAACGGATCGACGCGATCCCCGAGAGGCTGCCCGACCGCGAGACCGCGCGCCGGATCCTGCTCGAGCTGCTGCCGCTGGACGACGAGCGGGTGGTCGAGCTCGACGTGTACCTGGCGCTCGGCAACGCCGCGCTCACCGACGCTGCGCTCCGACCGGCCCTGGACCGGGTGGTCGCCGAGATGCGCACGTGGTGCGACCGGATCGTCGCACTCGTCGGGGTACCGGAGGACCAGCGGGTCGACGAGGCGTGCCGACTCCACGCGCTCGTCGACGGTCTCGCGGTGCACGTCACACGCCTCGCCCCGGGGGAGTCCGCCGAGTGGGCGATCGACCTGCTCGACCGACACCTGGCCGGCCTCCCCTCCGACTGACACCCGTCCCCGCGCGGCTCGGAGGGAGCCGGCGCGCTCCTCGCCTATCCTGTCCCGGTGACGAGCGCTCCCACTCGCCCCGCCCCCACCCGCACGCTCACCGGCCCCGGCCTGGTGCTCGGCGCCGTCGTGGTGCTGCTCGGCGTGCGCGTGGTGTCGCCGAGCGTGGGCACGGCCGGGCTGCCCGACGTCGTGCAGGACTTCCTGACGCTCGCCATCAGCGTCGTCGTCGAGTCGCTGCCGTTCGTCGTGCTCGGCATCGTGCTCTCGATCGTCGTCGAGGTCTGGGTGCCCGCCGGCGTGCTCGAGCGGATCCTGCCCGAGCGGCCGCTGCCCCGACGGGCGGTCATCTCGCTCATCGGGATGCTCTTCCCGGTGTGCGAGTGCGGGAACGTGCCGCTCGCCCGGGGGCTCATGATGCGCGGGTTCACCCCCGCCGAGGCCGTCACGTTCCTGGTCGCCGCGCCGATCCTCAACCCGCTCGTGATCATCAGCACCGCGCAGGCGTTCGGGTGGTCCGGGTGGATCCTCGTCGTCCGCATCGTCGGGGGGTTCGTGCTGGCGAACCTGGTCGGGTGGATCGTCGCCGCGCACCATTGCCCGGCCGAGCTGCTCCTGCCCGCGTTCGAGGCCCGGTGCCGTGCGGCCGTCGGGGCGCCGCGTTCCCGCAACCGCTGGCGCGAGAGCGCGTCGCAGTTCGGCGGCGAGACCGCGACGATGATGCCCGCGCTCTTCGTCGGTGCCGGGCTCGCGGCCGCGATCCAGGTCGCGGTGCCCCGGTCGACGCTCGTCGCGGTGGGCGCCAATCCGGTGCTGTCGGTCGCCGCGATGATGCTCCTGGCGATGACGATCTCGCTCTGCTCGAACGTCGACGCGTTCTTCGCGCTGTCGTTCGCCTCGACGTTCCTGCCGGGGTCGATCACGGCGTTCCTGCTCATCGGGCCGATCATCGACGTCAAGATGATCGCCCTGCTCCGGACGACGTTCCGCGCGCGCTTCCTGGTGCTGCTCGCCGTCGTCTGCGTCCTGTTCACCGCGGCGGTCGGGTTGGTGATGAATGTCCTCGTCTGAGAAGGCTCCCGCGTACCTCGGGCTCGGGTCGGTGCTCGCGGTGGCGCTGTGCACGCTGTGGCTCGCCCTGGTCGGACACCTCGACCTGTACATCAACCCGCGGTACGACCTGTTCACGATCATCCTCGCCGCGGTCGCCGTGCCGGCCTCGGTGGCGGGGCTCGTCGCCGTGGCGCGCGGGCACGGGCACGCCCACGACGACGAGCACGACCACGCGCACGCCGCCCACGCCGACGGGGGCGACCACGCGCACGCCGCCCACGCCGACGGGGGCGACCACGCGCACGGTGGCGGCCACGCGCGCACACCCGACGACGGGACCGCCTACGAGCACGGCTCCGACGCCGCCCGGGCGGTCCGCCGCCGCGCCCCCGGAGCCGCACGGGTCACCCGCGGTGTCCTCGGCGGCATCGCGGCCGCTGCCACCGTCGGGGTCACGGTCGCCATGCTCGTGCTCCCGCCGACCACCCTGTCCGCCCGCACCGCCCAGCAGCGGAGCGTCGACACCCCGACCCTGTCGAACGCCACCGGCACGCAGGACGTCGCCCTGCTGGGCAGCGAGGGCGTCGACACCTCGGAGTACGGCGTGAAGGACTGGGCGGCGCTCATCCGTCAGACCACGGACACGAGCGCGCTGGTCGGCAAGCCGGTCGAGCTCTCCGGCTTCGTCGTCCCGGGCGCGGACGGGTCCTTCACGCTGACGCGCTTCGTGATCAGCTGCTGCGCCGTCGACGCCCAGCCGGTCGGCCTCGGCGTGGTCGTCGACGGCCCCGTGCCCGACGCCGACCAGTGGGTGCGCGTCACGGGCAAGCTCGCGGCGAACCCGGACCAGTCCGCCGACGCACGGATCGTCATCCGTGCCGCCGAGGTCCGCGACATCGACCAGCCGACGGACCCCTACGAGTACTGATGCGCACGAGCACCGACACCGACGACACCGCACCGCTCCGCCGCCGCCCGCGCGACCGGTTCCGTCGCCGACTGGTGGCGTCGATCACGGTGTTCGTGCTCGTCGGCGCCGTCGCCGCGGTCGTCGGCTCGCAGCAGGGCCCCCGGCTCCGTGACGTCACCTACGACGCCACCGGTCTCGTGTCCCGGCCGGCGCAGCGCGTCATCCTCACCGCGAACCAGGCCCTGCAGCAGGTGCCGGCCGACGCCGTCACCGTGACCCCGTCCGCCCCGCACACCGTCACCTCGAGCGGCAACACGATCGCGGTCGAGTTCGCCGGGCCGCTCGCCTACGACCGCACGTACGAGATCGCCGTGCGTGACGTCCGCGCCCCGGGGCAGCCCGCCGCGTCCGAGCTCCGCACGACGATCACGACGGGCAGCACCGACGTGCTCGCCCTCGTGCCCGCACCGTCCGGCGGGAAGGACCGGATCGTCCGGCGCTCCCTCGACGCCGGCGGCGCCACCACGGTCTTCGAGGCCACGGGCATCACCGAGTACGCCCGCCTCGGCCGCTCGCTCGTGGTCGTCCGCGGTGCCGACGGTCGCTCGTCGGTCGAGATCGTGCCCCTGGCCGGCGGCGTGCAGGACGACAGCACCCCCGTCGAGCGGCTGACGCTCCCGACCGCGGCGGGCCGGGTGACCGCGCTGCACGTCGCCGACGACGGGGCGTCCTTCGGGTTCGAGTACGCCGACACGTCGACCGGCCAGTCGCGGGACGTCGGGCTGTACGTGGTCGACATGACCGGCACGCACCTGCCGACGGCGATCGCGGCCGACGGGAAGCCGACCGCCGGTGCCGAACCGATGACCGTCGGGCAGTGGGCGTACGTGCCCCGCACCGAGAGCGCCCTGGTGCGGACCGGCTCCGACGACCTGGTGCTCGTCGACATGAGCGGGCGGAACGACCCGGTCCGGCTCGGCAGCGCGACGTACCTGCACGGCTACGTCGGCAGCGGCACCACGGCGGTCGTCGAGACCGGCACGGGGATCGTCCGGCTCGACCTGACCGACGGGCAGCGCCAGGAGCTGCCTGCACCGCGGGGCAGCACCGATGCGCCGTACCTCGGTCGGATCGCCCCGCTCACGGACGACACGTACGTGCGCGTGGTGGGCGAGGTGCGGGCCGACGGCACCCTCGCCCAGCGGATCGTGCGCGTGGACGGCAGCCGTGCCTCCCGGCTGCCCGTGACGGTGCCGGAGGACGCGAGCGTCACCGCGGTCTGCCCGTCCCCGAACAGTCAGTTCCTCGCGGTCACCACGCGGTCCGCGTCGGGGGACCTGGTGAGCGTCGTGGACGCCTCCTCCGGCGCCCTCGAGGCCAGCGTGCAGGCGTCGTCGGTCGACTGGTGCGGCGCGCTGCCGTCCGGCGACGAGGTCGGCTGACCGGCGACGAGCGACGAGCAGCGGCCCGGGGTCAGCGCCGCAGCGTCTGCTTCGGGTACTCGCCGAACCGCCGCAGGTACTCGCCCGAGAACCGTCCCATGTGGGTGAAGCCCCAGCGGGCCGCGATCGCGGCGACGGCGACGGAGCCGGGCTCGGCACGGAGCAGGTCGTCGTGCGCCCGACGCAGCCGCACCTCGCGCAGGTACTGCATCGGCGTGCGGTCGAGGGTCCGCTGGAAGGACTCCTGCAGTCCGCGCACGCTCAGACCGGCAGCGATGGCGATGTCGGACACCGTCAGCGGCTCGTGGGCCCGTGCGTGGACGGTGTCGACGGCGGAGCGGACGCGGGCGTTGCGGTGCTCACCCCAGCCGACGGGAGCGGGCTCCCCGTGGAACCGGTACAGGTCGAGCAGGGAGCGGACGACCTCGCGCTGGGACTCGTGCCACGCGAGCGATCCCGCGCCCCCGTCGCGCAGCGCCCGCACCGCCGATGCGACCGACGCGCGCCACCGCTCGACGGCCGCCGTCGTGGGTGGCGTGAACCGGTCGAAGGCGAGCGTGCCGTCGACGAGGTGGCGCTCCGAGGCCACGTCGAGCACGAGGTCGCGGTCGAGGTGCACCAGTCGCTGGTCCCAGTCGCGGTACTCCATCTCGAAGCGCTGCTCGATCGGGAAGAGCACGGGGACGCCCGGCTGCATGCGGACGGCGTTCCGGCCGGTGTCGACGGTCGCGGTGCCGGAGTCGAGCCACTGGACGACGACCTCGCCCTCGACGGCGACGTCGCCGCGCAGTGAGCCGTGCATCTGCGACCGGCGGATGCTCATGCGCTCGTCGCCGACGGCGACGTAGCGGTACCAGTAGTCGTCGTCGACGTGCGCCGAGTGCCAGGCCTTGCCGGCGTACATCCCGGCGAGGTCGGCGATCGCGCCGTCGGTGTCACTGCCGGACACCGACACCAGGGAGCGGAGTCCCTCGTTCGTCGTGTCGTCCATCGAACCAGCCTCCCTCCTCGTGTCGGCGCAGCGGGCGCGTCGCGCAGCCCGGACTGCTGGCTCGCGTTCTGCGGACAAGGAGGGTGGCGCCACTCCGGATGGCGGACGGGAGGCGCGGGGGCGGGCCGCCCCCCCCCCCCCCCCCCCGGGCCCCCCCCCCCCCCCCCCCGGGCCCCCCCCCCCCCGGCCCCGGCGGGGGGGGGGGCGGGGCCCCGGCC
>NZ_JAURUY010000017.1:0-49143 GCF_030803485.1 Curtobacterium sp. 260 | reverse complement strand
TCACAGGAGCAAGCTCCTGATCATCGTTCGACTTGCATGTGTTAAGCACGCCGCCAGCGTTCGTCCTGAGCCAGGATCAAACTCTCCGTAAAAAATTACAGATCCGACACCCGAAAGCGCCGAACCGAGTTGATTCTGACTGTTGACTGTCTACTGACAATCTTCAATCCAAAAGGAATTGTCTCCGACGACCACAACCAAAGCTGCGGTCGCGCGGGGTCAAAATAATTGGCATTGACAATGTGCACGCTGTTGAGTTCTCAAGGACCAGACGCACCCCCCACTCGACTCCACGAAGGAGCTCCGCCAGAGGGGCATTGTGTTCTCGGTACCACCGGCATCGCGTCGGACCGAGGTCCTGTGGCTCATCCCGAGGGAGAGGGCCGGTGGAGTAGTCATCCTAAGCGTCGAAGCGATCGAGCACAAGGCTTGATCTGAACTTCGGTGGAGGATGGTCCCGCTTGAGGCCGGCAGGCTCTGGGCTCTCGCTCCAGCCGCTCCGCCGCACCTTTGGGGTGACGAGTAAGAACTCTACGCAGCGCTGGGCGGGAGCGCCAACCGCGCCCCACTCCCGGGCGTGTCGCACTGTGCAACTCCTCCGGACGCAGCGGTGCCCGGTCTCCGTCGGGAGACCGGGCACCGGGTGCACCGAGGGTGGATCGATCAGCCGAGCGTGACGCCCGCCAGGGTCTTCTTGCCGCGTCGGAGCACCACGACTCCGCCGGGCAGCGCGAGGCTCGCGAGCTGCGCGGTCGCGTCGTCGGCGCGGACGTTGTTCACGTACACGCCTCCCTGGTCGACCGCCCGGCGCGCTTCGCCGAGCGACTTCACGAGTCCGGTGTCGACGAGGGCGCGAGCGACGTCGGCCTCGCCCGGCAGCGACACCGTGCCGGGGAGCTCGGCGACCGCGGCACGCAGCGTCGCCTCGTCGAGCGCGGCCAGGTCGCCGTTGCCGAACAGCGCCGCCGAGGCGTCGATCGTCGCCCGGGTCGCCGCCGCTCCGTGCACCAGCGACGTGACCTCGAACGCCAGGGTCCGCTGGGCCTCGCGCCGGAACGGCTCGTCGGCGACCGCCTGCTCGAGTCGACCGATCTCCGCACGATCGAGGAACGTGAACTCGCGCAGCCGGGCGACCACGTCGGCGTCCGCCGTGTTGAGCCAGAACTGGTAGAAGGCGTACGGCGAGGTCATCTCGGCGTCGAGCCAGATCGCGTTGCCCTCGCTCTTGCCGAACTTCGTGCCGTCCGAGTTCGTGATGAGCGGGGTGCCGAGCGCGTGCACGGACACCCCCTCGGTGCGACGGATCAGGTCGGTGCCGGAGGTCAGGTTGCCCCATTGGTCCGAACCGCCGGTCTGCAGCGTGCAGCCGTACTGCCGGTAGAGCTCGCGGTAGTCCAGTCCCTGCAGGATCTGGTAGCTGAACTCGGTGTAGCTGATGCCCGCGTCGGAGTTCAGGCGTGCGGCGACGGCGTCCTTCTTCAGCATGGCGTTCACGCGGAAGTACTTGCCGATGTCGCGCAGGAAGTCGATCGCGGACAGCGGTGCCGTCCAGTCGAGGTTGTTGACGAGCCGCACGCCGTTCTCGCCGTCGGGGCTGAGGAACCGGGACACCTGCGCCTGCAGTCGGCTCACCCACTCGGCGACCGTCTCCGGGGTGTTCAGCGTGCGTTCCGCGGTGGGACGCGGGTCGCCGATCAGGCCGGTCGACCCACCGACGAGCGCCAGCGGCCGGTGCCCGGCGAGCTGCAGCCGGCGCATGGTGAGCAGCTGCAGCAGGTTGCCGCAGTGCAGCGAGGGTGCGGTCGGGTCGAAACCGCAGTAGTACGTGACGGTCCCGCCGTCGAGGGCCTCCTGGAGTGCCGTCTCGTCGGTGGAGACGTGCACCAGACCGCGCCAGCGCAGTTCGTCCCACACCGAGGCGAAGGTGGGGTCGTTCTGCTGGCGTGTCAGGACATCGGGATCGGTTGCGCTGGACACCCGACCATCGTAGCCACCGGGCGACGGCCGGGAGGATCGGCGCGGCCCCGTCAGTCGACCGCGCGCCGGTGCCGTCGGTACGGCGACACCGTCGGGTCACCGGTGCGCCAGGAGCGCCACGGGAAGGACGCGCCGCCGGCGACACCGGCGACGCCGGTGCGCGGTCCGCGCGAGATCCGCCGGACCGGAGCCGTCCCCGCGGGGCCGGCCACCGTCTCGGCGAGCAGCTCCGCGACCACGTCCGCCGGGTCGGCGGAGGCGAGCCGCGCCTCCAGGCCGGGTGCGAGCGCGAGCCGGAACGGTCCCGAGCCGTCGAGGAGCGACGTGCCGTCGTCCTCGCCGAGCACGGCACCGAGCGCCTGCCCGAGGTTGCCCGGACCGCGGGCCAGGGCGACGTCGGCGACCGACGGACCGCGGCGAGCCCGGGCGACCTCGATGCCGTCGACGACCTCGGCGGCGCGCAGGAGCGAGCCGGACGACGTGCCCTCCGGGCCGCTCACCACGTTCACGCAGGTGTGGATACCGTACGAGCGGTACGCGTAGAGCGAGCCCGGCGGTCCGAAGAGGTGCCGGTTGCGCGGTGTCGGGCCGCGATGGCCGTGCGACCCGGGGTCGGTCGGGCCCCAGTAGGCCTCGACCTCGGTGATGCGCAGTGTCACACCACGCCCGGTGATCGTCGCGCCGAGCAGCGCCGGCGCGCACACCGGAGCCGGCTCGGCCAGGAGCGCGAGGAGCGCGTCGCTCATCGGGTGAAGGGCGCGCCCTCGGCCAGGTCGTGGACGCGACGGGTCAGGGCGGCGAGCTGCTCGGCGACGCGCTCCGGCGCCGTCCCGCCGACACCGGCGCGCGACGCGACGCTGCCCTCGATGGTCAGGACGCCGCGCACCTCGGGCGTGAGGTGCCCGGACACGGCGCGGTACTCGTCGTCGCCGGGCTCGTCGAGCTCGATCCCGCGCTCCTCGCAGTACCGGACCAGCGCCCCCGAGATCTCGTGCGCGTCACGGAAGGGCACGCCCTGCCGGACCAGCCACTCCGCGACGTCGGTCGCGAGCGAGAAGCCCTGGGGCGCGAGCTCGGCCATCCGCTCCGTGTCGAAGGCGAGCGTGGCGACCATGCCCGTGAAGGCCGGCAGCAGCACCTCGAGCTGGGCGACCGAGTCGAAGACCGGCTCCTTGTCCTCCTGCAGGTCGCGGTTGTACGCGAGCGGCAGGCCCTTCAGGGTCGTGAGGAGGCCGGTGAGGTTGCCGACGAGCCGACCCGACTTGCCGCGCGCGAGCTCGGCGATGTCGGGGTTCTTCTTCTGCGGCATGATGCTCGACCCCGTCGAGAAGGCGTCGTGCAGCCGGACGAAACCGAACTCCTTCGTGTTCCAGAGGATGATCTCCTCGGCCAGACGGGACACGTCGATGCCCACCTGTGCGAGGACGAACGCGAACTCGGCGACGACGTCGCGGGCGGCCGTGGCGTCGATCGAGTTGTCGGCGGGGCGCGCGAAGCCGAGCTCGTGCGCGATCGCCGTCGGGTCGAGACCGAGCGAGCTGCCCGCGAGGGCGCCGGCCCCGTACGGGCTGACACTCGCACGGTCGGCCCAGTCGCGGAGCCGCTCGAGGTCGCGGACGAGCGGCCACGCGTGCGCGAGCAGGTGGTGGGCGAGGAGCACCGGCTGGGCGTGCTGCAGGTGCGTGCGGCCGGGCATGATCGCCGCCGGGTGCTCGCTCGCCTGCTGCGAGATCGCGTCGACGAGGTCGATGACGAGGCGTCCGATCCGTCGGCCGTGGTCGAGCATGTGCATGCGGCCCAGGGTCGCGATCTGGTCGTTGCGGCTCCGGCCGGCGCGGAGCTTGCCGCCGAGTTCCGGGCCGAGGTCGGCGATGAGCAGGCGCTCGAGGGCACCGTGGACGTCCTCGTCGCCGTCGTCCGGCTGCAGGGAGCCGTCGGCGTGGGCGGTCTCGAGGCGGTCGAGGCCGGCGGTCATGCGCTCGAGCTCGTCCTCGGTCAGGTAGCCGGCGGTGTGCAGGGCACGGGCGTGGGCGCGGGACCCGGCGATGTCGTAGGGGGCCAGCTGCCAGTCGAAGTGCGTCGACCGGGACAGCGCGGCGAGTTCGGCGCTGGGGCCGTCGGCGAAGCGGCCACCCCAGAGGGCGCCCGTGTTCGTGGCGTCGGTCTTGCTCGGCTGCGTCGCGTCGGTCATGTCGTCCTGCCTGGGGGTACGGGTCGGTCGTGCTCGGTTCGTGGGGCGGTGCTTCGCGGGGTGGTACTGCGTGGTGCTGGTGGGGGCGGTGCTGCGTGGTGCTGGTGGGGCGTCAGTTCGCGCGGTCGCGCCGCGTGGCCGTCCTCGTCGGTCGGGCCCGGGCGCTCGCGAACGACACGCTCCCGGTGCCCGGTGCCCCGGCCAGCTCGAAGTCGAAGAGGCTCTGCTCCGACCGGCGCCCGGTGACGCTCGCGACCCCGCCGTGCAACCGGAGCCGGACGTCACCGGAGACGTGCCGCTGCGTCTCCTCGACGAAGGCGTCGAGCGCGCGGCGGAGTCCGCTCGCCCAGCGACCCTCGTCGACCAGCTCCGCCCACTCGCGGTCCACGCCCTGCTTGCAGCGCAGGACCTCGCGTTCGAGGGTGATCCGTTCGAGGTCCTGGTGCGCGGCCACGAGCGCCGTCGCACCCGGTGTCTCCGCCACACGTCGGGCCTTGCGGCCGTCGAGCAGGTCGACGACCAGGTCGTGCCGACCGACCCCGTGACGGCCGGCGAGGGCGTCGAGCTCGCGCAGCAGCCGGAGGACCGGGAAGCGCTGCCCGTCGAGGGCGACCGGGACGCCGTGCTCGAAGGTCACGGTGACCTCGTCGGGCTCGGTGTCCGGCTGCGCGGAGACCTCCGCCGTGCGCGCCCAGTCCGCACGGTCGACCGCGGCCCACGGGTCCTCGAGGTCCGGCTCGGTGACGACACGGCCCCACACGTCGTGCTCGGTACCGCCGGCCGGCACGACGGCCGTCGGCACCGGGAGGACCCGGAGGTCGGGATCGTGCCCGGCGATCGTGGTCGTGAGGGCGACCTCGTCCGGGGCGCTCGTGAGGTGCGCGACGGCGACCGCGCCGAGCTGCCGGGCCGTGCGGACCAGGTGGTCGGCGACGATCGGCAGCCGCAGCGCCGGGACGAGCGGGCGACCCGGGCCGCCGGCGTTCGCCCGGACCGCCGCGACGACGTACCGGTCGGCGTACTCGGTCTTCGCGTCGACCACCACGGCGTCCACCGCACCGGCGGCCCGCATCCGGTCCCGCACGGCGTCGACCTCGCGGGACCGACCGCCGAGGTCGACCACCAGGGCCAGGACCTCGTGGTCGACGGCGAAGTGCTCGACGGCTGCCGCCGGGTCCACCCCGGCGGAGCAGGCGACGACGATGCGATCGGTCACGGGACTCCAGTCGAGCGGGGTCAGGCGGCCGGGCTGCCGGTCGCGTTCGCGGCCAGGAGCCAGGCGAGCAGGGCCTTCTGCGCGTGCAGCCGGTTCTCCGCCTCGTCCCAGATGATGCTGCGCGGCCCGTCGATGACCTCGGCGGTCACCTCGAACCCGCGGTCTGCCGGCAGGCAGTGCAGGAACACGGCGTCGTCGGCGGCGTGCCCCATCAGCTCGTCGTCCACCCGGTAGCCCGCGAAGGTGTCGAGTCGGGACTGCTTCTCGTCCTCCTTGCCCATCGACACCCACGTGTCGGTGACCACGACGTCGGCGCCGGCGACCGCCGCCACCGGGTCGGTGACGACCAGGACGGAGCCACCGGTCTCGGCCGCACGACGCTCGGCGTCGGCGACGACCGCGGCGTCCGGGCTGAACGCCGCCGGAGCGGCGACGCGGACGTGCATGCCCGCGGTCGCCCCCGCGAGCAGGTACGACTGCGCCATGTTGCTCGCGCCGTCGCCGATGAACGCGACGGTCTGCCCGGCGAGGGTGCCGCGGTGCTCGCGGATCGTGAGCAGGTCGGCGAGGAGCTGGCACGGGTGGAAGTCGTCCGACAGGGCGTTGACGACCGGGACGCGGGTGCCCGCCGCCATCTCCTCGAGTCCGGACTGGGCGTAGGTGCGCCAGACGATCGCCGACACCATGCGCTCGAGCACGCGGGCGGTGTCCGACGGGGTCTCCTTGCCGCCGAGCTGGCTGTTCGCCGTCGTGATCACGAGCGGGCTGCCGCCGAGGTCGGAGATCCCGACGTGGAAGGACACCCGGGTGCGGGTGGACGACTTGTCGAAGATCACCGCGACGGTCTGCGGCCCGGCGAGGGGCTTCTCGCCCCAGCGGTCACCCTTCATCTGGGCGGCGAGGTCGAGGATCGCGGACTGCTCGGCCTGGGTCAGGTCGTCGTCACGGAGGAAGTGGCGGGTCATGCGGAGGTCTCCTGCTCGGCGGCGACGGCCGCGAGGCTCTGGCCGAGGATCGACACGAACTCGTCGATCTCGGCGTCGGACACGATGAGCGGCGGCGCGATGCGCAGGCTCGACTCGTTCGGGGCGTTGATGATGAGGCCGCGCTCGAGGGCGGCGGCGTTGACGGCGGGGCCGACGGGCGCGGTCAGGCCGACGCCGACGAGCAGGCCCGTGCCCCGGACCTCCTGCACCAGCGGCGAACCGAGGGCCGCGATGCCGGCACGGATGCGCTCGCCCTTGGTGACCGCGCCGGCCACCAGGTCGGCGCGCTCGATCTCCTCGAGCACCGCGTTCGCGACACGGGTGCCGAGCGGGTTGCCGCCGAAGGTGGAGCCGTGCTGGCCGGCCGAGAACAGCTCGGACGCCCAGCCGAAGGTCACGAGGGCGCCGATCGGGAAGCCACCGGCGATGCCCTTCGCGATCGTGACGGCGTCCGGCGTGAACCCGTGGCCCTGGAAGGTGAACCAGTTGCCGGTGCGGCCGACCCCGGTCTGGATCTCGTCGAGGATGAACAGCGCGCCGTGCTCCTCGGTCAGGCGACGCGCGGCCTGCAGGAAGCCCTCGGGCAGGTCGACCACGCCGGCCTCGCCCTTGATCGGCTCGAGGATGAGCGCGGCGACGGTGTCGTCGACGGCGGCCTCGAGCGCCTCGACCGTCGAGTCGATGTGCTCGACGCCGGCGATCATGGGCAGGAAGTCCTCCTGCAGCGCGGGCTTGCCGGTGAGCGCGAGCGCACCCATCGTCCGGCCGTGGAAGCCCTGCTTCAGCGCGAGGATCCGGGTCTTGCGACCGTCCGTGCCCTTGTTCAGCCGCGCGAGCTTGAACGCGGCCTCGTTCGCCTCGGCGCCGGAGTTGCCGAAGTACACGCGGCCGGCGTCCCCCGCACCGGTGATGCGCTTGAGGCGCTCGGCGAGCTCGAGCTGCGGCGGCGTCGCGAAGTAGTTCGAGACGTGCACGAGCTTCGCCGCCTGGTCGGCGACGGCCTCGACGAGGGCCGGGTGGGCGTGGCCGAGGGAGTTCACCGCGATGCCGGCCAGGAAGTCGAGGTACTCGTTGCCGTCGACGTCCCACACGCGGCAGCCCTGACCGTGGTCGAGCATGATCTTCGGCGGGGTCAGGGATCGCATGAGCGACGCCCCGAACCGGTCGTTCCAGGTCTGGGTGTGCGTCTCGGTGCTCACTGCTCGTTCCCCTTCTGCGTCGTGGCGGTGTCGGTGACGGTGGTGTCGGTGACGGTGGCGTCGGTCGCCGCGTGTCGGCCCGGGTCCGCTGCGGACTCGGGCACCCGTCGGCCGACCTCGGCGTGGGTGTTCTGGTTCTCGGTGCGACGGCTCGGGTCCGGGATCACCTCGGTGCCCGCACCGCGCAGGGTGAAGACCTCGAGCAGGATCGAGTGCGGGATCCGCCCGTCGATGATCGTCGCGCCGCCGACCCCGCCGACCACGGCGTCGAGGCACGCGGTCATCTTCGGGATCATCCCCGACTCGAGGCTCGGCAGCAGCGCCCGGAGCTCGTCGACCGCGATCAGGTCGATGATCGAGTCGCGGTCCGGCCAGTTGCGGTAGAGGCCGGGGACGTCCGTCAGCATCATGAGCTTGGCGGCACCGAGCGCGATGGCCAGCGCACCGGCCGCGGCATCGGCGTTGACGTTCAGCGCCTGGTCCGGGTGGGCGTCGTCGATCGCGATGCTCGACACGATCGGGATGCGTCCGGCCTCGATCGCCGCGAGGACGCCGGACGGGTCGACGTGCGTGATGTCGCCGACGTGGCCGAGGTCGAAGTACTCGCCGTCGACGACGACGCCCTTCTTCTCACCGGTGAACAGCGAGCCGCCGTCGCCGGAGACGCCGACGGCCAGACCGTCACCGTGCTCGTTGACGAGGTCGACGATCTCGCGGTTGACCTCGCCGGCGAGCACGTCGCGGACGACCGTGATCGCCTCGGTCGTCGTCACGCGGTAGCCACCGCGGAACTCGGACGCGATGCCCTGTTCCTTCAGCGCCGCCGAGATCTGCGGCCCACCGCCGTGCACCACGACCGGGTGGAGTCCCGCGTAGCGCAGGTAGACCATGTCCTCGGCGAACGCCCGCTTCAGGTCGTCGTTCACCATGGCGTTGCCGCCGAACTTCACGACGACGGTCTTGCCCGAGAACCGCTTCAGCCACGGCAGGGACTCGATGAGCGTCGCGGCCTTGACGGCGGCGAGCTCGTGCTCTTCTTCCTTGGTCAGGTCGTCGCTCATCAGCTGGAGTACGCGCTGTTCTCGTGGACGTAGTCGTGCGTCAGGTCGTTCGTCAGGATCGTCGCCGCGTGCACGCCGACCCCGAGCTCGATCAGGACGTGGGTGTCGCGCGGCGTCAGGTCGACCTCGTCGATCGGCCGGTCCGGGGCGCCGGCGTGGCAGACGCGGACGCCGTTCATGCTGACGTCGACCGCGTACGGGTCGAACTCGGCGTCGGTGGTCCCGATCGCCGCCAGCACGCGGCCCCAGTTCGGGTCGTTGCCGAAGACCGCGGCCTTGAACAGGTTGTTCCGGGCGACACTGCGCCCCACCGTGACCGCCTCGTCCTCGGACACCGCGCCGGTGACCTCGATCGTGATGTCGTGGCTCGCGCCCTCGGCGTCCTGCTGGAGCTGCCGGGCGAGGTCCGCGCACACCGCGGTCAGTGCCTCCTGGAAGTCGCCGACCGCGGGGGTCACCCCGCTCGCACCGGAGGACAGCAGCACGACGGTGTCGTTGGTCGACATGCAGCCGTCCGAGTCGACGCGGTCGAAGGTCACGCGGGTCGCCGCGCGGAGCGCCTGGTCGAGCTGCTCCGCGGTCTGCACGGCGTCGGTCGTGATGACGACGAGCATCGTCGCGAGCCCGGGGGCCAGCATGCCGGCGCCCTTGGCCATGCCGCCGACCGTCCAGCCGTCCTCGGTCACGACGGACTGCTTCGGCGTCGTGTCCGTGGTCATGATCGCGACCGCAGCGTCGGGGCCGCCGTCGGCCGCCAGCGCGGCGCTGGCCAGGTCGACACCGCGCAGCACGCCGTCACGGAACGTCTGGTCACCGCGGCCGATCAGACCCGTCGAGCAGACGACGACGTCGCCGGCACCGATGTCGAGGGCGGCACCCACCGCCTCCGCCGTCATGTGCGTGGTCTGGAAGCCGAAGGGTCCGGTGAAGCAGTTCGCGCCGCCGGAGTTGAGCACCACGGCCCGGGCGACACCGTCGCCGACGACCTGGCGCGACCAGATCACAGGGTGCGCCTGGGCGCGGTTGCTGGTGAACACGGCGGCCGCAGCCGCGTCGGGGCCGTCGTTCACCACGAGGGCGACGTCGGGCTTCCCGCTCGTCTTGAGTCCGGCGGTGACGCCGGCCGCGCGGAAGCCCGCAGCGGCGGTCACGCCCTGGAGGCCCGTGTCGGGCTGGTCCGTCGAGGTCTCGTCGGTCACGGTGCGACTCCGTCCACGCTGAGGCCGAGGGTCTCGGGGAAGCCCAGGGCGATGTTGGCCGACTGCACGGCCGCGCCGGCGGTGCCCTTGGCCAGGTTGTCGAGGGCGCTCACGGCGACCACGCGACCCGCGGCCTCGTCCACGGCGATGCCGACGAGCGCGGTGTTCGCGCCGACGGTGTCCGCGGTGCGCGGGAACTCGCCCTCCGGGAGCAGGTGCACGAAGGGCTCGTCGGCGTAGGCCTGTTCCCAGGCGATCCGGACGTCGCGCGCGCTGACACCCGGCGAGAGCCTGGCGGTCGTCGTCGCGAGGATGCCGCGCGACATCGGCACGAGCACGGGCGTGAACGAGATACGGACGTCACCGGCCCCCGCTGTCACGAGGTTCTGCTGGATCTCCGGGATGTGCCGGTGGGTGCCGCCGACCGCGTAGGCGCTCGCGGAGCCCATGATCTCCGAGGCGAGGTAGGTCGTCGCGAGCTTCTTGCCGGCACCGCTCGGCCCGACGCTCAGCACTGCGACGAGGTCGTCCGTCTCGACGAGCCCGGCCTGGACACCCGGCTGGATCCCGAGCGTCACCGCCGTGACGTTGCAGCCCGGCACCGCGATCCGCTTCGTCGCCGCGAGCTCGGTGCGCTGCCGCCCGAGGCCCGCGATGTCGTCGACGTCCCGCCACTCCTCCGCCGTCCCGGGCGCCGGCGCGGCGTGCAGCAGCTCCGGCAGGCCGTAGGTCCACGCGCCGTGGTGCTCGCCGCCGTAGAACGCGTCCCAGGCAGCCGGGTCCGTGAGCCGGTGGTCCGCGCCGCAGTCGACGACGAGGGTGTCCTCGTCGAGCTCGGCGGTGATCGCCCCGGACTGCCCGTGCGGCAGCGCGAGGAACACCACGTCGTGTCCGCGCAGGTTCGCCGCCGTCGTCTCGACCAGCGTCAGGTGTGCCAGCGACCGCAGGTGCGGCTGCGTCGCGATGAGCGGCTGCCCCGCGTTCGAGAAGGCCGTCACCGTCCTGACGTCGAACTCTGGGTGGGCGGCGAGCACGCGCAGGAGCTCTCCGCCCGCGTAGCCGGAGGCTCCCGCCACGGCGACGGATACGGACATGGGTTCCACCTTTGGTCGGACTGGTCGTCGAGAGAGTCGGAGGCGGCGGCCCCGGGCGGTGCTGATCCGGTGGATCAGTCGCGCAGGGTCGCCCCGAATCGCTCGCCGGCACGTCGGACGGCGCCGTCACGGGCCTCGGAGGCCTCGGCAGCGGTCAGCGTGCGGTCCGTGGCGCGGAAGCGCAGCGCGAACGTCAGGGACTTCTGTCCCTCGTCCACGCCCGTGCCCCGGTAGTCGTCCACGAGCCGAGCATACTCCAGCAGCTCTCCGGCGCCAGAGCGGACGACGTCCAGCACGTCACCCGCCGGGACGTCGACCGCGACCACGAGGGAGAGGTCCTGCGTCGCCGCCGGGTAGGACACGATCGGCGCCACCGACACGAGCTCCGGTGCCGCGGCGACCAGGGCGTCGAGGTCGAGCTCGACGACGGCGACGACGCGCGGCAGCACCGCGGCCTCGGTGAGGACGGGCAGCAGCTCACCGGCGACACCGACGACGGTGTCACCGAAGAGCAGCGCGGCCGCACGCCCCGGGTGCAGGGACGGGTGGCTCGTCTGTGCGACCCGGAGCTCCACACCGACCGCCCAGGCGACGGCCCGGGCGACGTCGAGCGCGTCCGCGATGCCGTAGGGCTCCGGCTGCACGCCCGGCTGCTTCACGACGCGGTTGCCGGTCAGCAACGCCGAGACGTGGAACGGCTGCGGCGGGAGCGACGCGTCGAGCACACCGAGGGTGTCGGGGTCGGGCCGCTCGGCGCCGGCGGGCACGGCGTCGGTGCCGAGCTGCACGTCCGTCGTCGGCAGGAACACGCGCGAGGTCTCGTACAGGGCGACGTCGACGAGGCCGCGGGACACGTTGCGGCGGGCGGCGTCGACGAGCGCGGGGAGCCCGCTGCGACGGAGCAGCGACTGCTCGCTGTCCAGCGCGTTCGCGAGCACGACGCTCGGACCACCGTCGCCGTCGATGCCCGGGTAGGCGTCCTGCGTGGTCTGCGAGACGAACGGAGCGGTGACGACCTCGACGAGGCCGTCCGCTGCGAGGGCGGCGGACACGCGCCGACGGGCCTGCTGGTGCCGGGTCAGACCGCGTCCGGGCGGGGCGATCGGCAGCACGCTCGGGATGCGGTCGTAGCCGACGATGCGGGCCACTTCCTCGACCAGGGTGGTGTCGTCGGTCAGGTCCGGTCGCCAGGACGGCGGCGTGACGACGAGCACCTCGCCGTCGACGTCCACCGTCGCACCGATGGCGCGCAGCGTGTCGATGACCTCGGCGTCGGTGTACTCGACACCGACGAGGTCGGCAGGCCGCGACGCCCGCATCGTGATCGTCGGGCGGGGCTCGGCGTCGACGAGCGTGGAGCCGAGGGTGTCCGCCGTGCCGCCCGCGAGCTCGACGAGGAGCTCGACGGCACGGTTCGCAGCGGCCTCGGCCACGAGCGGGTCGACCCCGCGTTCGAAGCGCTTCGAGGCCTCGCTCGGCAGCTTGTGCCGGCGGGCCGTCCGGGCGATCGAGACCTGGTCGAAGCCGGCGGCCTCGATCAGCACGTCGGTCGTCGTGTCCGAGATCTCGGTGCGTGCACCGCCCATCACGCCGGCGAGACCGACGGGGCCGTCGTCGTCGGTGATGACGAGGTCCTCGGGGTCGAGCGTGCGGGTCGTGTCGTCGAGGGTGACGAGGGTCTCCCCCACCGCCGCGCGACGCACGCCGAGGCCACCGCGGACCTTCGCCAGGTCGTAGCCGTGCAGGGGCTGGCCGAGCTCGAACATGACGTAGTTCGTGATGTCGACGGGCAGCGAGATCGAGCGGACGCCGGCCAGCGCCAGGCGGGAGACCATCCACGCCGGGGTCGCCCGGGTCGGGTCGATGCCACGGACGACGCGGGTGACGAAGGTGTGCGCGCCGACACGGCCGCGGACCGGGGCCTGGTCGTCGATCGTGACGCGGAACCCCTCGCCCGAGCGGGGCGTCACACGCGCCGCCGGGTCGCGGAAGCCGGCACCGGTGGCGTGCGCGTACTCGCGGGCGACGCCGCGCATGCTCATCACGTACCCGCGGTCCGGCGTCACGTTGATCTCGACCGCGGCGTCGTCGAGGCCGAGCAGCGCGATCGCGTCGGCCCCGACCTCGGGGTCCATGCCGAGGTCGGCGAAGCGCAGGATGCCGTCGTGCTCGTCGCCGAGGCCGAGCTCACGGGCCGAGGCGATCATGCCGTCGGACACGTGGCCGTACGTCTTGCGCGCGGCGATCGGGAACGGCCCGGGCAGCACGGCGCCGGGCAGCGTCACGACGACGAGGTCGCCCACGTCGAAGTTGTGCGCACCGCAGACGATGCCGCGGGGCTCGGACTCGCCCACGTCGACCTGGCACCAGTTGATCGTCTTGCCGTTCTTCTGCGGCTCGGGCTCGCGCTCGAGCACGCGGCCGACGACGATCGGGCCGGTGAGGTCGTAGGTGTGGACGTCCTCTTCCTCGAAGCCCACCGACACGAGGGCCGCGTGGACGTGCTCGAGGGAGACGTCGTCGGGCAGGTCGACGGACTCGCCGAGCCAACGGAGTGGGACGCGCATCAGACCACCGTTCCGAACTGCTGCGAGAAGCGGATGTCGCCCTCGAGGAAGTCACGCATGTCGTTCAGGCCGTTGCGGAACTGCAGGGTCCGCTCGATGCCCATCCCGAACGCGAAGCCCTGGTACTCGTCCGGGTCGATGCCGGCCGCACGCAGGACGTTGGGGTTCACCATGCCGCAGCCGCCCCACTCGACCCACCGCGCGCCGCCCTTGGCGTTCGGCTGCCAGACGTCCATCTCGGCGCTGGGCTCGGTGAACGGGAAGTAGTTCGGACGCAGGCGGATCTGCGCCCCGGCGCCGAAGACCTGGCGCGCGAAGTGCTCGAGCGTGCCGCGGAGGTGCGCCATCGTCAGGCCCTTGTCGATCGCGATGCCCTCGACCTGGGTGAAGACCGGCAGGTGCGTGGCGTCGAGCTCGTCCGCGCGGTACACGCGTCCCGGGGCGATCACGTAGAGCGGCAGCTCCCGGGACAGCAGGGAGCGCACCTGCACCGGGGAGGTGTGCGTGCGCATGACCAGGTGCCGGTCGACCGGCTCGACGAAGATCGTGTCGGCCATCGCCCGTGCGGGGTGGTCCGGGTCGAAGTTCAGCGCGTCGAAGTTGAACCACTCGTGCTCGAGCTCGGGGCCCTCCGCCACCTCCCACCCCATGCCGACGAAGATGTCGGCGACGGTCTCGTTGAGGACCGAGAGCGGGTGGCGGGAGCCCGGTGCCCGGCGGACCGGCAGGGCGGTGACGTCGACGCGCTCGGACTCGAGCCGGGCGCGTTCCTCGGCCTCTGCGAGGACGGACTCCTGCTCGGCGACCGCCGCGTTGACCCGGCCGCGTGCCTGGCCGACGAGCTTGCCGGCCTCGGCCTTCTGCTCCTTCGGCACGCTGCGCATCGACGCGTTCATCCGCGCGAGCGTCGACTGCTCGCCGGTGTGCTCCGCCCTGGCCTGCTTCAGCTCGGCCACGGTCGTCGTCGCGCGGACCGCGGCGAGGGCCCGGTCGACCGCGTCGGCGACGGCCGCTTCGCTGATCTCGAGGTGTTCTGACACGAGGCCCAAGCCTACCGGCCCCCGGGATACCGCCGTCCTGCACTGGACGGACGGTGCCGGAGCAGGACGGGTCAGCGCGCTGTGGAGGAGGACGCCACCCGCTGCGCGAACGCCGACTCGTACAGGCACACCGACGCGGCCGTCGCCAGGTTCATCGACTCGGCCCGACCGTAGATCGGGACCTTCACGGCCCGGTCGACGAGCGCCAGGTCCTCCGCCGTGAGCCCCCGGGCCTCGTTGCCGAAGACCCACGCGGTCGGCCCGTCGAGCATGCCGTCGGCGCGGACGTCCGGCAGGTCGTCGCCGGAGACGTCGGCCGCGAGGACCGTGTACCCGAGGGCCTTCGCGCGTGCGACGGCGTCGGCGAGCGTCACGCCCACCGAGACCGGCACGTGGAACAGCGAGCCCGTGGTGGACCGCACCACCTTCGGGTTGTAGGGGTCGACCGAACGACCGGTCAGCACGACCGCGTCGGCGCCCGCCGCGTCGGCGGCGCGGATGATCGTGCCGGCGTTCCCCGGGTCCCGGACCTGCTCGAGGATCGCGACCAGCCCGGGCAGCGTGCCGTCCGTGGCGGACGCGCCCTGCGCCTCCAGGCCGGGTCCGGCGTCCGGGAAGACGTCCTTCACCGACGTCGGGAACTGCTGGCAGACCGCGACGACCCCCTGCGGCGTGACGGTGTCCGCCATCGTGTCGAGCACCTGCTCGGTGACGAACCACGTGTCCACCGGTGCGTCGTCGAGCCCGTACCGTGCGGCGGCGGTCGGCGTCACGTAGAGCTCGCGGAGCAGCTCCGGGCGGTACTCGATCGCCTCGCGCACGGCCTGCGGGCCCTCGAGCAGGAAGAGTCCGGTGTCGGCACGGACGTCCTTCTTGGCGAGTGCCGCGACGGCCTTGACGCGTCCGGACTTCGGGTTCTCGAGGAGATCGCTCACGCGTCAAGTGTCGCAGCATGCACGAAGCCCCCGCTCCGTGGACGGAACGGGGGCTTCGGGGGCTGGCGTGACTACGCGGCCTTGGGGGCCGAGGTGTCGGCCGGCAGGGCCTTCTTGGCGGTCTCGACGAGCGCCGCGAACGTCTCGGGGTTGTTCACCGCGAGGTCCGCGAGGATGCGACGGTCGACCTCGACGCCGGCCAGGGAGAGGCCCTGGATGAGGCGGTTGTAGGTCAGGCCGTTCGCACGCGACGCGGCGTTGATGCGCTGGATCCACAGGCGACGGAACTCGCCCTTCTTCGCGTGACGGTCACGGTACGCGTAGACGAGGGAGTGGGTGACCTGCTCCTTCGCCTTGCGGTACAGGCGCGAACGCTGGCCGCGGTAGCCCTCGGCGCGCTCGAGGATGACGCGACGCTTCTTGGCGGCGTTGACCGCTCTCTTGACACGTGCCATTGATCTGTTCCTTTACGTTCCGCCGGCTCAGTGGCCGAGAAGCTTCTTGACGTTCTTGGCGTCGGCCTTCGCGAGGACCTGGTCCTCGTTGAGGCGGGCCTTGCGCTTGGCGCTCTTGACCTCGAGGTTGTGACGCATACCGGCCTGCTGCTTCATGATCTTGCCGCTGCCGGTGACCTTGAAGCGCTTCTTCGACCCGGAGTGGGTCTTCTGCTTGGGCATCGTGGTGCCTTTCCGTGGGGTGGGTGGGGAGCCGCGTCGTCGCGGGGTGGTCCGGGGAGGACCTATTCGGCGGGAGCCTCGGCCGGCGCGGACTCGGTGGCCTCGTCGGCCTCCTTGCCCTTCGCCGCGTGCTCCGACGCACGACGCTCGGCCTTCTGCGCAGCACGCTTCGCGTTCTGCTCGCCCTTGACGTCGGACTTGTTCTTGAGGGGGGCGATGATCATCGTCATGTTGCGGCCGTCCTGGGTCGGACGCGACTCGACGACGCCGAACTCGGCGATCTCCTCGGCGAACTTCTGGAGGAGACGGACACCCTGCTCCGGACGCGACTGCTCGCGCCCACGGAAGAGGATCATCGCCTTCACCTTGTCGCCGCCGAGGAGGAAGCCCTCGGCGCGCTTGCGCTTGGTCTCGTAGTCGTGCACGTCGATCTTCAGGCGGAACCGGACCTCCTTGAGGTCGGTGTTCACCTGGTTGCGGCGCGCTTCCTTGGCCTTCTGCGCTGCCTCGTACTTGAACTTGCCGTAGTCCATGATCTTGGCCACGGGCGGCTTCGAGTTCGGGGCGACCTCGACCAGATCCAGTTCGGCTTCCTGCGCGAGACGCAGAGCCATGGCGATCGGGACAACGCCGACCTGCTCACCCTGGGGGCCGACGAGTCGGACCTCGGGAACGCGGATTCGGTCGTTGGTGCGGGGATCGGTGATGCGGAGCTCCTTCAATCAAGTGGTGGCCGTCCGGCGCTGCTGCGCTGGACGACGGCACGAGAGAGGAGATCTGACGCACGGATCGGAACCCGTTCGGCAGCCGCCCGACACCGGCCCCGCGGGGCTGGCCTGCCGGGACGCGGTGCGGTCTGACGATCGCACTGCTGACCCGACGGAGCGGTTGGGACCCGGTAGCCTGTGGTGCACGGCCGCGGGTGGGAGAGACTCCTCTTCTACGACGCCGTCCGGGGCTCGGTCCGACTCCTGTGGAGACGATCTGGGCACACGGGCAGCATCTGCCGCCGATGAGTCTAGCAGAGGAGCACCGTGCCCGACACCCCCGAGAACGACACCCCGCAGGTCACGCAGGACGAGACCGCAGCCGGCGGCGAGGCCCGCGACATCGCCGAGGTGCCCGCGGTCGAGCTCATCAACACCGTCGCCGTGCACCTGCTCAGCGCAGCCGCCGTGAAGGTGGGGCTCGCCGACGACCCGCAGGAGCAGACCGACCTCGACGAGGCGCGGAAGCTCATCACGGCCCTCGCCGGGCTGGTGACGGCGGCGGCCACCGAGATCGGCGACCACCACGCCCGTCCGCTCCGCGACGGACTGCGCTCGGTCCAGCTCGCGTTCCGCGAGGCGTCGAGCATCCCGGACGCGCCGGGCAAGGGGCCGGGCGAGAAGTACACGGGCCCCGTCAACTGACGACGACGGTCGTCGTCACCACGTGACGGACGGGAGGCGCGGTGTCGGCCGGCACCGCGCCTCCCGTCCGTCAGCGGGTCACGCCGGGGGTCGGAGGATCAGGCCGCGCCGTCCGCCGCCAGCCGCGCGACCGCAGCCAGCGGGATGCCGGCCCAGTCGGGCCGGTTCCGCGTCTCGTAGACCACCTCGTACACGGCCTTGTCGAGCTCGAACGCGTCGAGCAGTGCGCGGTGGTCGGTCAGGTCGTCACCGGTCCCCCGGCGGTACCCGTCGAGGAACGCCTGCCGTGCCGCCTGCGCCCAGGCACCCGCGTCGACGAACTCGGCGTCGTGCGCGAGCGCGCCGGCGACGTAGTCGAAGGACCGGAGCATCCCGGCGACGTCGCGGAGCGTCGAGTCGGGCAGCGACCGCTCGGCGAGCGGGCGGAGCGGCTCGCCCTCGAAGTCGAGGAACACCCACCCGCGGGGCGCGGGCGCGGCGAGCACCTGCCCGAGGTGCAGGTCGCCGTGGATGCGCTGCAGGTCCGGCCAGTGCGACGCGGCGGCACGGTCGTACACGGCACGGATCGCGTCGACGTGCGGCTCGACGGTCGGGGCCTCGCGCACGGCGGCGTCGAGCCGGCCGCGCATCGTCGCGATCGCAGCGTCCCGTCGTGCATCGTCGGCGGGCTCGGTCGGCAGGGCGGTGGCGAGCGTGCGGTGCACCTCGGCGAGCGCCTCGCCGAGCGCGGCGGCCTGCTCGTCCCACGGGGTGCCGGTCCTGGCATCGCGAAGAGCCACACGCCAGGCGTCCTCGAGGCCGGGCAGGAACTCCTGGGCGAACGCGAGGTGCCCGGTGGCCGTGCCGTCGGGACGGCCGGGGTCGGGCCAGCTCGCCTGCTGGGCGCCGTACACGGTCGGCACGCGGGAGCTGCCCGCGGCGGAGAGTGCGAGCTGCGTGGTGACGTCGGGGTTGTCACCGTGGTGGAGCACCCGGAAGACCTTGGTGATGACCCGGTCGCCGGACGCGGTGTCGCAGATGACCGAGGTGTTCGACTGCTCGCCGGACAGCACCCGGGACGCGGTGACCTCGCCGATCGGCCGGAGGCTCGAGGGGTCGGCGTCGATGCGCGCCGCGAGCTGCTGCACCCAGTCGGTGTCGGTGGTGGCGTCGACCGGGTCGACGGCTCCTCCGCCGGAGCCCGCGACGACGGGTACCTGGTAGAGGACGGGCCCGGTCGCGGCGTCGTCGAGGACCAACCGCGTGCCGTCGGTCTCGGCGATGGTGTGCAGCGCCGGGGTCCCACCCTTCGCGGCGTACCAGCGCTGGCGTGCGATCCAGCCCTCCAGCGTGCGGTCGTCGACGTGCTCGGGTGCCTCGGCGCTCATGCAGCGAACGGTACGCGCCGGTCCCGGGGCGCGCCCCGAGTCGTGGCACACCGGTCGGCGCGCACCGGTTGGCACGCGCCGCTTTACAACGATGTACGGAGCGGCCAGCATGGATGCATGACCTCGCTCGACGGCACCGTCGCCGCCCCATCGCACACGCTCCCTCGCGCCTCCGACCAGGACGGCTCGTACCCCCGACCGCAGATGCTTCGCGGCGCGTGGGCCGACCTCGACGGGACGTGGTCGTTCCGGAACACGGGCGACGACCCGACCTGGCGCTCCGGGTTCCCGGACGCCCGGGACATCACGGTGCCGTTCCCACCCGAGTCGCCGGCGTCGGGCATCGACGAGCCGGGGTTCCACCCCGTCGTCTGGTACGCCCGGACGATCACGCGCGCCGAGCTCGACGCCGCCGGGTACGGCGACGCGGCACCCCGGCTCCTGCTGCACTTCGGCGCCGTCGACCACCGCGCGCGGGTCTGGGTCGACGGGCAGTTCATCGGTGAGCACGAGGGCGGACACACCTCCTTCACGCTCGACGTGACCGAGGCGCTCGGTACCGAGCCGGACGCGACGCACACCCTGGTCGTCCGCGCCGAGGACGACCCCCACGACGTCACCCAGCCGCGCGGCAAGCAGGACTGGCACGAGCACCCGCACGCCATCTGGTACCGCCGCACGACCGGGATCTGGCAGACCGTCTGGCTCGAGGCCGTGCCGACCGCGTCGATCGGGGCCCTGCGCTGGACGAACGTCGACCACGCGACGGTGCGGCTGACCGTCCGGCTCGCCGGGGAGCGCCCCGCCGGCGCGCGGGTCCGCGTCGCGGCGCACTGGTCCGAGGGCGACGAGGACCTGGCGACCGTCGAGACGGTCGTGCCCGTGACCGCGCACGAGGTCGAGGTCGTCGTGCCCGTCGCCCGGCAGCAGAACGGTCAGGCCGAGGACGAGCTGGTGTGGTCCCCCGAGACCCCGCGCCTGGTCGACGCGGTCGTCACGCTGCTGCCGGCCGAGGGCGACGTGCCCCTGGACGCCGTGTCGTCGTACTTCGGCGTCCGCACCGTGGGCATCGACGGCGGCGCCTTCCTGCTGAACGGCCGCGCCTACGACGTCCGCAGTGTCCTCAACCAGGGCTACTGGCCGGAGTCGCACCTCGCGGCACCGTCACGGCAGGCCCTGCGCCGCGAGGTCGAGCTCATCAAGGAGCTCGGCTTCACCGCCGCGCGGAACCACCAGAAGATCGAGGACCCGCGGTTCCTGTACTGGGCGGACCGGCTGGGGCTGCTCGTCTGGGGCGAGGCACCCGGCGCGTACGCGTTCTCCCCGCTCGCCGTGCAGCGGCTCGTGCGGGAGTGGATGGACGCCGTCGAACGCGACGCCTCGCACCCGTCGATCGTCACCTGGGTGCCGGCGAACGAGAGCTGGGGCGTGCAGCACATCGCGACGGACCCGGCGCAGCAGGCCTACGCCCGATCACTCGCCGACGTCACCCGGGCGCTCGACCCCACCCGGCCGGTGGTCTCGAACGACGGCTGGGAGCACACGAACTCCGACATCGTCACCGTGCACGACTACGAGGGCGACGGCCCCCGGCTCGCCGCGACCTACACCGACGACGCCGCACGGACCGCACTGCTCGGTGGGCGCGGGCCCGCTGATCGTCGGATCCTGGTGGGCGGCGCGACGGACCAGGGGCAGCCGGTCATGCTGACGGAGTTCGGCGGCGTGGACTTCCAGCCCGGGGCGAAGCGCGAGGACGGGTGGGGCTACACCTCGGCCGTCGACGGCGACGACTGGGTGGCGCGGATCACGGCGCTCTACGACGGCGTCCGGGCGAGTTCGTTCCTGGCCGGGTCGTGCTGGACGCAGCTGACGGACACGATGCAGGAGACGAACGGCCTGCTGAACGCCGACCGCACCCCGAAGGTCCCGATCGAGCGCATCCGCGCCGCGGTCACCGGGCGCTGAGGCCGCGCCCGGCGACCCGCGACCCCGCGACCCCGCGAACCGCAACGTGGGCGGTCCTGCGCAGCGGTACACCGCTGCGAGGAACCGCCCACGTTGCGTCTTGCGGAGCGGGGAGGTCAGGACGCCAGGAAGCGCAGGACCGCCTCGTTCCACTCGTCCTTGTGCGAGGCCAGCACGCCGTGCGGGCCACCCTCGATGACGTGCGTCTGCGCGTTCGGGATGGCCGCCGCGGTGCGCTGACCGGATGCCTCGAACGGCACGATCCCATCCGAGTCGCCGTGGATGACGAGCGTCGGGACGTCGACCTTCGTCAGGTCGTCGCGGAAGTCCGTCGTCGCGAAGGCGACCGTGCAGTCGAGCGTGCCCTTCGGCGAGGCGAGCTCGGCGATCGCCAGGTCGTAGGCGCGCTGGTCCTCGCTGACGAGCGGCTTCTTGAGCAGGCCCGGCTCGCCGCCCGGCGTGTAGAACATGTCGACGAACTGGTGCAGGAACGCCGGCCGGTCGCCGGTGATGCCGTTCGCGAACCAGTCGGCGAGGTCCTGGTCGACCGCGCCGTCCGGGTTGTCGTCCGACTTCCACAGGTACGGCGGCACCGCGCTGGCGAAGACGAGCTTCTTGATCTTCGCGGTGCCGTAGGTCGAGACGTAGCGCGCGAGCTCGCCGCCGCCCATCGAGAACCCGATGAGGGTGACGTTCGTCAGGTCGAGCTCGGTGATGAGCTTGTCGAGGTCCGCGGCGAACGTGTCGTAGTCGTAGCCGCCCCACGGCTGCGACGACTGCCCGAACCCGCGGCGGTCGTAGGCGATGACGCGGTGGCCGGCCTCGACGAGTGCCGGGACCTGGCCCTCCCACGAGCGGCCGGACAGCGGCCAGCCGTGGATCAGGACGACCGGGTCGCCCGCGCCGAGGTCGTCGTAGTGGAGCTCGATGTCGTGGCCGTTCTCGGCGCCGACGGTGACGAAGGGCATGCTTCCTCCTGTTGGTGGTTTCCAGGGAACGTGCCCGATACAACGCCCGTCGCCCGGACGGATCCTGGAGGTGCGGTGACCGGACAGCGGGCGGCGGCTGCGGAGATGGGAGACTCGGGCGGTGACCGACCTGGCGGAGACGACCCGTGCCTCCCGGCCGGGGCTGCCGTCCCGCGTCCGTCGTCTGCTCACGGTCGGCCTGGAGGGACGGCACGGCGGGTGGACCGCTCCGCTCGTCGTGTGGCTGGCTTCCCGCGTGGTCAGCACCGTCCTGCTGCTCACGGTCTGGCTGCTCGCCACCGCGCACGGGTGGCGGTTCGCGTCGGTCCGACGCGAGGGGACGTTCACGGCGTTCCTCGGGTCGTGGGACGCGTCGTTCTACCGGACCATCGCCGAGCACGGCTACCCGACGACGCTGCCCACCGACGCGGCGGGTCACGTGCTGCCGAACCCGTGGGCCTTCCTGCCGGTGTTCCCGGCGCTCGCACGGTTCGTCCAGCCGCTCGTCGGCGGGTCCTTCTGGGCCGCAGGCGTGCTCGTCGCCACGCTCGCGGGCGCCGGCACGTGCATCGTGCTCTGGCGTCTCGTACGCGCGGTGACCGACGACCGGCGGGCGACCCGGGCGACGGTGCTCTTCGCGTTCGCACCGACGGGGTTCCTGCTGCAGGTGGCGTACGCCGAGAGCACGTTCCTGCTCCTGCTCTTCAGCGCACTGCTCGCCCTGGTGCGCCGGCGGTACTGGCTCGTGCTGCCGCTCGGGCTCGTCGCGGCGTTCACGAAGCCGGGGGTGCTCGCGCTCGCGGTGGCCCTCGCGGTGCACCTGGTCGTGCGGGTCGTCCGGGAGCGCCGGGCGCTGCCGGTGCGGGATGCCGTGGCGATCGTCCTCGCGGGGCTCGGGGTCGCGGCGGCGGGGCTGGCGTGGCCCGTCGTGGCGACGGCGGCGACCGGACGGCCGGACGCGTACCTCGCGACCGAGCTGTCGTGGTGGGTCGGGTTCGTCGGCCGGCAGCACTTCGCGCCGCTCACGCCGTGGTTCACGATGGCCTCCACGTGGCTCGGCCCGCTCGGCGTCGTGCTCGTGGTCGTGGTCCTCGCCGGGGCGGTGTGGTCCTGGACCCGACCGGGCGTGCGGGCGCTCGGCGTCGACGTCGTGTCGTTCACCGCGGCGTACGCGCTGTACCTGGTGGCCGTGTTCCTGCCGCAGCAGAGCCTGCCGCGGCTGCTGATGCCGACGGCACCGCTGCTCGGGGCCGACGTGTGCACGGGAACGCGGCGACGGACGACCGTGTGGCTGGTCGTCGGCGTGTGCCTGCAGCCCGTCGCGATCGTGCTGCTCTGGTTCCTCGGGTACCCCTGAGCGTCGGCGCGGCGGGGCGCGGCGGGGCGCGGCGGCCGGGGCGCGGCGTCGCGTCGCGGCGGCCCGTCGGGACGCGGTGTCGGGTGCCGCCGCACAACGGCGAGCACCTCGCGCCACGTGATCACGTGGCGCGAGGTGCTCCCGGTTGTGCGCACAACCGGCGCCGGCGCAATGCGATCGGCCCGTGGGACCGGCGCCGGCGCAACGCGATCGGCCCGCGGGACCGGCGCCGGCAGGCACCGACGGGGCGGCAGGGCGGGTGACCGCGCCGTGACGCCGCTACGCGTCGAACGTGTGGAACCAGGCCGTGCCGCCGGGGTGCTGCACGGTGATCATCTCGTCCAGGTCGCGGTAGGGCCCGTCCTGGTTGTGGCTCGCCGACTTGATGCGGATCGTGCCGTCGGGCTCCGTGAACACCTCGGACACGATCGTCACGTGGTCGGGCGATCGGTTGTCGTTCCAGTCGTAGAACACGATGTCGCCGACCTTGACCTTGCTGCGCTCGTCGAGGGAGCGTCGCGTCAACCCGAAGGTCGCCGCGTTCGCCGTCATCCACGGGTCCATCGCCGGGCAGTACGTCCACGTGGCGCTGTGCTGCGCGCCGCCGGACCGGCTGTACCAATCGTCGCGCTGTTCCCACCCACGGGCGATCAGCGTCTGGCTGACGTAGTTCGCGCAGTCCCCGCCGATCGGGTTCATCGTGCCGTACTCGGCGAGGTTGTAGTCCGCCCAGTACCGCATCGCGTACTCGAGCTGCCGGTCGACGTCCGTCAGTGCCGCGTAGGCCACCGAGGTCGTCGCGACCGCGGTCGAGGCGTCCGGGACCGGCGCGGCCGTCGGGGTCGGCGTCGCGGTGGTCTGGTCCTGGGTGGCGCCGGCCTGCCCGTCGTTGGCGGCACTGCCGTTGCCGTCCGACGACCGGTTCGCCGACGGGCTCGGCTCGATCGCCGAGTTGAAGAGCGCGACGTCCGCCGACCCCGCCGTGTACATCGCCTGGTGCGGCGCCGTGAAGGTCACGGTCGTCGCCGAGGCCTGCACGTCCCGCGCCGCGACCCCGCCGACCGTGACCCCCTGCACCGCGGCGAGGCCGGTCCCCGTGACCGTCACCGTGACACCACCGGCGAGCGGCACCTGCGCCGGCTCGACCGCGGTCGCCGCGGGGCGGGCGCTCGACGAGCCGGAGGACGACGACCCGGGCGACGCGCCGCTCGGCCCGTCGCCGGCGCGGGTGGTCGCGCCCGACGACGCATCGTCGGCGCGGGAGCAGGCCGCGACGGCGACCCCGATGCCGGCGACGCCGGCGAGCGACAGCAGGGAACGGCGCGTGAACGAGGCAGTCATGACCCGACCAGGGTAGGCGACGGTACGGCAGGATCGCTGGCAGCACACCATCCACCGGGAGGATCGACCCGCACATGCCCGAGAGCCACGACTTCTTCGTCGCCGCCGACCCCGAGTCCACCCGCACGATCGTCCGTGACGCCCTCGTCCGCGAGGGCTACACGATCACCGACGGCGACCAGGGCGCGCTGCTGGGCACCCGCGGCAGCCTGGGCCTCACCCTGCTCGTCGGCGGTCTCCTGAACGACCGGACGTTCCACACCCGGCTCGACGTGCAGCTGATGGTCGCGCCCGACGGCCGGACCGTCGCACGACTGCTCCGCGGCTCGGGCCGGTCCGCGGTCAAGGGCGGCGCGCTCGGCGTGGCCCGCGGCAACCGGGCGTTCGAGCAGGCCGCGAACGCGATCCACACGTCGCTCGCGCAGGCCGGCGTCCTGACGGACAGCGTGCCGAGCTGAGCGTTAGGTGCAGGAGACGTCGCGGTCGATCGTCCCCGAGCCGTAGGCCGCCTCGATCTGCACCATCGCGATCTTCCCGCCGGACAGCGGCGTGCTCGAGCACGCCTGGCGGGCCTTCGTGATGGTGCTCCTGCCGAGCGCGATCCAGTTCGACCGGCCGTACAGGATGCTGTCCTTGCCGACCGACCCGGCGATCGTCTTCCACTGGGACGGCGTGGAGTAGATCCCGATCGTCCGGACGCCGCCCGCCTTCAGCCCGGCGATCATGCCCTCGAGCGCTGCCCGGTTCTGCGAGGTCGCGGACTGGTGGGAGAAGTTCAGTTCGACGTCGATCCACCATCGATAGGCCGCCGGTCGCTCGATTCCTCTGATAGTGACGTCGTCGTAGCCAAGCGAATAGCCGTAAACGAACGAGCAGGCGAGGGTCAGCTGCTTCTTGCCGCCCTTGGTGCCGCACTTACCGAAACGATTGGAGGGAGTGATCCCCTTGTAGGTGTTCGACGTGGGCCAGAACTTCGCGCGAGGATCGAGCCCGGGATTCGCAAATGTCACGTAGAGCTGTGTCTTGGGTTGAGCCGAACCTCCAGCCGACCGAGCGGCCCACGCAAGCTCCTGCACGAGGCATTCATTGTCTTCATTCGGGTATTCGCCGTTCACCCCGACGATCGCGAAGGCTTCGTTCGCCGGCAGCGGAGCATCACACTGAGGGTAGGAGACGTCCATCCCGGTCGGGCTCACCGCTGCGGAGGCGGTCGAGGTCGGACCCGCGAACGCGAGCGCTGCGGCGGCGACGACGACGGTCGCGACGGCCGTGAACAGACGGCTGGTACGGATGATGGCTCCCCCTGGTGAGACCCGGCGCTGGTCCCGCGCCCGGTGCGGACGGTCGGCAGTCTAGGTGGCGCGGGCGCGTGGCAACAGTCTCGGGACCCGGCTGTGGACCGTGCGACACAGTGTGCGGGCCGCAGGACGGGAGAACGACGAAGGGCCACCCGATCGGGTGGCCCTTCGCTGCTGCTTGGTGGAGCTAAGGGGATTCGAACCCCTGACCTTCTCATTGCGAACGAGACGCGCTACCAACTGCGCCATAGCCCCAAGTGCTCGATCACACTAGCACCACCGGGAGCGCGAACCGAAATCGGCCCGCCACGTCCGGGCGCGCCGCGCATGGAGGCTGTCAGACCGCGCGGCGCCGACGCATGATCGCGTCGAGGTCGGTCTGCCGGTACGCCTCGTCGTCGATGACCCCCATACCGGCCCAGCGGCTCGGCGTCGCCGGCTGCTCGGGCTCGGCGGCGGCGGCGCGCTCGGCGGGTCCGGCGGCAGGCGATCCGGCGGCAGGCGATCCGGCGGGGCGGGACGGCGCCGCCTCCCCGGCCGGGGCACGGAGCCCGAGTCGCTCGGCGAGACGGCCCTGGTCGTGGGCGGAGAGCGACGCGGCGGCTTCCTCGACGTCGGACCGCATCCGGGACACCCGCGCGAGCGTCGGGTCGGTCTCCCCCGCCCGGATGGCAGCCGCCTCGGCCTCGGCCTCGGCCTTCGCCTCGGCCACGCGCTCGCGCAGCCGGGCAGCGAGCTCGGCGGACGACTCCGGCGACGGCGCGGGCGCCGCGGGGCGCTCGACGTACAGGGGCTTCGGCACGCTGGCCGGCGTCCAGCTCCGGTCGCGCGTCGGCTCGGCGGGCTGCTCGGTGGACAGCGGCGGTGCCGGGTCCGTCCACGCGGTCGACGGCCGGGAGGCACGGGTCACCGCCGCAGCGCCCGCCGCGGCACGCGCCTTCCGCGCCTGGGCGACCTGGTGCAGCTGCGCCAGGACCGCCGCGGATCCACCGGCGGCGACGAGCCCGGCGACACCGACGAGCCAGGCGCCCGGGGCCGCGACGAAGACGACCGCCGCGACGAGGACACCGAGCGCGCCGAAGAGGGTCGCACCGAGCCGGGAGCGGCGCAGCCGCATGGCCGTGAGTGCGGGGACGGACGACACCCGCTCGAGCTGGGGCTGCTGCTCCGCGAGGCGCCGGGTGATCTCACGCTGCCGCGCGGCCTCGTGCGCTCGGACGATCGCGGCCCGCTTCGCCTCCTCCGACCGGGCGACGCGCTGCGCCTCGGCCAGGGACTTCGCGTTCATCTCGACCCGGACCTCGTCGGGGAGCTCGGCGGTCTGCGCGAGGATGCGCAGCGTCTGCTGCAGCCGGATCGCGTTCCGCTCGGTGGCGAGGTACTGCCGACGAGCCGCCCACGACGGCATGAGGTAGACGACCCAGAGCACGGCCGCGATGAGCAGGACGATGCCGCCGCCCCAGGAGCCGATACCTGCCATGGGGACACGGTAGGGGTGCGCGTTCCCCGGACCGCCCATTGCCGGACGCGTGTTGCGCGAGTCGCGACCGAATCCGTGGGACGCGGGTCACGCCTGCAGGCCGACGTGACAGGACGACGGGACGACCGTCAGATGCGCGGTCGGGTGTCGAGCGGGGTCGCCGCCTCCTCGCGGGCGGCGGCCGGGACGCTGCCCGCTCCGTGCGGGACGCGACCGGCGACCCAGCGGTCGAGGACGCCCTCGCGCACCTCTTCCGCGACGAGGGCGAAGCAGAAGTGGTCGCGCCAGTCGCCGTTGATGTGGATGTACCGGCGGCGCAGGCCCTCGAACCGGAAGCCGAGCTTCTCGACGACCCGCAGACTCGGCGCGTTCTCCGGACGGATGCAGATCTCGATGCGGTGGATGCCGACGACCCGGAAGCAGTGGTCGACCGCCATCGCGACCGCGATCGGCGTGACGTTGTGCCCGGCCGCCCCCTCGACGACCCAGTAGCCGATGGACGCACTGGCGAGCGAGCCGTAGGTGATGCCGGACACGTTGAGCTGGCCGACGAAGCGACCGTCGAGCTCCATCGCGAACGGCAGGCCGAGCCCGGCGCGGGCGTTGGCCTGCAGCGCCCGGATGCTGCCGCGGACGTCGGTGGAGACGTGTCCGGAGGGGTTGGTGGCCTCCCACGTCCGCAGCCACGAGCGGTTCGTGGCGAGGGCGACGTCGAGGTCACGGGTGTCGCGGAGCCGGAGGGGCCGGATCGTGACCCGCCCGTGGGACAGGGTCGGGATCGTCGTCATCGCTGTGGTTCCTCCGGTGCCCGGCGCTCGACCGGGTGGACGCACGAACGGGCCCGGGGCGGACCCCGGACCCGTTCGTGACGGGGTGGCTACTCTCCCGCGTTGAAGTCCTTCAGCCAGGCCTTGAGGTCGGGGCCGAGGTCGTCGCGGTCCGAGGCGAGCTGCACGATCGCCTTGATGTAGTCCAGCTTGTCACCGGTGTCGTACCGGCGTCCACGGAACACGACGCCGTACACGCCGCCGGTCCACTCCTCGGCGCCCGCCATCTTCATGAGCGCGTCGGTGAGCTGGATCTCGCCGCCCTTGCCCGGCTCCTGCTTCTCGAGGACGTCGAAGACCTCGGGACGGATGACGTAGCGACCGATGATGGCCAGGTTCGAGGGTGCTTCGCCCTGCGGGGGCTTCTCGACCAGGCCGGTGATCTTCACGACGTCGTCGGTGTCGGTCTCCTCGACCGTGGCGATGCCGTACATGTGGGTCTGCGACTCGGGGACCTCGAGCAGGGCGACGACCGTGGCGTTCTTCTCGCCCTGGACCTCGATCATGCGCTTGAGCAGCGGGTCGCGGGCGTCGATGATGTCGTCGCCGAGCAGCACGGCGAACGGCTCGCGGCCGACGTGCATCTTCGCGCGGAGCACGGCGTGGCCGAGGCCGAGCGGGTCGCCCTGACGGACGTAGTGCATGTCGGCGAGGTCGGTCGACTGGTTGACCTTCTGCAGCTTCTCGTGGTCGCCCTTCTTCTTGAGGGTCTCCTCGAGCTCGGCCACGTGGTCGAAGTGGTTCTCGAGCGCGTTCTTGTTGCGCCCGGTGATCATGAGCACGTCGGTCAGCCCGGCGCCCACGGCCTCCTCGACCACGTACTGGATCGCCGGCTTGTCGACGACCGGGAGCATCTCCTTCGGCATCGCCTTGGTCGCGGGGAGGAAGCGCGTGCCCAGGCCTGCGGCCGGGATCACCGCCTTCGAAATCTGGAAGCCCATGTCAGCGAACGTACCGGACGCCCACTGGGTCCCGGCATGGGCACTTCGGAGGACACGGCATCCCGCGCCCCACGGCGGGAAGCCGCAAACCCGCGCTCGGTAGACTCCCCGCCATGACCGCCGACCTCGGGAACGAGAAGCGCGCCCTGCGAGCCGAGCTCCGGCAGCGGCGGCGCACCCGGACCACGACGGAGCGCGACACCGACACGACCGCCCTGACGTCGACGCTGCAGCGCTTCGTGGAGGAACGGCAGCTGCGCTCGCTCGCGCTCTACCTGTCGGCGCCCGACGAGCCGGACGTCCGACCCTTCCTGCGCTGGGCGCAGGAGCACGGCGTCCGGGTGCTGCTCCCGATCACCCGCGAGGACGGCCTGCTCGACTGGGCGGTCGACGACGGGGTCTCCGAGCAGGAGGGCCTGCACGGCATGCCCGAGGTCGTCGGCGAGGTGCTCTCCCCGCTCGCGCTCGGGGACGTCGACGCGATCCTCACTCCGGCGGCGGCGGTCGGGCACGACGGATGCCGGATGGGCTGGGGCCGCGGCTACTACGACAAGACCCTCGGGTCGATGGCGAACCGGCCGCCCGTCTATGCTGTGATCTTCGACGCGGAGTACCTCGACGAGGTCCCGCGCGAGGCCCACGACGAACCCGTCGACGGCATCATCACGCCGTCGCGCATCATCACCTTCCGGAGCTAGGGTGCCCACCTACTCGTACCGCTGCACCGAGTGCGACAACGCCTTCGACGTCAAGCAGTCGTTCTCCGACGCCACCCTGACCGAGTGCCCCGTCTGCGGCGGTGCGCTGCGCAAGGTGTTCTCGCCGGTCGGCGTCACCTTCAACGGCGGCGGCTTCTACCGCACCGACTCGCGGTCGACGCCGAAGGCCGAGGGGTCGTCGGGGTCGTCCTCGTCGTCCTCGCCGTCGTCGAGCACGCCGGCGAAGGCGGAGCCGAAGAAGACCGAGTCGAAGCCGGCCGCGCCCAGCGCCTCCTGACGAGGGCTCGTCTCCGTCGGTACGGTGGGGTCTCCTCGACACGGAAGGAGGCTCACGTGAAGGGCTTCAAGGAGTTCCTGCTCCGCGGGAACGTCATCGACCTGGCCGTCGCGGTCGTCATCGGTGCGGCGTTCACCGCGATCGTCACCGCGATCGTGAACTCGCTCATCAACCCCCTGATCGGCGCGGTCTTCAACGCGTCGAGCCTGGACAAGGCACTCGTCGTGTCGATCCCCACCGTCTCCGGGGACTCGGCGGACATCCTGTTCGGCGCGATCATCGGCGCGGTCCTGAACTTCGTCATCGTTGCGGCGGTCGTCTACTTCGCCCTGGTCGTCCCGGTCAACCGGCTCAAGAAGCTCGCCTTCGAACGGGTGAAGAACGACGAGCAGCAGACGCCGCAGGACGTCCCGCCGACCGACGTCGAGGTGCTGCTCGAGATCCGCGACCTGCTCCGCACGCAGAACGGCGACGCGGTGGCGTCGGGCGGCGGCGCGCACGTCGCCCCGTCGACCGCTCCCGAGGGACCGGGGATCAGCGGATCGACGAAGCTCTAGCCGCGGGCATCCCGAACCACGGAACCGACGTCGAACCAGCCTCCGGGGTCGGTTCGACGTCGGTTTCCTGGTTCGACGGGGCAGGAGGGCGCCGGCCGGACCCCCGCGCCGCGCGCGTCCGCGTCAGGCGGTGCGGGCCGTCGCGCGGTGCTTCGCGGCGAGGGCCCGGGCGTACTGCACACCGGCGACGACGTGGCCGATCGTGCCCGCCCAGACGAAGACGAGCGCGAGCACCCGGATCCAGTCGTGCTGCGATGCCCACGACGTCGACGAGAACAGCAGCAGCGGCAGACCGACGAAGAGCAGCGCGGATCGGATCTTGCCGGTCCACGTGACGTCGAGGTCCGGGTCGCCGCGGAACCACAGGCCGGACAGCAGCGCGAGCACCGCGTCCACGAGGACGATGATCGCGACGCTCGGCCACGGCAGCAGGCCGACGAGCACGAGCGACAGCACGATGGCGATGATCGCCAGACGGTCGGCGATCGGGTCGAGCGCCTTGCCGAGCTTGGAGCCCTGGTCGAACCGACGCGCGATGAAGCCGTCCGCCCAGTCGCTGACACCGAGGACGACGAGCGTGACGAGCGCCCAGCCGGGGTGGCCGGCCACGACGAAGACGATGAACACCGGGATGAGCAGGAAGCGCACCAGCGTGATCAGGTTCGGCCACGTCTGCCAGTCGGGTCGCCGTCGCGCGGTGTCAGTCATCGACCCCAGGCTACCCGTCACCAGTGTGGGGGCACGTCGCGCAGCAGCTGGGCGTCGTTCTCCCCGTCGCGGTGGCGGGCCGGTTCCGGCGGCGCGGCCGGGTCGTAGCCCGTGACCGGCGCGGTGGTGACGCGCCTGGTGGGGCGGGGCGTGCCTCCCGGGCGGCCGGTCGTGTCGGCGCCGGCACCGGTTCCGGCACCGTCGTCCGCGGAACGGACAGGAGGCTCGACCTCCGTCACGTCGTCGGCCCGCGTCCACGAGCCCACCAGCTGGTCCGTCCCCGCCGTCACCGGACCGGCCGCGCGGGACGCACGCCTGGACCCGCTCACCGCCGTGCGGGGATCGGGGGGATCGAGATCTCCTGGGTCGCTCCGCGGTCGACGCCGAGCACCGACGCCACGGTGTCCGCGACGCGGTCTGGGTCGGAGAACAGCTGGAACGCGTGCACCCGCACGTAGTGCCACCCGAGTCGGCGGAGCACCTCGGGACGGAGCCGCAGCGACTCGCGGAGCGAACCCCGGACGAGCGACGCGTCGGTCTCGATCGTGACGCAGACGCCGCCGTGCGCCGCGACCAGGCCGAGCTTGCCCCGGTGCCCGAGTGCGACGGGGATGCCGCGCATCTCGAGTCGTCGGGCGAGGTCGACGAGCAGCGGGTCGGAGTCGTCGGGCACGTACTCGGCGGCGGTGCGCGCGCGGACCTCGGCGAGGATCTCGGCCAGCGCGACGGTGCCGTGGCCCATCCGCTCGGCCTCGATGTCCGACGGCTGGAAGCACGTGACGATGACCATCGACCGGCGCGCGCGGGTCATCGCGACGGCGAGCAGACGCTCCCCGCCGGGCTTGCCGAGCGGACCGAAGTCACGCAGCACGCGGCCGTGCGGGGTCCGGCCGTACCCGATCGAGAACACGACGCGGTCGCGGCTCTGTGCCACGGACTGCTCGAGCGTCGCGACGATGAACGGCTCGGCGCGGTCGCCGATGACGAACTCGGTGAGGTCCTTGTGGCCCTGCGCCGCGGTCAGGACGGCCTGCTCGACGCGCACCGCGTGCTTCGCCGACGCCGTGATCACCATGAGCGACTCGGTCGGGCGGGTGCGGGCGTGCTCGGTGACGAGCCGGACCACGCGGTCCACCTCGGCGTCGACGCTCTCGACCGCCCCCGACTCGGGGTCCGGCACGGCCTTGCCGTCGCTGACGTAGTCGATCGCGATCGAGCCGTGGCCGAGGAACGAACCGGCCCACGGCAGCGACTCGATGCGGCCGCCGTAGAAGCGGCGATTGACGAGCTCGGCGAGGTCCTCGCCGCCGGCGCGGTACGACCGCGTGAGCGACAGTGTCGGCAGGAGCGTCGACAGCTTCGCGAGCGCGGAGTCGGCGTGCAGGGCGTCGAGCGTGCCCTCGTCCACCTGTAGTGCCCGGTGGTCGGGGTCGACCGCGATCCGGAACGGCGACGGGGTCTGCGTCACCGGGTCACCGAACACGACGGTCTGGCGGGCGCGACGGACGGCGCCGACGGTCTCGGCGATGGTGACGGCACCGGCGTCGACGAGGATCACCGTGTCGAACGGCATCGTGTCGGCGATCTCGGGGACCTCGTACGGCGAGGCGAGCCAGACCGGCGCGATCGACCGGGACAGGTGCGGCGCGGAGTCCTGCAGCAGGCGCGAGGTGATCGCGCCCTCCTTGAGCTGCGTCTTCAGCGACGTCGCCTCGTCCGGCCAGTCGACCAGCCCGACCTTCCAGTTCTCGGCGAGCTGCCACGCCAGGCCCTGGGAGACCCCGGCCGCGTGCGCGTCGTCGACGAGCCGGAAGTCGGCCTCGACCCGGTCGAGCATGTCGGTGTTGCCGCCGAGCAGCGCCCGGTCGGACTCGAGCATCGTCTCGAGCGCGGACTGCCACCAGGCGAGCTCGAGCTCGGCCGGCACCTGGGTGTCCGGCACGTGGCGGTGCGCCAGGTCGGTGATGAGCGGCTCGAGCTGCAGGTCGCGCAGGGTCTGCATCAGCTCGGTGCGCTCCTGCAGGTTGTGCAGGACGTCGGACTCCTCGGCCAGGCGGGCGACCGTCGGGACGAGCTCGTCGATCGGCAGGTTCGCGAGCTGGCGGTCCCGCTCGGTCCGGCCGAGGGGCTCGTCGAGTCGGGCGAGGTCCTGCACGACGTTCGAGAAGAGCACCTGCACGTCCCCGATGCCCGTGGGCACCTCGGGGTTCACGCCGGCCGCGACGTAACGCTGCCAGAGCACGCGCTGCTGCTGCACGCGGGTCAGCGCCTCGTGCAGGTCGGACACGTGCACTCCCGGTCGGACGTACTCACGCGCGAGCTTCTTCAGCCGACGACGGTTGGTCGACGACATCGGGGCGCCCTCGCCACGAGGGGCCGTCGCGGCGACGAGCTCCGACACCGACCGGTCGAAGACGACGGGCAGGAAGCGGTCGAGGGTGTCCCGGATCTCGGTGAGCAGGCGGAGGTAGATGCCGAGCTCGTTGATCGTCGTGAACTGCCGCATGTGGGTCGACGCCACGAGGTCGTGCGCGCGGCGCAGCAGCGTCGGCAGACCGTCGGCGTCGAGGTCCTTCGCGGTCTTGTGCGCCCGCTGCGCGCCGTCGCTCGAGCCGAACTTGGCGCCGTACCAGGGCGAGTCGTCCGGGCCGTAGCGGAACTCGCCGAGGTTGGCCGCGCTGACCATGGTCTCGGCGACGCGCGAACGCCCCTCCACCATGCTCGTCACGGACCGCTTCGACAGTCGGGCGGTCGTCGACGGCGGCACCGGCAGGAGCGACAGCCGGGACAGCTCGACCAGGCAGTCGAGCACCGAGACGCCGAAGTCCGGGTCGACGCGGGTCAGCGAGCCGCGGTAGTCGGTGAGGACCTTGCGGAGCCGGACCAGGGCGTCGTCGACCTCGCGGAGGTTCGGACGCGCGGCCTTCTCGTTGCGCGCGATGCCCCGGACGACGTCACGGCGCAGGGTGCCCGGCGTGACGGCGACGCCCGGCAGCTGGACCTCGGCGAAGCGTGCGGCGATGCCCCGCAGGGTCGCCCGCCGCGGGCTCACGACGAGGACGCGCTTGTTCGCCGCGACGAGGCCGCCGAGCGCGTTGACGATCGTCTGCGTCCCGCCGGTGCCCGGCAGGGTCTTCACGACGATCGAGTTGCCCGCCGTGATCTGCGCGATCACGTTCTCCTGCTCGTCGTCGGCGTCGAGCAGCAGCGTGTCGGTCTCCGGGCTGCGCTCGTCCGACGGGGTCTGCTCGACCGGGTGGTAGGACTGCTCGACCTGCCACTTCGCGCTCGGGTTGCCGGCGAGCGCGTCGAGCACCGGGTGGGACAGGTCGCCGGTGTCCTCGACCATGCCGCTGGCGACCTCGGCGAAGGTCGAGACGACCAGGCGCGCGTGCACCGAGAAGCCGGGGATGTGCGCGGTCAGGCCGCGGAGCCGGTCGATGACGGGGTTCGGGGTGAACGAGCCGTCCTGCTGCGCGAGCGCGACGAAGGACTGGGCGTCGAGGATGACGCCGTACTGCTCGTGCAGCGCGTCGGCCAGCCCGGGGTTGAGCACCGGCTCGCCGAGCAGGCGCACCTCGAAGTCACGGCCGTGCCGACGGATCGCGAGCGGGCGGAGCAGCACCGGGCCGCGGAAGTGCTCGTCGCCGTGCTGCCAGTCGGCCATGCCGATGCCGAGCTTCACGGCGTCGATCCCGCGCACGGTCGCGAGCTCGGTGCCCTTCGCCTCGACCTGGGCGGCGGCGACACGCGCGGCGCGCAGCGCGACCTCGTCGCGGATCAGGCTCGAGAGCAGCGTCGTCTTGCCGGTGATGAACTGCGCGAGTCCGCCGGGGTGCGTGGTGGACAGCTCGATCCGGGCACGCGGGTGGTCAGTGAAGTGCGTGAGGGGGCTCGTGCCGCCGACACCGGTCAGCTGCGTCCGCCAGGCGTCCCACGTGGGCTCGGCGGCGTTGCCGGCCTGGAGGCGCGGGTCGCCCAGGCTGATCGCCTGCGGGCTCGTGAGCTGCAGTTCCGGCCGCAGGGTGCGGTCCGGCTCGTCGCTCCGGTCGCCCTCCCGCTGCTCGCGCCCGTCCTCGGGCGCGTCGGCGCCCTGGACGGGGACGTCGTCATCCGCGTCGTCCGCGCCGTCGGTCACCCTGTCTCGCCACACATCCGACACTGTAGGCGGAAGCGGGCGGCCTCCCTGGCAATGACCCGACGTTTCCGGCTTTCCGTGCGGGCCCGGTACGTGGTCCGACCGGCCGGTGTGGTAGCAACGTGGCATGGCCATCGACGACCGCACCGCCCCGTCCGCCCCCGCACCCTCGTCGGCCCGGCCGGACCGGCGTCGGTCGGTCCCCGCCGAGATCTCGCGGTCGTGGCTCCTCGTGCCCGGCACCGCAGCCGACCGGTTCGAGCGGGCACAGCGGTCGCGCGCCGACCAGATCATCCTCGACGTCGAGGACGCCGTCGACCCCGCCGCGAAGCCGGGTGCCCGCACGACCGTGGCCTCGTGGCTCGCGGGCGGCGGCGAGGCCTGGGTCCGGATCAACGACGTCACGACGGACTTCTGGGCGGACGACGTCGAGGAGCTCCGCGGGCTCCCGGGCCTGCAGGGCGTGATGCTCGCGAAGACCGAGTCCCCCGCGCAGGTCACCGACACGTGGCACCGGCTCGGCGGCCACACCCCGGTGATCGCCCTGGTCGAGTCGGCGCTCGGCATCGAGGAGGCGACGTCGATCGCGAAGGCACAGGGCGCCTTCCGTCTGGCCTTCGGCTCGGGTGACTACCGCCGCGACACCGGCACCTCGGCCGACACGCTCGCCATGGCCTACCCGCGCTCCCGGCTCGTCGTCGCCTCGCGCGTGGGCGACCTGCCGGGTCCGATCGACGGCCCGACGGTCGGCTCGGCGCACGCGATCCTCCGCGAGCAGTCCCAGGTGGCGGTGTCGCTCGGCCTGACCGGCAAGCTCTGCCTGGACACCGAGCAGCTGCCGGTCATCAACGAGGTCATCTCCCCCACGCCGACCGACGTCGCCTGGGCGCAGGACTTCCTCGACGACTTCGACGCCCGCGGGCAGGTCATCCGCGACGGCTCCGACCTCCCGCGACTCGGCCGCGCGCAGAAGATCCAGCGGCTCGCCCGGGCGTTCGGCGTCGAGGCACGGTAGACCGGTCGCATGACCTGGTCGCACCCGTCCGGCGGTCCGCCGCAGTCCTCACCCTCGGGTCCGTCGCAGTCGGGCCCGGGCAGCACCGAACGCGCCGCGTGGGCGCGTGGCGGCACGACGCTGTTCCCCGCGGGCCGGGTCGCGGACCGGGTGTCGACCGTCCTCCTGCTCGCAGCCGGTGCCCTCCTGACGCTCCTCACCCTGGTGGTCGGGATCATCGCGGTCGTCTCGGCCACCGCGGGCTGTGACGCGGCCACGGGGTGCTCGCCGGGCCGCTTCCTCGGCGGCGCCGCGATCGCGGTCGGCGGGTCCTTCGTCATCGGGGTCGCGACGGTCGTGCTCGCGGTCGGCGCCTGGGTGCGTCGTCGTTCGTCGTGGTGGATCGCCGCGCTCGGGTTCGTCCTGGCGATCGTGGTCGTCACCTGGGGCGGGGTCGTGTTCGCGCAGGCGACCGACCCGGCGACGGGGGCCGGCCAGGTGACCGCACTGCAGCTCCCCTAGCGCGGCGTCCGCCGGACGGGAGGCGCGTGGTGGGGCCGCCACGGGCCTCCCGTCCGGCGGTCCCGTCGGCCTGTCCCGTCCGCGCACGCTGGGCGTCGCCCCGGTCGACCGGCGCAAGCTGGGCGCATGAAGCAACGAGTCATCGGAGACGTGTCGGTCAGCGCGATCGGACTGGGCGGGATGCCCATGTCGATCGAGGGGCGGCCCGACGAGCGACAGGCGATCGCGACCATCCACGCCGCCCTCGAGGCGGGCGTCACCCTCATCGACACCGCGGACGCCTACCACCAGGCGGCCAAGGACGAGGTCGGGCACAACGAGGAGCTCATCGCGAAGGCGATCCGCGAGTTCCACGGCGACACCGACGCGGTGCTCGTCGCCACGAAGGGCGGCCACCTGCGGCCGGAACCGGGCGCGTGGGCGCAGGACGGCCGACCGGAGTACCTCAAGGAGGCCGCGAAGGCCTCGGCGAAGCGCCTCGGTGTCGACGCCGTCGGCCTGTACCAGTTCCACCGGCCGGACCCGTCGGTGCCCTACGCGGACTCGATCGGGGCACTCGCGGAGCTCCTCGACGAGGGCGTCATCCGCATGGCGGGCATCTCGAACGCCGACCCCGACCAGATCCGTGAGGCGAACGAGGTCCTGGGCGGCCGCCTCGTCTCGGTGCAGAACCAGTTCTCACCGGCGTTCCGGTCGAGCGAGCCGGAGCTCGAGCTGTGCGACGAGCTCGGCATCGCGTTCCTGCCGTGGAGCCCCCTCGGCGGCATCGCGAAGGCCGCCGACCTGGGGACCGCGTACGAGGACTTCGCCGTCATCGCCCGCGAGCGCGACGTGTCGCCGCAGGTCGTGGCGCTGGCGTGGGAGCTGCAGAAGAGCGACGTGGTGATCCCGATCCCGGGTGCGTCGCGGCCGCAGTCGATCCTGGACTCGGTCGTCGCGGCGACGGTGAAGCTCCGCGACGAGGACGTCGCCCGGCTCGACGCTGCTCGACCGGCGGCCTGACGGGCCGGAGCACCCGCACGACGACGCCCCGTCCACCGATCGGTGGACGGGGCGTCGTCGTGCTGCGGCGGTCAGGACGTGCAGGCCTGCTGGAAGTCGGTCCCCGCGTCCTGGACCTTCTGCGTGGTGTCCGAGAACGCCGACAGGTCCGCCGACTGCGGGTCCGCCGTGATCGCCTTGATCTGCGTCAGCATGTCGGTGTACGCCGACCGGAACGCCTCGGCCTTCGGCTTGACGTCGGCGTTCTGCACCGCGTCGACGCCGTCGGACAGCGACTGGTCGAACTCCTCGAGCTTCGCGACGGCTGCCTGCGGGTCCGACTGCAGCTCCGTGACCTGCGACTGCAGGCCCTTCGCGGCGTCCTCGACCTTCGACTGGAACGCGTTGCACGCCTCGGCCTTGCTCTGGGACGCGGCCTGCGGCGCCGCGGAGCTCGGGGCCGAGGAGGCCGCCGAGCCGGAGCCCTCGGCGCCGCCGTTCCCGGAGCCCCCGTTCGAGCAGCCGGCGAGCAGTGCGACGGCGAGTGCCGCGGTCGCGACGGCGATGGTCTTCCTGGACATGGACGTCCCCCCTGGTCGTGCCCGCGCGACGGAGCGGCGCGGATCGGCACCGACGGTACACGGCGTCCGTCGGGCCTGCCGTGCCACGAGCCGTGCCGGTCTGCCCTGCCGCGGGGCGTACGGTCGAGGGCATGCAGGCGATCACGGCACACGACGGCGGACTCCGACTCGACGAGCACCCGGACCCGGTCGCCGGGCCGGGCGAGGTCCTCGTCGAGGTGGCAGCGGCCGGGGTCAACAACGCCGACCTGCAGCAGGTCGCGGGCAACTACCCGCCGCCGCCCGGCGCGTCCGATGTGCTGGGCCTCGAGGTCTCCGGGACGGTCCGCGCGCTCGGCGACGGCGTCGACGGGTTCGCGGTGGGTGACCGGGTGTGCGCGCTGCTGTCGGGTGGCGGCTACGCGACCCTCGTGGCCGTGCCCGCGGCCCAGGTGCTGCCGGTGCCCGACGGCGTGGACCTGGTCGAGGCCGCGGGACTGCCCGAGGCCGCGTGCACGGTGTACTCGAACGTGGGGATGCTCGCGGGGCTCCGGCCCGGGCAGACCCTGCTGGTGCACGGCGGCACGGGCGGCATGGGATCGCACGCGGTCGTGTGGGCGAAGGCGCTCGGTGCCCGGGTGATCGCGACGAGCGGCGGGGAGCGGAAGGTGCGTGCTTCGAGGGAGCTCGGCGCCGATCTCGTGGTGGACCACCGCACCGAGGACTTCGTCGAGCGCGCCCGCGACTTCACCGACGGCCGCGGGGTCGACGTCGTGCTGGACGTCGTCGGGGCGGACTACCTCGCGAAGCACCTCGAGGTGCTCGCACCGAACGGACACATCGCCGTGATCGCGGCGGGCAGCGGGCAGAAGGGCGAGCTCGACTTCGGCGCGATGATGCGGAAGCGTGCGACCATCAGCGCGACGACGCTCCGAGCCCGGCCGCTCGACGAGAAGGCCGCCATCGTCGCCGCCGTCCGCGAGCACGTCTGGCCGCTCGTCGCCGACGGCAGCGTGCGACCGATCGTCGACTCGGTGGTCCCGCTCGCCGAGGCAGCGGAGGCACACCGCCGGGTCCGCGACGGCGAGGTCATCGGCAAGGTGCTGCTCGCCGTGTGACCCGGGTCAGGCGTGGACGCGGGGTCAGGCGTGGACGCGGGACAGGAACTCGACGAGCGCCGGGTGCTGCGGCCGGTCGAGCACGTCGGCCGGCGCACCCTGCTCGACCACCTCGCCCTGGTGCAGGAACACGATGCGGTCGGCGACGTTGCGGGCGAAGGACATCTCGTGGGTGGTCATCAGGATCGTGGCGCCCTGCTCCTTGAGCTCGCGGACGAGGTCGAGCACCTCGCCGACGAGCTGCGGGTCGAGGGCGCTCGTCACCTCGTCGAGCAGGAGCAGCTCCGGCGACGTCGCGATCGCCCGCACCACGGCGACACGCTGCTGCTGCCCGCCGGAGAGCCGGTCCGGGTACGCCCCGGCAAAGTCGCCCAGGCCGATCCGGTCGAGCAGTCGGCGGGCGGTCGCCTCGGCCTCGGCCCGGGCGATGCCGTGCACCCGACGGGACGCGAGCGTGACGTTGTCGAGCACCCGCATGTGCGGGAACAGGTTGAACTGCTGGAAGACCACGCCGATCCGGGCGCGGGTGGCGTCGACGTCGGTGCGGGGGTCGGCGATGTCCGTCCCCTGGAGCAGGATCTCGCCGTCGTCGATGCCCTCGAGCAGGTTCACCGTCTTCAGCAGTGTCGACTTGCCGGAGCCGGACGCCCCGATGACGCAGATCACCTCGTGGCGGTGCACGGTCAGGTCGATCCCCCGCAGGACCTCGTGCTCGCCGAACGTCTTGCGCAGTCCGCGCAGTTCCAGGACCACCGACTCGCTCACACCGTCCCCCCGATCTGCTCGCGACACTGCTGCCGTCGAGCGATGGCATCCGTCACCCGGATGAGCGGGAGGCTGATCACGACGAACAGCAGCCCCGCGACGAGGTACGGCGTGAAGTTGTAGGTCTCGGCCTGTGCGATCTGAGCGCTCCGCACCGCGTCGACGGCGCCGAGGATCGACACCAGGCCGACGTCCTTCTGCATCGAGACGAAGTCGTTCATGAGCGCCGGGGTGACCTTGCGGATCGCCTGGGGCAGCACGACCAGCCGCAGCGTCCCGGCGTGGGACAGGCCGAGCGACCGGGCTGCGAGGCGCTGGGACGGGTGCACGGCCTCCATGCCGGCGCGGAGCACCTCGGCGACGTAGGACGAGTACGTGAGCACGATCGCGATGGTGCCCCAGACCTCCGGGGGTTGCCGCGGGAAGATGCCGAGCCCCGGGATGCCGAAGCCGACCAGGTAGAGCACGATGATGAGCGGCAGACCCCGGAACAGGTCGGTGTAGGCGGTGGCGAGCATCCGCAGTGGGAAGAACACCGGGTTCCGCAGCCCCCGCACGACGGCGAGCAGGGTGCCGAGCACGGCGACGCCGATCGCGCTGAAGAACAGGATGCGGATGTTCAGCCACAGCCCGAGCAGGACGGCCGGGAAGGTGTCGATCGCGGTCTGCGGGTCGAAGAACGACTGCTGCACCGCGGCCCAGCCGGGCGTGTTCACGACGCCGAGCCAGACGACCGCGATCACGACGAACGTCGAGACGACCGACACGACGACCGAGCGGCGGCCGCGCTGCCGACGGTAGAGCCGTCGTTCGAGCTCGACCTGGCTCGGCGCTGGAGCGGTCACCGGGGCACCGGCACCTGCTGGGGCGGTCACCGGGCTACTTCAGGACGGGGGCGTTCGTCTCCGAGGAGAGCCACTTCGTCTGCAGGTCGGCGAGCGTGCCGTCGCTCTCCAGGGCCTCGAGAGCCTTGTCGACCTTGCTCGTCAGCGCGGAGCCCTTCGGCAGCACGAAGCCGAACTGGTCGCCGGAGCCGTCCTCGGGGAACTGCGCCGAGACCGTGCCGTCGTCGAGCTGCGCGGCGGCCATGTAGAAGGCGGTCGGCAGGTCGGTCACGATGGCGTCGATCTGACCCGACTTCAGCGCCAGCACGGCGTCGTCGTTCGAGTTGAACACCTGCGGAGTGACGCCGAGCACGTCCTTCACGGAGCTGATGCTCGTGGAGCCCGAGGCGACACCGATCGTGTCGCCCTTCAGTGCGGCGACGGTGGTGTCCTTCGCGGCCTTCGACCCCGACGTCGTCACGACGGCCTGCGTGGTCGTGTAGTACGGCGTGGACATGTCGACGGCCTTCTTGCGCTTCGCGTCGATCGAGAACTGCTGGACGTTGAGGTCCCAGTCCTTCGGGCCGGGGGCGATGGCGCTGTCGAAGGTGCTGCGCTTCCAGACGACGTCGCCCTTCGCGTAGCCCATCTCCTTCGCGACCGCGTAGGCCACGGCGGACTCGAAGCCCTTGCCGGACTGCGGGTCGTCGTCCTCCACCCAGGGCGAGTAGGCCGGCTGGCCGGTCGCGATCGTGAGCTTGCCGTCCGTGACGGTGCCGTCGCTCCCGGTGCTGCTCCCACCGGCGGAGCAGGCGGCGAGCGCGAGGGCGGCGACCGTGGCGGTGGCGACGGCGAGGGACAGACGGCGGGTGCGGGTCACGGGAGGGCCTTCGTCAGCGGGACAGAGCGGGGTGGAGCGGGCAGGAGGCAGTGTACCGGCGCGTGGGATACCACCGCGACGCGGATGACCGTCGACTACGCGGTCGCGGCGTCGCCGTCGGTGTCGCCCGCCATCGTGAAGTCGTCGAACGAGAACCCGGGCGACACCATGCAGCTGAGGAGCACCTCGCCGTCGCCGGGCAGGGTGCGCTGCCAGACCCCACCGCGCACGAAGGCCTGGGCGTCGTGCAGCCGGTGCCGGCCGGCGTCCGGGCCGAGGGTGATCCGGTCCCCGGGCTCGGGCCGGTCGCCGGAGCCGCCGAGCTCGAGCACGACGGTGTCCGGCCCGTGCCACATCCAGATCTCGTCGCTCGTGACACGGTGCCAGGCGGAGGCCTCGCCCGGGGGCAGCAGGAAGTGGATGAGGGTCGCGGCGGGACGCTCGCCGGCCGGGGTCTCGACGGTCGAGGGCGAGGTCCACGTGCGCACGTACCAACCGCCCTCCGGGTGCGGCTCCATGCCGAGGGCGGCCGCGCGCTGCGGGACGTCGAGCCACTCGATCAGCTCGCCGCCGACGGTGCGGCGGGCGACCATGCCGGGGCGGGGTGCGGTGTCGGTCATCGTTCCTCCTGGGGACGGACGTGGTGGGGGACGGGGCCCCGGGTGTCCCCGGAACCGGGGCCCCGGGTGGGGGCTGTCTCGGGGTCGAGCGGGTGCACGGTGCCGTCGGTGGCCCGCACGACGCCGCGGACGATCGTCGCGACGGCGCGGCCGGCACCGTCCTCGACGAGTTCGGCGAGCGCGTCGGGCACGGTCCGGGCGTCGACGTCGAACACGGCCAGGTCGGCTCGTGCCCCGACGGCGAGGTGTCCGACGCGGTCCGGCCCGACCGCCGTCCCCATCGCGTGCGCGCCACCGAGCGTCGCCGCCGCCAGCAGCCGCTCGTGCAGGTCGCGGTGCGCGTACCCCTGGGCGCGGGCGATGCGGTGCAGTGCGGTGACGTCGGCCATCGGGTCGAGGGACGGCGACGACGACAGGGAGTCGGTGCCGATCGCGATCGGACTGCCCTCGCGCAGGTAGTCCGCCACGGGCGGCGGGTCGAGGCCGATGACGGCGTTCGACCGGGGGCAGAGCGCGACCGTGGTCCCACGTGCCCGGAGGAGGGCTCGGTCGGACGCGGTCACGTACACGCCGTGCGCGATGTGGCAGTCGGGGCCCAGCACGCCCAGCCGGTCGACGAACGCGGTGGCACTGGCGCCGAAGCCGAGCGCCCGCATGGCCCGGAAGGACGGCACGTTCGCCAGGTGCCAGTCCGCGGTGTGCCCGACGCCGTCGACGCCCTCGAGCCCCGGGACCGGCCCGAGCGAGACCCGCTCCCCCTCGAACGCCGCCTCGCCCAGGTGCAGGTGCAGCCGGAGCCCCCGCTGGCGCACGATGTCCGGCAGTTCGAGCAGCGGTGCCACGTCGAGGGAGTACGGCGCGTGCGGCGACAGCCCCGCCCCGGGCGTGGTCGGGATCCGTGCGAGCTCGTCGAGCACCTGGTCGCGCCCGTGGGACTCCCACGCCGCGTTCTCCCAGTCCATGACCTCCCAGTAGGCGATCCCGCCGAGGCCGTGCTGCTCCAGGACGTCCGCAGCCTCGATGTCGGTCACCACGTCCGCGATGCTCGTGACGCCCGCCGCGATCGATGCGACGGCGCCCGCGGACGCCTCCGCCCGCCAGTCGTGCGGGAGCGCGTAGTCAAGGTTGAACGCAGCCGCCCAGTCCTCGAAACCCGCGTACTGTCGTTGACCGACACCGGACATGCCGGTGTACTGCAGGTGCGTGTGCGCGTTGACGAGACCCGGCAGGAGCGCGCCCCGCCAGCGCCGCTCCGTGCACGTGCGCCCGGCGGCGTCGAGCTGGTCGACCACCCACGACCGGTCGCCGACGTGCAGGATCCGTCCGTCCTGCACCGCGACCGCCCCGTCGGCGATCGGCGGTGCCGTCATCGGCACGACGACGCGCGCCGAGTGCACCACGACCGGCGACGCGGTCACCGGGGTGTCCCGAACCGGTGCGTCCGCACGTCCGGCTCGCGGTCGGCGGGCTGCTCGGCGATCCGGACGGGAGGAGCGACCCGGCTCCCCCACGCGGCGAGCGCGACGCGGGCGGTCGCCTCGTCCACCGCGGGGTCGACCGGCACGACGGCGCGCGGGAGTTCGTCGCCGCGCTCGAGCAGCATCCGCAGGGCGCCGAGCTGCACCGCGAAGGACAGGTCCATGATCTCGACGGGGTTGCCCTCGGCGGCGCTCGTGTTCACCCCGTTGCCCCCGGCGAGGACGAGCACCTGGTGGCCGTCCGGCCAGGTCAGGCGCTCCACGTGCTGCGCCACGGCCGTCCGGACCGCACCGGCGGCGGCCGCCGCGGACAGGGCGACCTCGTCGTCGACGCCCCCCGCGACGGACACGACCGCACCGACCGCGCACGCGCGCAGGACCGTGTGGTCCACGGTGTCCGCCACCCCGGAGGCACTCACCACGAGGTCGGCGTCGCGCACCGCGTCGACGAACGGTGCGACCGCGTGCCCGGCGAAGCGCGCCTGCAGGGCGCGGACCGGGTCGACCTCGGCGACCGTGACCCGGAAGCCGAGCGCGACGAGGACCTGGGCGACCCCCTCGCCGACGGGACCGAAGCCGGCGACGACCGCCGTGCCTCCCGGCCGGACCCGGTGCACGGCAGACGGGAGCGCGTCCACCAGGTCGAGCGTCGCGAACACCGTGGACTGGCCGGTGCCGAAGCGGTTGTCGAAGCAGGTCTTGGCGCGGGCGTCGTTCACCGCGATCACGGGGACGCCGAGCTCGCCGCGCTCGGCCATGACGCGGAGGGGTCGGAGGCCGCTCGTCGTCTCCTCCGCGGCGCCGAGCATGGTCGGCAACAGTTCGGGCCGCTCCTGGTGCGCGAGGCGGATCAGGTGCGAGCCGTCGTCGAGGAGCACGTGCGGACGCGTGTCGAGCATCGCCAGGGCGAGACGGTGCTGCTCGGCGAGCGACGCGGTGCTGTCCGCGTGGACCGGCATCCCGGCGCGGCGGAGCACGTCCGCGACCGCGTCGTCCGTCTCGTCGGCGTGCGCGTACACGACGACCTCGGCGCCCGCGTCGCGCAGGAGCAGGCTGAGCACGGCGGTCTTCGGCTCGAGCACCATCGCGACGCCGACCCGGGTACCGCGGAGCAGCCCGCCGTCACGGAGCTCCGCGGCGACCGCACGGGCGACCGGCATCGACCTGCGCGCCCAGCGGATGCGGTCCTCGGCGGCAGGGTCGTCCTCGGGCTCCCGACCGGTGGAGACGAGGAACACGTCGTCGGAGAACGTCGGGACGGCGAGCACCCCGGGGCGGGCTGGGGCGTCCGGGCCGAAGGCGTCTTCGTCGACCGCGGGGACGTACCGGCCGGCGTCCACCACCACGAGGGTCGCACCGCGGGGCCGGTCGGTCTCGCGCTCGACGGCAGCGGTCGACTCGTCCGGGTCACCGAGGCACCAGAGCTGGTCGATCGGCTCGTCGTCGACCGGCTCGTGGTCCGCAGGGGCGGGGCCCACCGCGGTGCGTGCACCGAGCCCGGTGAGCAGTGCGACGAGCGCCGCGGCGTCACGCGGGTCGCCGCCGAGCACACGGACGGTGCGGCCGGCGACGAGGAAGTTGGTCGCCGCGGCGAAGCGTCGGACGGCTGCCGCGGCCCATGCGGCCCGCTCGGGGTCGGGTCGCTGCGGCATGGGGCCATCGTAGGGCGTGCGGGTCGGCGCGGAGTCGCGCGGGCTGACGGTCATGCGGTCACGCGTCGTCGGGGCGTGGGCGTCGACGCGGGAATGTCCCGCGGCCGTCGGACGTACTGTGAGGACATGACAGATGCGACGTTCGACAAGGTGACGATGTTCGGCGCGGACTGGTGCCGCGACTGCCGACGCTCGAAGGCGCTCCTCGACCGCCTCGGGGTCGACTACGACTACGTGGACGTCGAGGCGGACCTGTCCGCCGCCGACCGGGCCGAGGCCATCAGCGGCCGCAAGAACATCCCCGTCGTGGTGCTGCCGAACGGCAAGCACTTCGTGGAGCCCTCGGACACCGAGCTGCAGGCGGAGCTGGAGTCGTCCGGGGCGGTGTGACCCCCGGTAGCGCCGGCGCTCCACCTGCGCCTCCATGCAGGCTGTGAACACGCTGGGGAAGAGCGGTGTTCAATCGGGGCCGACCCAGATCGCGGACACCCCCGGACCGCGACAGGTCTGACCCAAGGAGGACACCGTGCTCGGTCTCATCATCAGCCTCATCATCATCGGCCTCATCGCCGGCGCCCTCGCCCGGCTGATCATCCCCGGCAAGCAGCACATGTCGATCCTCATGACGATCGTGCTCGGCATCATCGGCTCGTTCGTCGGCGGCTTCCTCGGGTTCCTCATCTTCCAGCACGACCCGATGGACGGCTTCTTCCAGCCGGCCGGCATCATCGGCTCGATCATCGGTGCCGTCATCGTGCTGTTCCTCTACACGCGCTTCGCGGGTCGCGGCGCGCGCCGCTGACCACCGGCAGGCGCCACTGACCGACGTGGGGGTGTCGGAGCGGCACCACGAAGGACCCCGGACCGTGACGGTCCGGGGTCCTTCGTCGTCCCGTGCGACCGGTCGACCCCGAGCAGGGGGGACAGGGTGCTGACGGCCGTACATCGGCCGGGGCGTAGCGTCCCCGCCATGACCGACGAGAACGAACGCCCCCGTCCCGAGGACGACGCCGCACGGCTCGGACTCGTCGTCGTCGGCGAGGCCGCCGCACTGCACGCCGGGGACGACGCCTCGCTCGACGCCAGCGAGGCGAACATCCGCGAGACCGTGGACAGCATGGTCGACGAACCCCTCACGCCCCGGCAGGAGGAGGTCATGGAACGCCTCGCTGCCGCTGGCGGCACCCTCACCGCGGGCCTGAGCGGCGCACTCGCAGCGAAGACCGGCGGGCAGGTCGAGGACGTGCTCGAGGGCGCCGCCCGCAGCGTCGTCTGGCAGCAGCGTCTGGCCGCCGAGCGGGATGCGCTGCAGGGACGGCCGCAGGAGTCGACCGACGGTGACCCGGTCACCGACGGCGACCCGGCCACCGACAGCGACCCGGTTGAGGACCAGCGCGAGGACGCCGGCGGCCAGCAGCGACACCGGGACGACGACGGGCGCGACCGGGGCTGACCCGACCGCGCCCGTGCGCATGACCGAGCCCGTCAGTCGACCGGCGCGGCGTCCTGTTCACGCGCGACCGCCCGGGCAGCGGCCTGGCCGGTCGTCGTGCTCTTCACGATGTCGCTCAGCGTGAAGCCGGCCGTGGTACCGAGCAGCGCGTCGACCTCGCTGAACTGGCTCACGACGCTCTTCGACAGGGCGCCTGCGCCGTCCGAGGACACGACCGTCAGCTTGTCGATGTTGCCCATCGGCGCCGCGAGCTCGCGGGCGATGCTCGGCAGCGTCTCGAGCGCCTTCACCCGGAGCACGGCCTCGGAGTGCTGTGCGAGCGCGTCGGCCTGGGCCTTCGTCGCGTCGGCCTCGGCCTGACCCTTCGCACGGATGGCGTCGGCCGCGGCCTCACCCTCCGCACGTGAGGCGTCGGCGGCGAGCTTGCGGGCGGCAGCCTCGGCCTGGGCCTCGGCGGCGACCGCCTCGGCCGAGATGCGTCGGGCCTCGGCCTGCGCACGGGCCGTCTCGACCTGGGCAGCCGCAGCAGCCTCGGCCTCCACCCGGGTCTTGCGCGCGTTCGCCTCGGCGACCGCGCTCACCTCGGACTCGAGCTCGGCACGACGGAGCTCGGCGCGCTTCTGCGCCGTGATCTGCTCCTGTTCGACGACGCCCTGCGACGCGCGAGCCTGCGCGAGCGGACCGGCCGCTGCAGCCTCGGCCGACGCCCGGTCGGCGTCGAGCTGCAGCGCCGCACGACGGATGGCGAGGGTGTTCTCGGCCTCGGCGATCGCCTGGTCGGCGGTGGCCCGGGCTTCGCGTGCCTCGCGGTCGGCCTGGGCCTCGGCGTTCTCCGCCTCGAGCCGGACGCGGGCGCGCTCGGCACGACCGAGGTCGCTGATGTAGTCGTTGCGGTCCGAGATGCCCTTGATCTCGAACGAGTCGACGTCGAGACCCTGGCTGTGCAGGGCGTCCTTGGCGACGTCGAGGACCGCCACCGTGAGCTGGTCGCGGTTGCGGATGATCGTCGACACGTCGGTCGCGCCGATCGACGCGCGGAGCGAACCGGACAGGACCTCGCGCGCGAAGTCGTCGATCTTCTTCTCCTGGCCGAGGAAGCGCTGCGCAGCAGCACGGATCGACGCATCGGCCTCGCCCACCTTGACGAGCGCCACGGCCTCGACGTCGATCGTGACGCCGCGGGAGTCCTGCGCGTTCACGTTGATGTCGATCGCACGCGAGGACAGCGAGATCTTCGCCACCCGCTCGAAGAACGGTCGGACGAGCACACCCGCACCGAGGACGACCTTGATGCCGGACTCGACGGTCTCGGTGCCGTCGGGGTTCTTGACCTTCCGCGACCGCTTCCCGGTGATGATGATCGCCTCGTCCGCACCGGCGTTGCGGTAGACGAGCTTGGCGTACACGAGCGCGATCACGGCGAGGACGATGATCCCCACGATGACGAGCGGGACGGCGCCGAGTGCGAGCAGGACTTCCATGATTCCCCCCAGCGGCTCCGGCACGGTCGGTCGTGACCGGGATTCCGCATCTGTTGTTCCGTTGCGCCCATCCTAGGAGCGCGGGGACCGCAGCGGCAGGACGACGACCGGAGCTGTGGAGGACCGGACGGCCACCAGGACCGACCGGCCACGCGACACGGTCGCACGCACGACGGGAGGCGCGGGGGGGGGGGGGGCCCGCCCCCCCCCCCCCCCCCCCCCCCCCCCGGGGGGGGGGCGCCCCCCCCCCCCCCCCCCCCCCCCCCCCCCCCCCCGGGGGGCCCCCCCCCCGCCCCGGCCCCCCCCCCGGGGCCG